>WJIV01000233.1 GCA_014730055.1 Candidatus Bathyarchaeota archaeon
CGCTCTGTTAGTGGATTCCAAATGATAGGTGAACCTACATGTATTCCCAGTTTCTCAACCTCATCCCGGTCTTCGGCGCCAATATCGACGAGCACATCCCAGGGCTCTAGGGGCTTTTCTCTTTCATCTGGCTTTAAGACATGACCTGTGGCGGATATGAAGGCTCCTCTAATATCCGTTTCATCACCCAGTACGAGGGCTTTTTGACCTACAAGTGTATAGGGGTATGTTACTTTGTTCGCTCTTCCTTTGCTTATGTGGAGGAAACCATTGTCAGTTATACTGAGCACATAGTAGGCTATCTCGTCTGCGTGGCCGAATATCACTAGTTTCTGTCCATCTCCTGGTAAATTCGCGATAACATTACCTACGTTGGTCTCCTTAACTTCTGCTAGGGGCTCAATATCTTGTATGAACTGTTTTTGGACCCTGTGCTCATGCCCTGCTGGACCGGGTATCTCAGTGTACCTTTTCACTACCTCAAAATAATCAATAGATTCCATGTTTCTAATGGCGATTTTGAGCTTAAAGATTCTGCTGATTCTTTTTTACCCTATTTTATTGTCCATTTTGAGCCAGACTGAAATACTCTGCTTACTATTATATCCGAAATGGAATTCTATGAGGTAATCAAGACCAGAAGAAGCATAAGGAGATACAAGAAAGACCCGGTTCCTGAGGAAGCATTGGATCGAATACTTAATGCAGCGAGGCTAGCCCCAAGCGGTCATAATAGACAGAAGTGGAAGCACTATATTATTAGAGACCAAGAGAAGCTCCGAAAACTTGCTGAGGCATGTGGAGGCCAGTCTTGGATAGCTGGAGCACCCATTGCAATAGTTTCAACAGGGTGGCGAGTTGGCTTTAACAGAGGTGGATATATGGGGGAGATGAGCTTCATAATGGATGTTGCTATCTCTTTTACGCATCTGATCCTCGCAGCAAGGGCTGAGAACCTTGGCACATGTTGGATTGGTGATTTTGATAATGAGAAGGTTAAGAATGTAATTGGCATCGAAGGAGACGAAGAGGTGGTAGCAGTTACTCCGCTGGGTTATCCTGATGGGCCTGAGTTCACAGAGAAGACTAAGCGTAAGTCCTTGGATGAGATAGTAGAGGAAATCTGATGGCCATCAAGCTAGCTGTATTGGATATGGCTGGTACCACTGTAAATGACCTAGTTAATGGTGTGCCCCTGGTACTGAAAAGCTACAAAGATGCCTTCGAACGGTATGGCGTAGACGTACCCTACGAGGTACTTAACGAGCAAAGGGGCCGCGATAAATATACAGTTATTAGTGAACTAGGTGGTAACAAAGCAGACGAGATCTATGAGCACTTTCATCTTAAACTGCTAGATAATATCCAAAATGTAAAGGAGATAAAGGGGGTCTCCGATACCCTCAACGAGTTGAAAACCAGAGAAATAAGAATAGTTGCCTCAACAGGATTCCCTCAAGATGTTGCAAGGGCTATTGTAGATCACTTAAACTGGATTGAACTGGGGCTCATTGACTACTGGATCTCAAGCGAGACGGTAGGGGTAAGCCGCCCAGATCCTGCTATGATACTTTGGAGCATGAGGCACTTCGGAATAGGCGAGCCTTCTCAGGTTATCAAAGTTGATGACACTGTAAAAGGTATCGAAGAGGGAAAAAACGCCGGTGTTCACACGGTGGCTGTGCTCACCGGGACTCAGAGCATACAACGTCTCTCCAAGTCAAACCCAGATACCATAATAAAATCAATTACTGAGTTACCTGATTATATAGACAAAATTTAATTTTTAAAAAATAGTGAATTAGTGGTTCATTTCTCCAGAAGTATCGAGATGTTGCTGATATTCCTCGGTCCGCCATCCTCTGTCTCTAACTGCTCGGTGCCGATATTGATGTCCTTAACTTTCAGGTCTGAGACAAACTGGTTTCTAATAACCTCGGCAACGTCAACCGCCTTACTGATGGCGCGTCCACGGGCCATTAGCGTGACCTCTGAGTTTTTATCTTTAAGGGCAGTCATGACAGCGAGACAGTATGCCATAACTGGTTTTTTTCCGATGTATATCACGTTTCCTTGTTCCATCTTGTTCACCTTTTTCGTTGTGTTGTTGGTGTACCCCACATTTTGGTCAAACAAGTATTAATCTTTTAGGAAGAATACAAGGTCTAATTGCAGATAAACGCCTAATTGCTAAAACTTGAAGATACAGCTTCTCTATTCGAAAGAAAAAATTGGAGTTTTTTAGTTTATTCCAGGTAGAGTTCCTTGATATCCTTTGGCATACTGGCAACTATATCCTCATACTGTCCCGGAGAGATCTTATTTCTCAAGACCTTGGCAACGGTTCTTACAGCTGCCTCAGAGTCCAAGGGATTATTCCCAAAGTGTTTCCTCACGTGTTCAAGGAATTTTTCCTTGTCCCTTATACGGAGGGGTTTGTCAGTGGGGTCATATCCGTCGAAGAACATTCCCTTCATTATCATCGGTATCTGTGCTGCAAACTGGTGTGCTTCCTCAACGGTCAACCTGTCTCTCGTCGCCAGGAGGACTGCCTTGGTGGCGTCGTAGACTCTGTCCTTGTCTGGCCACTTGAACTCTTCCTGTATCTCTTTAAGCCACTTCATTGTGACTTGTATTGAACTGTCTATTGGTACAATTCCTACACTCATTTTTTATCCAGATATAGGTTTGTAGCACTAAATATAAACCGAATAAGGCTGGCGACTAAGCTTTAAATGAAATCTCATTTTTTTACTAACTGATAGAAATGCCAATAAGAGAACCTATAAGTTATGAGCTCTCTCCTAGGAAACTCGAGGTGGGTGAGCAGTGGCTCACATTAACCTTAGAGAATATTTCTGATGATGAGATGACCAGTGTCAGCGTTAATCTGAATACCACGAACTTCGTTGACCTTGAGGTCCTCGGAACTGGAGAGTTTGTGCCGGTGATGAGGCCAGAGGAAGAAGTCATTCTAACTTTCAAGGTGAGAGCTCAGAGAACAACTGACGTTTACGTCATACTGGATGGATTAAAGGGTGGAGATCCCTTCTACTGGGAGTCACCTTACATAACACTAGATATCGGGGCCCCAATTGCAGAGATAACTAGCCTTTTTGTGCTCTCAGAGCCTTACCCATATCTTACCAAGGACCTGACAGCTGAATGTACGATTTTTGGGAACGAAGCAACTACCAATCTCACGGTTCACTTTTGGGTTGATACACCCTCCGAGGAATCTGTGGATCTTGGGGAAGTTGATGTGCCTTCAGTTAAAAAGGGAGGATTCCAGACGGTGAGAGCCGAGTATATAACAGCAGAGGAAGGGCTACACCGATTTTACGCCTACCTTTATGATGGGATAAATCTCCTTGATAGAGAGACCGACCTAATATACGTCAGGAAAGAAGAATAATCCCCTCTTTTCCTTATTTATATTATGAAAATAGTTTAGTTGGAGAAATTCAAAAAACCCTGTTATCTTTTTACCTTAAATACCCGTATGGCTCCCACTTTCCAGAAAGAAGATTAAAACGGTACTTTCTCTCGCCCTCATCCAAGCTCGAGTGAAAATTATATAATCTCTCCGCTATCTCAAGAGCGGCTTGTATTTCCTCCATATCCCGTTTCTTGCTCTTTGAGTTTTTAATCGTCTTCAGAAAAGCCTTACAACCCGGGCTGAAGGTCAACCCTCGGGCTCCAACTTTCACAGGGAAACTTCTGCACATCAAAGGCCTTCGATCATATATCCTGCAAAGGTTATCCTTGAGATGTATGCAGATGTTCTCCGTGTGCTGATATGTGAAAATCTTGGTGGGGCCTTCTATCCCCTTCCCCAAATGTGGCCTTATAGTCGACTCAGGGAATAAGTGGACCTCCTCAGGGAATATGGTGAGACCTACCGTATCGTTTCCTTTTCTAAGGTGACTGCAGCATCTTCCGCATTGAACACATTCTTCCAAGCCGGGACATCTCAACTAGATGCATAGAATTACCCATCCTGTTTGAAGAATATTTCGCGGAAAATTTTTCCTAGAAGCAGCTGCTGGATGGTTGTGCTGGATTGAAGTCCTTGACAGATAGCCTCGCGCAGCTCACTGACGGTGATCTCGGAGATTATCTCCTTTCCATCCATGACCTGTGCGGAGTACTCGTTATTGTCTATCATAATACGTAGTGCTTTTCTTATCGAGGTGTCGAGGTCTAGTTTTAAAGTGACTTTTTCTAGTGTCTGAGGTTTCCTCAAGGTTTTTCCCACAACTCCTCAGTTTGAGCGTTATAAATAGTTGTGTAGGATTATTCTGTATTCGCTCTCAATATTCTGGCATAGTTATGAGTTTTAGTCCTACGAAATCTTTCATTGACTTCCTGACGTTGCCGCCAAGGGAATCAACTCTGGTAATTGTCCATGAGTATCCGTTATCATTAGATTCGAGATATGCCTTTAATACAATCTTCTGACCCATATTTATTCATTATATGTAGGGTTTTTAACGGTTAAACCTATTCATTAGAACTACTTTATCTGAGTGATGATTGAAAGTTATATTTTAAAAAGGTCATCATTCAATCTATATTGTATATCTTTAATCTTCTGAATATCAAATTCAACTCTTTATGAGGCGGACTTTTTGGGAGGTTATCTATGTTAAATAGGCTTTTAGGTATGAAG
>WJIV01000234.1 GCA_014730055.1 Candidatus Bathyarchaeota archaeon
CTGATAAGCAACCTCTAAAACCAGGGATGACATTGACATATGAACCTAATAGGAGAGACCCAGAAACAGATTATAGGGGACACATAGAGGACATCGTGCTTATTACAGAGAATGGCGCGGTCTGCCTAAACAAAATGCCGTATAGGATAACTTGGTAATAATTTTGTGGCTTTATCAGGCCCCATATTATTTTTATATTCTTTGGTATTTCTTATGAAAATTAATTAAATCCCAAGATAATGTATTCTCTTAGTGTATAAATTGACAGTAGATCTCGTTATAAAAAATGGTTTAATGGTTTTATCAAATGGACTAACAATTGGATCAGTAATTGTTGATAATGGTAGTATTATCGGTCTTGTTAAAACAGGAGAACCCCCGGCGGACAAGGTTGTGGATGCGTCGAATAAGCTAGTACTTCCTGGTATGATAGATATGCATGTTCATCTCAGAGATCCAGGTTTTCCAGAGCGAGAGAACTTTGAATCAGGGACTAGTGCTGCCGCGGCTGGAGGTGTTACCACAGTAATCGATATGCCAAACACGATCCCTGCAACAGTGACAGCTGAGGCCTTTAAAGAGAAACAGAGTCTAGCTGATAGGAAGAGTCTCATAGATTTCGCTTTCTTTGGTGGGGCAGGGGAGATACCCGAGAAAAACCTACATGATATGGCTGAACTAGGTGCTACGGGGTTCAAGAGTTTCCTAATTGCACGGTTTAAAGAACTGGCAGCAAGCGATTACACTCTTCTCAAACATATGAGAACATTATCAGAGTTAGACCTACCCCTACTCGTTCATGCAGAGAACGGAGATATCGTAGACAAATGTATGGAGGAAGCAAAAAAATCAGGCAGAACTGATCCAACTGCTCACTGCGATTTTAGAGAACCAATAGCTGAGATTGAGGCCACCATGAGATGTATTTTATTTGCTGAGGAAGCAGGAGCACATCTACACTTATGTCATATGACAGCGGCTGGGGCAGTAGACATTCTTGAGTGGGCCCAGAATAAGGGACAAATGGTCACAGGTGAGACCAGCACAAATTACCTACTATTCACAAGAGAAACTATGGTGGAAAGAGGACCTTATGCCAAGGTTGACCCTCCACTCAGGGGAAAGGAAGATCAGATGAGGCTGTGGGATGCACTTAATGATGGGACTTTAGATGTACTTGCAAGTGATCATGCTCCTTATACTAAAGAGGAGAAGGAAAGAGGGTGGGAGAATATATTCGAAGCGCCCAGTGGAGGCGTCGTAGTAGAAACCACTCTACCTCTTATGCTGGATGCTGTTAACAATGACAGAATAAGCATCGAGAGACTAGTGGAGGTTTTCAGCAGAAACCCGGCACAAATCAATGGTTTCTATCCTAAGAAAGGAGACTTAATGCCAGGTGCTGACGCCGATATAGTAATTGTTGATATGAAGAAACCATTCCATATAAGAGGAGAAGATCTTCATACAATTCAGAAAATTACACCCTATGAAGATATGAAGGGAAAGGGGATGCCCGTTATGACATTTGTCAGAGGAGAACTAATCTATGAAGAAGGAGAGGTAGTAGGGAAACCCGGTTATGGGGAGTTCCAGAGACCATGTTAAGGAAGATCAAAGATCTAATTTATTCAAAAAATCTCTAACCAATTTTTCAAACTTCTCTGGTTTATCCTGTGGTATCATATGACCCGTGTCTTTTACAACTTCCACAACTAGATCAGGAATAATTCGTTCCATCTCTTTTTGGGTCTCTGGTGTTACAAGATCGCTATTTTCACCAATCATCAGGAGTGTCGGTACCCTCATCCTCTTTACATAAGGCCATAAATCTATCCTAAGTCCCGCCCGGATAGAGTCACCTCGAGGTTTCAAATAATAACCAGAATCTTTCTCTAAGAAAGCATATTCAAGTCGATTATTTATGTAGTAATCTGTAAATCCAGGGTATCTTTCTCTTATCCATTCTCTTGCAGCAGTCTCGGTGGCGAAATAATCTGGAGGAGCAGGGCGGCTACTTCCTGAAGACTCAAACGGTGCGATATCTACTAGTATTAAACCATGGTGTTCCTCAGGATGCTCCGCAGACAATATCATACCCATCATTCCACCGACACTGTGCCCAATTAGGAGGTTTGGGGTGAAATCCATTTTCGTATAACACTGTCTAATTATTCCAGCATGCTCCGGTAGAGATATATGATTTTCAGGAACACTACTATCACCATGACCTAGTATTGTCAAACTTAGTATCTGGTATTCTTCTTTAAGGTTATCAGCCAGCATATCCATACTATGTGCATCCATCCCCATGCTATGAATTAACAAGATCTTGGATCCGGCAGATCCCCAACGGATAAAATGTATATTATGATCCCTTACTTCTACAAATCCTTCTTCCATCGTTATCAATACTAGTATAGATTTTTCAGATATAACTCTGGCTTTATGATGTTCAGTTAATTCTAAATTCAACCACACAATTTAGGAGATGAAATGGTAGAGAAGATAATAGGAATAATCGGAGGTATGGGTCCAGAGGCAACCGCAGATCTTTACCTGCGAATAATTAGAGCAACCTACGTTGAGAAGGACCAAGATCACCATAGGATAATAATTGACAGCAACCCAAAGATCCCAGATAGGACACCAGCAATCATAGGAGGTGGTGAGAACCCCCTACCATATATGACTGAGACTGCAAAAAACGTGGAGGAGGCAGGAGCTGATTTCCTAATAATGCCATGTAATACGGCACACTACTTTTACGAAGAAATTCAGGAATCCGTTGATATACCTTTACTCCATATGATAAGACTTAGTGCAGCTTATACCATAAATAATTACAAATCAGTAGATAAAGCGGGGCTACTGGCAACTGATGGTACGATCTCGAGTAAACTTTACCATGATGCATATGGTGAACAAGGGATCGAAATAATAACACCAGATAGGCAATCCCAGAAAAAAGTTATGAAAGCAATCTACCAGCACATCAAGAGAGGTAAACTTGAAGATGGGAGGAGAATAATACATCAAGAGGCAAAGAACCTCATAAAAAATGGCTCAAAAGCTATAATAAATGGATGTACCGAGGTAAGCATTGTTATGCATCAGGGTGATCTTGAGATCCCGATAGTTGATCCCCTTCAGGTTCTCGCTGAGGAAGCAGTGAAACTAGCTTCCGGGATGGAATAAAATAATGAATGAAGTCCCTATTTACAATCTTGGAAATTTTGAATATAAAGGGGAAACGATTGAATTCTATTATCCGGCGGATTTCGTGTGGAGTTGCGAGGAATGTGGGGCTTGTTGCAGGGACTCGACAGATAGAAAAAGGAGGATATTACTCACAGAAAAAGATATAAATTTCATTGAGCAGGAAGAAAAAGATTCTTTCTATGAAGAAATCGACGAGTTTCCCTTCAAAGGAGAAATGAAGACCGAGAAAGGCGAGTGTATATTTCTTAAGGGTACTAAATGTGAAATTTATAATCGTAGAGCCCTACTCTGCAGAACATATCCATTCTGGATTGAGAGACATGAGCAAATATTTATGATAAGAGCAGATCCAAGTTGTCCTGGAATTGGCGAAGGAACTGAAATCGGAGAGGTTTTCTTTCAGAATCTTCTCAAATTTGTTCTTGATTATATGGATTATTGATATTTTTATAATACCAGGAATAAAAACAGTGTATGGTCCAATTCAGGGTTATGAAGCCTACAGACTCTTCCTTCTTCCTCAGACTCGCAAATATGGTTGGCTGGGGTATGACTCAGCAGGATTTTAACAGGATAATAAAATTTAGTCCTAATGGGAGTTTCATAGCCCTTGATAATGGAGAAAAAATCGGTGTGGTAGTTACGACTATATATGGTAAAATAGGATGGATAGGAAACCTAATTGTACTACCACAGTATAGAAAACGTGGAATTGGCTCAAGTCTTATGCTCCATTCCATGAATCACCTCCAAGAGAGTGGTGTAAGGGTTATACGCCTAGATGCTGTTCAAGAAGCAATACCACTGTACCGTCGACTCGGTTTCCGTGATGAGTATTGGAGTCTAAGGCATATGGGGAAGGGGGTTAAGAATAGGGTAATGAGAACGAGACTTATTAGCGATAGGGATCTACCAGCTGTCTACATAATTGATCACATGTATTTCAAGTCTCATAGAAGGCCTATACTGGATTATACGTATTCTCAGAACCCTGAACTCTGCTGGGCAGCTTGGGAAGACAACAATATTATCGGATATATTATGGGAAAGGATGGCGTAGGTAATGTTAGGGTTGGTCCGTGGATCTGCGATCCCCTAAGACCCGATATCGCCGAGGA
>WJIV01000235.1 GCA_014730055.1 Candidatus Bathyarchaeota archaeon
CTAAATAATACTCCTTATAGTATTCGGCGGTATCAGCATAACCAGCGTTTTCTAACTCCCTGTGGACCTGAGTGCGGTTTAACCCCCAGACATACTCAGGATCCTCTGTCTGACTTAGGAGTCTGATAGGCGAAGGGCTGACCCTCCAGCAAATACTCCTAATGATCCTGTAATAATCCATTCCAATGCGGTCAATGAGCATCATGGGTAGAGAGGCTAGTACAGGCCCAAGCTCTTTCAGGCTCTGATAATCCTCATCTCTGATATCTTCACAAGTTCTTGACTCTCCAGGTTTCACTTCACCATAAAGTACCTTGATTTTTTCTTTGTCTTCCGGTATCCAGCGAGGATCCAGATTCTCCATGGTTACAATTTGTGGTCTAGGTATGTGTAAATATCCTGACCTCAGGGATTTGAAGAGCTTTTCATAAAGAGCAGTTATTTTTAGGGAGGACAAGAAACCTTCCTTTGTTGATGGAAATAGAGGCTTATCATCCAAAGTCTTGATGTGTAGATCTATATCACTAAGGATAGGAACATAGTCAATCGGAGTCTGCCAGAACTTTGTTGCTGATCCCTTGATGTATGCATACTCCAAGTTCTCTAAGTGATTTGATGTTATATCAGTCCATACCTCAATTGCAGCTTCAACATCTAATCGTGCATTCCTCAGATTTTCTGGATCCATAGTAACATATTATTCGTAATGGAGATAAGTTTAATCTACCTATTCAAATCACATCAAATCCTATACAATTCTACTGCTTTATGAAAAAGAGTAATGATACGATTTCTCGTACCTAGTGCTTTCTTGATATCCCTAATTCTTCCAGGGAGATGGGTGTTATAATTTCCGTCAAGTATTACGTGGAATGTACCGTAGGGAGGTAATCCACATAGCTGGGTTTGAGTATAATTATCCATCTCTTACATTAACATCTAGTCCCATTTCTTTTGCAAGTTCTTTTAGGTTATATAATGTACCATACATGTAGTGACATTGATTACTCGTTATTATAGTAAGACCATTATTGTAATCCTCTAGTTACTCGTGTAATAGAGGATGGAACTCTGGATCAGCGTAAGAGTTAGCTATCGAATTTAAGTCCATACAACTGGAAGTTATCTAATCGTACATCTTGAATCCGTTTTTTCAAGTATATGTGCTTCTTTGGTAGCCATCCGCCCTTCTTAATGGTCATCCCTACCACGCCATATCTGCCTCTTTCTCTAGCAGAGTCTATACTTCTCTGGAGTGGCAGGGGCCATATCCTCTGTACTTGTGTATTCCAATCACCCAAAGACAGTGAATCGCCATGTTGTTTAGAGCGTTAATGCCTCTCCAGTATCTCACTGCTGGCATATACTCTATCATCCCACAGTAGGCTGGTTCATATCTTCCTTCATCGAAGCGAAGAACATGTTACTTTAATCATCATCGAAGCTTTTCTTAACCCAGTTAAATTTGTTTTGAATACCTTATTCTTTATATTTGCTTCTATTAAACATAGAATATTTGAAAAAAATAAGCGAGTTCATGTTATAAGTAATAATTGCCATTATTTTTTAATGAGGATCAGAAATCCCATATATCTTTTAGCGTTAATCTTATTCATTATCTATATCATAATTTTCGCTCCCTCGGACGCATCAAACAATCTAACTATGATACGCAGGATGTATTCACCAGAATTCAGATCAGTCAACCCTCTCATATTCTCCGTTTTCAACCTTCTAGGTGTATGGCCAATGGTTTTTGCAGTGCTTGTATTAGAAGAGAGCAAGTCGCAGGATTTCCTTACATGGCCATTTATACTATTGAGTTTCTTCACTGGTGGATTCGTATATCTCATTTACTTTAGCCTAAGGCAATCAGTCGATGAGAAGCTTCCAAGCACAAACCTTCAAAGGAGGATTGAGAAACGAAGAAACATGTACTTACTGATAATAGTGACAATTACACTACTACTATACGGATTCATATTTGGAGATTTTAGAGGATACCTTCAGAGCTTCAATCAAAACAATTTGGTACATATAATGACCATAGACTTCCTATTATTATCACTATTATTCCCCCTTCTCATGATAGATGATATGATGAGAGAGAAAATATACAAACTGAGAAAGTTTATACTTTTCTCAATATTTTCGGTTCTAGGAGCCACCTTCTACTTATTACATAAACTTCAAAAGAGATAGAAAGACGACTTTTATTAAAAAACAGACAAACTATTGTATTAATATTATATTGCAATATTCCGATACTAAGCGGAATAATATACCAAAAAACACAGATAATTATTATATTATTACACAATCATCAAACTCTAACAAAATATTGGAAATAAATTATAGAACGAACAAAATTGGAAAGTCGATAGAAGTAGTGATTTACCAAAAAGTATACCAGATGATAAATCAAAGGAGTAGATTTGACTCAGAGGAAATATTGAACCCAAGTTGATTAAAATTACTTATTACTTTGTGACGAAGCAAAATCCTTTCAAGAATTTCTAGAGATAACAGGTTTAGAGAAATCAGCAGTCTCAAGTCATCGTAAAACACTTGAGAATGAGGGCTTTTAGAAAAGAAACATCACAGTATATTCGAAATATCCTACCAAGGTCATCTTCTGTTAGTTAAGCTAGAAAATCTGCTCGATGAGATCGATGATTATCAGATAACTATTAAAGAGAATAAGAAATATGATCTCTAGAGGTTTCCTTGGGAGAAATAGAAATAAAATCACTTTTTGTCATCCTTTCGCAACCCTAAAAGAAATAGCCTCTCAGAAGAAGAGAGAAATCGAATAAGGAAAATATTTCGAATATAAAATTTTATCATGCTTTTCGGCTGAAAACAAATAGGGGCATCTGTTCAGGTTTATTAGAATCCCGGTCTATATTTTAGCATGTCAAGTAAGACTGATCTCTATACAAGCGCACATAAGGGTCAGAGATATCAACTCTCAAAGATTAATACTAAAGCGGGAAATCTTGACAGTTACAACCCTAAAGCGTTAGAGAGTTTAATATCAGAGTTTGAGGAGCTCAGAAAAGAATTTTTTCTTCATGCAGCTCTGGAAGAAAAATATATTCACCCATTATTGTACGAGAGGAAGCCTGAGGGAGCCAGCGATATTGAAGAGGACCATAGGAAACAGAGAAAACAGCTAGATGACTTGAACAAACACTTGAACAGTCTACAAGAAAAACCAATAAATTTTGAAAAGCGAGGAGAAATCGCATTAGAGTTTTACAGAGGATTGAACAGGTTTACTGCTGATTATCTAGTACACGTCGATATGGAGGAGGAGAGTATACAGCCTCTATTATGGAATCTCTGTACAGATGAGGAACTGGTAGAAGCATACGGGAGATTAATCTCAAGCATGGAGTTTGAGGAGTTAATGATGTTCCTTAAGATAATGTTCCCAGCAATGAACATATATGAGAGATCTATGATGCTCGAAAATTCGAAGAAAATTGGCACCGAAGCATATGATAAAATATCAGAACTTGCAGAAAATGTCCTAGATACAGATGATTGGCTTGAACTGAAAAGTAGATTGAAAAAGGAATAACAATAGCAAACTAATGATTGCTATAAATTTTAGACTTTTCAAATGTAATATTAAGACCTTCTTTATAAGAGATGAGAAAATTAAAAATCCAAAATTCTCTTGGTCCAACTAAAAACGTGGCCTCTCAATAAGATTTTCCACTGTCTCCTCACTGTAACTAAGAAGTCTGCCCAATCCTCTTGCTATCTCTTCCTCATTTATCCTATTTAGCTTACCTGAATCTTCAAGTACTTTCTTACGTTCCTTGAGTTCTAAATACTCTTCAAGTGTCTCTGCGGAATCTGCAAGGTGGATTACTATCTTATCCCTTGTATACTCAGGATTAAATAGAAGTGTCTCTAAGAAGTCTTTGTCTGTAAATGTGAAGACACCGTACTCCTCTGCTATTATCTTTGTATCATTAATTATTTCATTATACTCTTCCTCGTCTAGCGGTGGGCTTAGTCCAAGACGCTTAACACCGCTTCCAACCACCTCGGCAAACGCGTAGATCATTCCAAGATTGAAGCTATGCTTATGGAGTTTATCTAAATTGAATCCTTTCATAAGGATATATTATGGATCCCTACAATATTTTATATTAGCTATCTAAATTGCGTTTTTTGTTGTAAAATATAGAACAAGCTAATGCGACTACTTTAAGAATTAATAAACACATGATGATTTTCTTTATAGATATCTTCATTACGTTTTTCTTAATTTGTATTGCTTGGGAAATGATATATTCATGATGCATTGCATCTCATAATCTGGAGGTCTAGATTAGTGGGGGCGCGGGAATATTGGAACATGATTAAAGATGTATTCAGCAACAGGAACATTATCGCAATTTCAATAACCACAAGCCTATGGAGCCTCGTGCAGCAGGGTTGGGGC
>WJIV01000236.1 GCA_014730055.1 Candidatus Bathyarchaeota archaeon
ATTAATGGTCCAGGGATCCCCTTGGGCGGTATTTATCGTAGTCTCAATGCTCTTGGGGCTATGTGTAAAAATGGCATTATTTGGATTCCACATTTGGCTTCCTTTCGCACACGCTGAGGCTCCGACACCGATAAGTGCGCTCTTAAGTCCTGCTATGATTGGACTTGCTGCTTATGCAATTGTTAGAATGTTAATCCCCATTAAAGGAGTCCTAGATGTTAATATAGTCCTGACTATGTTGTGGGGACTGACTACTATGATTTATGGTGGCATGATGGTTCTGGCGCAAAATGATATCAAACGTCTTCTGGCCTATTCTAGCATGAGTCAAATGGGGTACCTCTTTGTAGGTATTGCTAGTGGTACTGCGCTAGGTATTAGTGGATCATTAATGCATTATGTTAGTCACGGTCTAGGCAAAGCAGCTTTATTCCTAAGTGTAGGCGCGGTAATGCATCAGACTGGAAGGAGAGATATTAGACAACTGGGAGGATTAGCTGATCGGATGCCAATTACAGCGTTAGTTTTTCTAGTTGGTGCAATGAATATTGCGGGAATCCCTCCCACTGTAGGGTTTATTTCCAAACTAATGATATTTACAGGCGCTTTTGGACCTGGTCTAGCAGGCAATTCATCAGAGTTGATTCTAGCACTAGTAGCTATACTCTCAACAGCTATGACAGTAGGTTATACCACCTGGGCTATGAGAAGAATATTTTATGGACCGTTACCTGAAAACCTAGTTGAGGTAGAAGAAGCATCTCCTATGATGATAATTCCAATGGTGATACTTTGCCTACTTTCAATAATTTTAGGTATCATACCTGGGCCTATACTTAACCCAATATTTGAAGTAATTACAGGAGTAATCGGATGAGGTGAATATGATGGTAGATATACTATTAATAACGATTCTCGGATCTTTCCTGCTATCCCCAATAGTCTACTTATTAGGTAAAAGCACGGGGAAGAATGTAAGATGGCTAGTCTTCGGTATATTTCTAGTAATTTCTGTAGTTTTCGCAGGCTTAATGCCTGTAGTAGAGCACGATGTCGTACTTGAAGAATATAACTGGGTCGCATCCCCTGTCCAATTAGTATTTGGCTTCTTAGCCGACGGACTCAGTGTCCCAATAATTTTCACTTACATATTCGTATTTGCGTTTGCAACATTATTTGCATTACCTTATATGGAAAAGAGATTTGACCTAGATGACTTGGAGGAGAGCAATGAACAATATGCTCGATTCTATACACTCTTTTTACTTTATGGTGTAAGTGTTGCTGGATCGATGCTGGCTACAGATCTAATTCAATTTTACTTGTTCTTCGAGATGGCGCTAGTCTTCTCCTGGTTTTTGGTTCTATTATTTGGATATGGAGATAGAAGAAGAAACTCTCTAGTATACTTCATTTATACCCACATTGGGGGTGGTATTTTACTACTTGGGATCCTGGGTTCCTTTTGGAATATTGGGAGCTTTGAAATCTCAGCGTTAGAAAATATAACGACTTATTCTAACGCGTTCTGGATAGGAATTGCCATTGCGGTTGGTTTACTAGTAAAAATTGGTGCTCTTGGGCTCCATGGATGGATGCCAGATACATATTCAGAATCCCCTGCCCCAGTAAGTGCAGTTCTAGGTGCTACCTCAGTTCTACTCAGTACATACTCTCTAGCTAGATTAATGCCTTATTTCCAGGATGTACTTTACGGAGTAAGTGGTTGGTTTGAATTATGGGCTCTTGCAACAATTCTATATGCCGGTATTATGGCAATAGTTCAAAAGGATAGTAAACGGCTCGTAGCATATCTTAGCATGAGCCAGATGAATTACTGTGTATTAGGTGTGTTTACCTTCATTGATTTTGGAGTACTAGGAGCAATTTCTTATTCGATAAGCCACGGTCTAGCTATAGCTCTGCTTTTCCTAGTTTCAGGGGCTTTACTCTACAGAACAGGCACCCGAGACATGACGGAGATGGGTGGATTAGCAGAGAAACTACCTATCGTCATATTAGCTACACTGGCAGGATTCCTAACTATAGGTGGAGTCCCACCAGCAGTTGGCTTCAAATCAAAATTCCTTCTACTAAGCGGAGCCTTCGTAAGAGGGTTTGAATCATCTTGGATGGAATTAGGTGTAGCAATACTAGCCGGAAGTTTAGCAACTCTAGTTACACTCGCTTACGAGTTTAACGCTGTCTGGCGTGTATATTATGGGAAACTACCAGAGAAATTGCAATCTGTTACTATGGTCCCTATGCCTATGGCCATAAGCCTGATTGTGTTAAGTGCTTTATCGATAATTTTCGGAATATGGCCGGCTCTTATTACGAACCCCATTGAAGTGTTTATAGAGCATTTATTCCACTAATTTTTTTCAAATAATATATTCATTCAATATTTTATAAAAAACATCAAAAAGCACAGATAAAAATTCAATCGAAATATTTGCACAAGTTTTTTTAACTGATAGTACTTTGCTGTTAAGAAATGAGCATTGCTGTCATTGGTCCCTCCTCATTCGTAACCTGCTTCGAACTAATAGGAGCAGAAGGTTACGAAGAACATGAAGCGGGAGCAGTGGTAAAGACCCTAAACCGCCTAGTAACAGAAGATGACTTAAAGCTCATCATATTGCCTGAAAGGTATGCCAAGGATACCCGACCCATCAGAGAGGATGTGATGAAAAGAGGTGAAATCACACCAATTTTCGCACTTATACCTGATCTAACAATGGAAACCGGGATGAGGATGGAAGAGCTACAGGCGGTAGTCTCGCTCGCGATAGGAACAAAATTAGAATTATAGAGGAATGGAAATGAATAAAATCCTTTCATTGGGCGGAAGACTCAATAAACTAATAGAACGGACTGAGGATGAGGCTGAGCAAATCATAGAAGATGCCAGACAAGAAGCCGAAGAATTAGTTAACTCTGCCCAAAAAGAAGCTACCCAAAGGCTCCAGAGAGCACAGAGGAGATCAGGACTTAACGAATTTATTAAAGAAGCAGAGGAAGAAGCGAAACTAGAAGCAAAGAAAGTACTCGAAGATTACACCGAAAGAGCCAAGGAAATTAGAGCTGCACCAACTCAGAAAATCGAAGAGACTTCTGAATTATTAATAAAGGAGGTTTTAAGATATGAGTGAAGAGAAGCTTGATACTCAACTAATAGAGAAAACAATAGAACAGCGAAACAAGATACTTGAACAAGCTGAAGCTAAAGCGGAAAGGATCCTAAAAGACGCTGAAGAAGAAAGAAAAAGAATAATGGAACAAAATAATAACGCGATCCAAAACGTAATCGGCTCAGAGTTAAAAGCTGTTCATGATAGAATTGTGGGACAAGCAGAATTAGAAGGGAGAAAGAAATTACTTGAGGCCAGACATGAGGTATTATCTAAAGTTGAAGAACATGCTCTAGAGGAATTAAAACTAGTTGCTATGAGAAAACATCCAGAATATAATTATGATGAAATCCTTATAAACTTAGTATTGGAGGCAATAAAATCAATTAATGAAGAACATTATATTATTCGTTCTAACAATAATGATATAGAATTCTTAAAGAAAAATGTAGAAACGATTAAAGAAAAATCCGGTGTACCCAATGTAGAGATAAGTGAACAACCAATAAATGTAATTGGCGGAGTTTTTGTTTCAAATCTCAATGGGCAAAAGAGTATGGTTAACACTTTAGACGTTAGATTAGAAAACGCTGGAGACATTCTTCAATCAGAAATTGCTGAAAAAATGGGAGTGATCTAGGATGTCAGAGAGAATTGAGGGCACAATAGAAAGAATAAACGGTTCATTAATAGTAGCAAACTTCGAGGAAGAGCCAAAAATGGGAGACCTCACCGAAGTTGGAAATCTAAAACTAATGGGAGAGATTGTAAGGCTAAGTGAGGAAACAGCCTTTATTCAATGTTACGAGTCCACATCTGGATTAAAGCCTGGAGAACCTGTCATAGATACAGGTCGGCCTTTGGTAGCTGAACTAGGTCCCGGATTAATGGGACAGATAGTTGATGGCGTTGAGCGTTCGGAAATGGAACTATGGGACCTTACGGGGCCATTTATAAGTCGAGGAACTAATATTGCGCCACTTAATAGAGAGAAAAAATGGTCCTTCAAACCTAAAAAGAAGCCTGGAGAAACTGTTGTCGGAGGAGATATAATTGGTGAGGTGCAGGAAACCGAGACTTTTGTACACAGAATACTT
This sequence comes from Candidatus Bathyarchaeota archaeon, assembly GCA_014730055.1. The sequence continues at coordinate 4,232 of WJIV01000236.1, forward strand.
GTACCCCCATTAGTTAAAGGGACTCTAAAAACCCTCGATGAGGGGGAATTTACTGTTACAGATACAATCGGCACAGTTGAGAGCGAAGACGGAAAAATAACTGACTTGACTATGATGCAGGTATGGCCTGTCAGAACTGGTAGACCTATCAAGGAACGACTCTCACTATCACAACCTCTAATTACTGGACAAAGAGTCGTTGATACTTTCTTCCCATGTGCTAAAGGCGGAGCATCCGCAATTCCTGGAGGCTTCGGTACTGGAAAAACTGTAACACTTCAACAAATTGCCAAGTGGAGCGATGCAGACATCATAGTCTATATCGGGTGCGGAGAAAGAGGCAACGAGATGGCAGATGTCGTCGAACAATTCCCAGAGATCAAAGACCCAAGAACCGGAAGGAACTTGATAGAAAGAACAATAATAGTAGCAAATGTTTCAAACATGGCTGTATCCGCCCGTGAAGCCAGCATCTACATGGGTTTAACTATAGGGGAATATTTCCGTGATCAAGGTTATGATGTAGCTATTATGGCAGACTCTACAAGTAGGTGGGCAGAAGCTCTCAGAGATATATCTGGCAGGCTTGAGGAGATCCCAGCAGAAGCTGGTTATCCTGCTTATCTCGCTGATAGGATTGCCGAGATATATGAGAGAGCAGGAAGAGTTGAAGTAATTGGCAGCGAAGAAAGATATGGAAGCCTAACTCTTCTTGGTGCGGTCTCACCACCAGGCGGAGACTACTCAGAGCCAGTGACTACAACTACATTGAGGTTCATCGGTACCTTCTGGGCACTGGACAGCGAGTTGGCCTATAGGCGGCACTTCCCTGCCATAAACTGGTTGAGAAGCTTCACAAGATATCTTACTGTAGCTGAAAGATGGTGGAGCGAGTTTGATGAGACATGGGGAGAGACGAGAGGACTAGCCCTCCGAATTCTTGAAGAAGCCGCCGAAATTGAAGAGACAGCTCGTATAATTGGTGAAAAAGCACTACCAGATGATCAAAGACTGGTTCTACTAGCCGCAGAGATGTTAAGGGAAGGATTCTTGGTACAGAGCGCCTTCCATGAGATAGATACTTTTTGCCCTCCCGAGAAACAGGTTCAGTTACTAAAACTGTTCACTGATTTCTACACAAGCACACGTCCAATAATTGAGGAAGGTATACCAATTGACCGTGTAAGAGAACTGGATGTCATAAGAGACATTATGAGGTTAAAAGAACGTGAAGGAACAGAGCCAATAAATGAAGCCAGGAGGAGCATGAACAATGAGATTCGTGAACTTAAACAAGAATACGAGGTGGTACAATAATGAGTAAACTAGCTCGAGTTGTTTACAAAACTACAACGGAAATAAAAGGACCTATCCTCATGGTTCAGCGGATTAACGATGTAAGCTTCGACGAAATAGTCTATATAGAGAGACCTAACGGTGAGATAGTTCAGGGAAGCGTCCTAGACGTAAGCAGAGACTGGGCCATGATTCAATGCTTCGGTGAGACTTCAGGCCTAGATATTAGCACTGAGATAAGTTTCAGCGGTGACGTGCTCAGGATACCGGTCTCTGAGGATCTTATTGGAAGAATTTTTAGCGGTAGCTTCGAACCCCTCGACGGGATACCACAGATAATAGGTAAAGAACTACGGGATGTAAACGGAGGAGTAATTAACCCTGCTGCAAGAGAGGTGCCAAGCGAATTCATTCAGACAGGAATGAGTGGCATAGACGGGATGAATAGCCTTGTAAGAGGCCAAAAATTACCAATATTTAGCGAATCAGGTCTAAGCCATAATCAATTGGCAGCTCAGATTGCGAGACAAGCAACCATCCCCGGTGGAGAGACGGAGTTCGCTATCGTTTTCGGTGCAATGGGAATCAAAAATGAGGAAGCAGCTTACTTCAGAGAGGAATTTGAGAAAACTGGTGCACTAAATAATAGCGTTATGATCCTTAACCTTGCAGACGACCCTCCGATCGAACGTATAGTAACACCCCGTATCGCACAAACTATTGCGGAATATCTTGCATTCGATCTTGGAATCCATGTGCTAGTTATATTAACAGACATGACAAACTATGCGGAGGCTCTTAGGGCAATTAGCATAGCGCGTGAGGAGATCCCAACGAGAAAAGGCTATCCTGGTTACCTTTACAGCGATCTTGCGACTATTTACGAAAGGGCAGGAAGAATCAAGGGAAGACCGGGAAGTGTGACGCTAATGCCGATACTATCCATGCCCGCTGGAGATATTACGCATCCAATCCCAGACCTTACAGGCTACATTACGGAGGGCCAGTTGATTCTCCAGAGAGAATTATCCTTGAGGGGGCTCTATCCACCAATGAACGTACTTCCAAGCTTGAGTAGGTTGATGAAGGACGGTATTGGAGAGGAAACCACACGTGAGGACCATCAAGACGTCTCTAACCAATTGTACATGGCATACGCTGAGGGTACGAGAGCTAGAGGGCTTGTTCGAATTGTAGGTACAGTAGGTCTGTCTGAAAGAGAGCGCCAGTGGCTCAGCTTCGCTGATAGGTTTGAACAGGAATTCATTAATCAAGGACTCTACGAAAATAGAACTATTGAACAGACCTTGGAACTAGCATGGGACCTATTAAGTGATCTTCCAGAAGATGACCTGATCCGAATTGATGAGGATTTCATTAGAAAATATCACCCCGAACACAAGAGTGAAGTATAAGAATGTCTGCTACAACCGGCATAAGGCCCACTAAAGGCTACCTAATGGAAACCAAGAGAAGAATAGAGGTCATTGAGAGAGGAACCGAGTTCCTAAAACTAAAAAGAGACCAACTAGCTAAACAATTAACAGAATCTCTTGATGTTCTAAGGGGTAGAAGAAGCTTGCTTCTCGAAAACCTTGAGGAAGCTTACAGTGCATTAACTGCTGCTTACCTTAGCCTTGGGCCTACTGAGGTTCAAAGTCAGACACGAAGTATAAAGAAATCTCTTGAACTCGAAGTGCTTCCTAGAAGCGTTATGGGAGTTGTTTACCCTTCTGTAAACATATCTGAAACACCAGAGATAACTGCAGAGCTGGATATAACTTTAGCACACGCAGCAGAACAGGTATACGAAATAATTGAAGAGCTAATTAGGCTAGCAGAATTTGAGGAAAGAGTAGAGAGAATAGCAGAAGAACTTGGGACAACAAATAGAAAAGTAAATGCTTTAGAGAATACAGTCATCCCGGATATGAGGAAGATTATTAAATTCATTGAGGACAAGCTCGATGAAGAGGCAATGGAGGAACTAGTCAGAATGAAATTAATTGGAGGTGCCAAAGCATCGAGAAGATAACTGTAGGTAACCAAAAACTTGGAACCACCTATGTTGTACTAAGGACCCATGCACGTATAGCTAATTTACTAGATAACGAGAAAACCCGTGAGTTAGCTGAATCTGAGGATATACATGATTTCCTAAGAAAGCTAAGGGAGACTCCTTATGGTGAGATAACCATTGAAGAGGATGAGCTAATTGCCATAAACCTTGAGCGTATTTTCACACAGAAATTCATTGAAAGAATAGAAAGTATTGTAAAAATAACCCCTACAAAAATGGGAGAATTTCTACGAGCCTACTTTGATCTTAGATTCGAGGTGCTGAACCTCAAAAGAATCCTTAGAGGCAAATTCACAGAATCTACGAACGAACAGATCAGGCAGTCACTTATTCCTATAGATCCCTTCTTTGTCGAAGATTATGAGAAATACATGGAATCGGAAAGTTTCGAAGAGACCGTTAAAAAACTACAGGGAACACCTTATCAGAGTTTAATAGAAAAAATACCGGATTACGAGGAAAACGATGAGCTATGGCCCTTCGAACTTGAGTTGAACTATATCTATGCGAGAGAGATACTGAAACTTGTCGAGAAACTCCCATCCAAAAATAGATACATTGTAAACAGTCTAGTAAAATTTGAGACGGATATAGAAAACGTCCTAGTGGCAATAAAACGCCGAGGTAAACCTGAGTCAAATCTAGAGGAGATTTTCCCTGTAACATATAGGCTCAGCTTAGAAGATCTAGAGGGCATCATAAAAACCGAAGATCTTAGCGAGGCTATCGATAATTTAAATGAGCCTTATAAATCTGTCCTAGAGCCAATCAAGACAGGCGATATCGCTTTGACCCGGGCTATGTTAAGGAAAGGTAAATATGAAACAGTAAGTACTGCTAGAGCAGGAGACGAATACGGGTTTAACGTCATTCTAGCATTTCTTGTGTACAGTGAGATCGAAAAAGATAACTTGGTTGGGCTGGCCTGGGGAAAAGTTCAAGGCTTGGAAAGCGAAGAACTGTTAAAATATATCGTAATTCCTTGGGATTAACCCCATATTATTTTATCTACAAATCCATTAGTATATCTATGTACTCAAAAAAAGAAACTGTTTATTTCGAAAAAA
>WJIV01000237.1 GCA_014730055.1 Candidatus Bathyarchaeota archaeon
CAGCTCCAACATTGCATCCTATCCTTCTGATAGTTTTCTCTAATATACGGCTCACCGAATTTTTCTATGTCTTCGTTGATATTCCAGTCGTATGTGTCATAATTCTTGATGGGAAGTGCCCCTGAACCGCCTTTATACATTCGCTCGACACTGCCGATAGTTCCCGTGAAATAGCTGACATCCTGGTACATATCCTGGGCTACCTTCACTAGTCTCTGATTATCATGGACATCAAGCCTTGCATCTCCCTTGAACGCAATTATTGCCTTAAGTTTCTTGGATCCCATCACTGCACCGGGTCCATTATGGCTCGCGCTGTGGCCATGATCCATAAATACCCCTGCCCATCGTACCTTCTTTTCGCCTGCTGGTCCTATGCTTATTACGCTTGCATCTCTTCCTTTTACCCCATGTATGTTTCGAAGTGTATCGGTAACCTCGTAGGTATCCAATCCTTGTAGATTGGTTGCATCTGCTAACTCAGCTTTCCCCTCCTTAAGTACCAAATACTTCCATTTGTCGGATGATCCTGTTATGAATACCCCATCATATCCGCTGAATTTCATGTAGGCTCCGAACAACCCGTTGGCCTGAACGCTGGTGGCTCCCCCCGTAAGCGCTCCTTTCGTAACGATGCTGATTGTACCCGATCCCCCGATAATTGTTCCACCCAAGGGTCCACTGCATACGGAAATTATGTTCTCAGGGTCATCGAACTCAATGTTGCGAGGGACATGATCGTAAAGAACCTTGGCACCAATCCCAGTGCCGCCAAGGTATTTCCTCATTATCTCCTCTTCGTATTTTATATCTTCTAGAATGCCATCCGTCAAGTTTACCCAGAGGTACTTTCCAGCGTATCCTTTAACCTTAGAATCCATTAAACTCACATCATATTACAATTTATCACTGAAAAACCATTACTAAAGTATAACCTATAATTCACCCTTCACAATCATTAACATGTGAGAGTTAACGTAAAATACTTTGGACCAGTCTATGAAGCAACTGGAGTACGTGAGGAGCAGATCGCTTTACCAGAAAAAACGACCATAGAAGAACTTTTGGTTCTACTTGATAAGCGATATGATAAACTTCATAGTTACCTCTTTGATCAGAAAGGTGATTTGATTGATTACCTGTCGATATCGGTAAACGGAGTCTATATTACTAGTATGAAGAAATTTGATACGTTACTAAAAGATGGTGATTTGATTTTTCTTATGCCACCTATTGGTGGTGGATAGCCTTTATGCTTCCGCCGTCTGCTCTTGTTCTGGAGTCGGGTCTATCCAGCTGAATTTTTTCTCTAGTGTCGTACTGTAAAAGTCGCGCCAGTCGTAATCTATCTTTTTACCCCAATCTAGGTATACTCTTGGATCGACGTAGCTCTTGAGACTGGTGTTAAGGTTATAGTCCCTTGTTAGTTCTCTTTCCTTTATGCGGAGGCTGTATTTCTCAATCATTTCCTTGTCTTTCTGTCGCCTGTTCTCCATGCCTTCTTTTAGCTTTACCATTCTCTCCCTATGCTTGGCCTTAGTGCTCCTGATCCTCTCTCTTCCGTTCTTTATGACCCGTTTTTTTGATTTTATCCTATTCTTGATTCCCTTAGTTGAACGGCCTTCCTCTTCCCTCTCCCTGAGCTCCTCTTTATACTCCTGCAGGATTATCATGTCATCCTTGAGTTTAGCCTCATAGCGTGCGATCCTCTCCCTGTACCTGTAGTCAGTGTCCTTGATCCGCTGCCTGTATCTCTTTATTCTCTCTCTAGCTTTTGCTTTTCTTTCCTTGATTCTCTCTTTTCTTTTTTGCAGGACTTCCTCCCAGTTCTTGGGTATTGTCCTCTTATGGTTACATGTTATTGCGGCCTCAAGGTTAGCTATAGTAGCCAGGTGTTTCTTATAATACTCTGGTGCCTCAGATGTACAATCTAGCTCATTCAGCTTTTTTTCTACAGCTTGAGTTGCGTAATATGTCCTGAAGACCTTTGCGGTTATTCCCTCCATTATCTCATCAAGAAACTCACTTACAACGCTGCTGTTGACCTCCTCAAAAAGGGTCTTATCACCATTTTCCTTTACAAATTCTTTAAGATTCTCCATTACAAGGGGGTCCAGTTTAGCAGTTATATTGTGTCTGACGCTGTCTTTTCCTAAGAAGTCAAAGGTCACTTTGCCGTCTCCGTTGAATATAATATGTTCTGCTCTAAGTGTTGAGGCACCAACTGTGTCAGCTTCCTCTTCCTCATCCTTCTCATCCCCCACCCTAAACTTTAACTCGTCTATTAGGTAGCAGACTGTCGCGGTCTTCCTGCGTTTAATTTCCTCATGGGTCAGGTTTTCCCTGATGTGGTTCTTTACTTTCTTGATGTTTTTTCTCAGTTCGAGGGCCTTGTTGAATTTTTCTTTTTCCTTACGCTGCTTTATTGGGCTACTGTCATGGGGCCAGACATATTTCATCTTTCCACTCAGCTTGTCTCTCCATCTGGCTATCCATATGCTTTCAGGGTCCCAGAGTATAGCAAGCCAATCTCCCGGTGGCCTGGGTGCATCAGGGCTGAGGTTTAGTTCTATGTCCTCATGCCTGGGACCTTCTTTCCACCTTCCTCTTAACGGATGCTGTCCCCTGCCCATAAATATGCTACTGGGTTCAACCATGTAGTTGGCTATCTCACATTTCTCTCCGTCTATCCAGACGTAGCCATATGTCTCCTTGTTCTCTTCACGTTCTCGTTTGCGTTTCTCTCTTCTACGCTTCTTCTCCTCGCGGCTGAGGTTTTTCTTCATCTCCCGCTCTTCGACTATCATCTGGTGAATGGCGCTGTAGTCTACGTCTCCAGGCTTTACTTTGAAGCCTAATAGCTCGCTGAGGTCCTCATGAAAGTTCTCAGCGAATACAGGGTCCTCTACGTAGGGTGTGCCGATCTTCTTGGCCCAGGCTACTGCCCTCTCTTCCTGCTCTGGCGTAAGTACATGGGTCTCCCCCTTTATCTTAACAGTGAGCCCCTTTCCTTCATATTTAGGGGGCACCATTACGCCATTGTGGTGCATTGATTCCATCCATTATTCACCGAGACAATCAGCATTAACAGCTGTATTTTTTAAAGATTATCAAATTTGCTTAATCCGTGGGAAAATATAAACAATCCTCGTGCTGGTGTCGCTACTGTTGAAAAGCATTAAAACCTGCGATTCCTTTACGGTTTAGAATATGGGTGAAGGGTCTTCACGTAATGAACTCATAGGCGCACTCTCAGTCGTGATTCTCTTTGTTACTATTATGGCAGGCAGGGAGGCCGGTCATTTTTATGCGGAGTACCAGGAACTCAACAGGCTTAAGGTACTGCTGGAGGTATCGGAAGAGGAGTTAAGTCGATATTTCCTTGATAAGAGAAGTTCTAGCAACGACCTGAATATCGGCATGACCATAACATTACCTAGCGTTGAGAATGAAGCAGACATAGTAACTGAGACCCCTGACTATGTTAGAAGGTGGCTAATATCCGTTACCTTAAGCCCCGTCACCGTAAGGCAGCCCTCTGTATCAGATGTACAGATGGAATTGCTTGTTGAAGGTGAGACAATACATAACGAAACGTATTCGTTTCCGAAGAGAAAAGTTTCCTATCTGGGCTACGTAGATAGAGAACTTAGTATCAGGATAGATGATTCGGATTTACTACAAGAGATGATTGACCAAGCCGCGAAGAAGTATGGTGGAGAAGTAAGAATTGAGCTCAGGGGTAAAGTTAAGGCTCATCTCTGGTTCCTGGATACTTGGCTTCCCTTTTCAACAACTAGATATCCTTTCCTTGAGGCTCCTCATTTCTTGTACGAGGATTCGGAGTGGACCAGCTTGGAGGGTTTATCTTTAACCGAATCGACTGTTAACCAGACCATATTCGTTAGGGTTAAGCTGAGTAACCCAACAAGGTTTCACACAATAACGGATAATATGACATGTACAGTTTATCGTGATGGTTTAGCTGAGCCAGTTGACATAATTCTTAAAGAGATTCCTATCGCCCCATCAAATGAAGGGTACTACGTATTCTCCTTCACTCCTAAAAAAGAGGGAGAATACCGCTATATTCTTGAAACTAGGGACCAGATTTTATCGGAAAAGGAAGATTCCAAAATACTGACAATTCAACCTTAAAATGTCTATAGAATACCCTAATAGGCAGTTCCTCAATATTTCTCTGATTTCATGAGCTTACCGGAAGACCTGTGTGCAGATCTTGTATTCGTAAACGGGAATGTTATCACAGTTGACGATGAAAACAGCCTGGCCGAGGCTGTCGCTATTAAGAGTGGAAGAATTCTACGTGTGGGAGGGAATGACCAAATTCTTGCGACTGCAGGAGAAACGACAAGAGTAGTTGACCTAAAAGGAAAAACTCTTCTCCCTGGCTTGATAGACAGTCACATGCACCCCGGTGGTAGCTGGGGAGCCTACCTAATCAGAGGAGTATCCTGTGGCCCTGACTTCAACTCGGTTGACGAGATGCTTGAGACAATAAAGAAGAAAGTAGAACAGACCCCTCCCGGGATGTGGATCTTGGGATACAGAATGGATGACGTTAAGATGGGGCGATACCCGACCCTTGAAGAACTTGACAATGTTGCTCCTATGAACCCACTCTACATACAGAGGAGGGATGGACATAACGGCGTAGCCAACAGCCTAGCCCTCGAGAAAGCAGGTATCGATAATAAAACACAGGATCCACCACATGGTAAGATTGAGAGAGATGAAGAGGGAAACCCAACAGGTCTCCTGAGAGAGGCAGCGAAGGACCTAGTGTATCATAAGATGCCTCCATACACCGAGGACGAGTTCTATAGGGGCCTGCAGGTAGTTTATCAGGAATGCATCAAGCTAGGTCTTACTAGCATACATGCCAGTATGGTCAGCCCCCCTGAGTTCAGAGCCATGCAGAGAATAAAAAGAGAAGGAAAACAGATGGTAAGGACCGCCGTTCATCTCAGCGGAAGAGACAATGGCATGGTGGAGGGAGCTATAGCTACTGGAATACAGACTCCATTTGGGGATGACTGGTTAAAAATAACAGAGGCTGAATGGGTCTTCGATACAAGCACTAGTGGTAGAACAGCCGCATATTACGAACCCTATGTAGGAGAACCTGACAACACCGGGATGCTTCTCTACGAACAAGAGGACATAGAAAGGAGAATTATGGAAACTCACAAGGCAGGCATCAGGGTCGGCCTGGACGGAGTGGGGGACAGAGGCATAGATCGCTCACTTGATGCCATAGAGAAAGCACTACAAGAGAAACCCTGGCCCGACCACAGACACAGGATAGAGCACTGCTGCTATGTTACCCCATCTATACAGGACAGGCTGCTTGAACTGAAGGTCATCGACGCCTCGGCAACCGGGTTCTTACACGACCTTGGAGATGCCTATAAGGCTAACAGGGGAGAAGAGTCGATGAAGTATATGTGGCCACACAGGACCCTAATAGATAGAGGGATACCCGCACCTGGTCATAGTGATGCATCAATTTGCACCCCCAATCCTTGGTACGGAATATATGGAATGGTTACAAGAAAGACCAGCAGTGGCGATACCCTCTATGCTCCGGAAGCTGTTAAACCGGTCGAGGCTATACGCGCTTACAGCATCGACGGAGCATATGCAGCATGGGAGGAAGACATCAAGGGCAGCATTGAGGTTGGAAAGCTTGCAGACCTCTTGGTAGTCAATAAGGATCCATTAACTATTGACCCTGAAGAGCTCAAGAGCATCGAGACGTTAATGACAATCATTGATGGAGAGATTGTTTATGAAAGATAATCCCTCTTTTTTTCATTGTATTTTGTAATTCTTTACTATAATTGACCCTCATAGATTAGTTAGCTATTATTGTCTAATTATGGTAAGGGTTTAAAAGGTGCCATATCCCTATGCCTTGAGTCTCTCTGTAAACATTGACAATTTTACGGATTGCCATTGTTTTTCCTTCCCTGCAGAGAGACTCACATCACAAGATTTTCGGATTAAATATTTCCTTTTTTTTCTTCCATTTCCTCATCTATGGAAGCCCAGATCTGGTGCATAATCATCTCTTCCCTTCTCTTCTTCAGGATCTCATGCCAGTAAAGCTGGCTACTGGAGGTGAATAGAGCACCCATGACGCTCATCCCCGTTATGAAGTCACCCAGAGCCCTGAGACTAGGAGTAACCGAGAAGAATGGATGAACAAGGTTAAAGGTGGTCATCACCACAGCAAAAGCAAGAACAACATTCAACAGGATCAGAATACCTGTTATCCAGAATCCCCAAAGGCTCATGTGATACTCTGTCACGTAAAGGAATATCATGACTGCTGAGACCAGAAGGTAACTCCAACCAAAAAAGCCCCAGGAGAAGTCATTAATTCTTAAAAGGTTTAGTAAAAGGAATAGAGCTTGTGTACCTGTATTCCATAATGCCAGATACCTGAAAGGATCATCACTATCTGTCCAGAAGTAAAGCCAACTAAAACAGACTACAGTAGGCATAAAAAGAAAGGATACGATTTTTAGAAAAATGTATACATAAGGGTTATTGATATTAAGATAGAACATGGCGAAATAACTGCTAATTAAGGAAATTGAGATTAAACCTAGGAAATTTCGAACCTTATGGTTAAACACAAAAATACTTGTTAGTGGCACATTTTATTCCTTTTCCATCAAGTTAAAACTTATTACAGCTTCCAAATGGAAAGAAGATTAAGTATAAAATATTCTTAATTTTTTCTGTTTGAGCTTTACAAATTCTGGAACAGATGGAAATATCCTGAATGATGGAAAAAATGAAATATATCTACTGCAGGAGTGAAGGAAAACGGCTTATCTTTGAGACAAGAAAGATCATGGGAGCTTTGAAAATGCTTTCAGACCATAGAACTAACCAATATCTAGTTAATGTAGAATAATATAGAAGATGGAATATCTCCTTTAAATTAAACCTAAATAATTAGTCGAGAAACTTGCGTAAAAATAATTATTTATGTATTTTTTGAATTGCTGTACTAGTCCATTTATTTATGACAAAGATTAAATCCCACTATTGGCAAGTAATATTATAGATGGTAAAATGGCATCTATCATTGAACCTGACAGTAGCGGTAGAATAGTTATTCCTAAACAAGTTCGAGATGAGTTAGGGATCACACCAGAAACCCAATTATTATTAATCAGCAACCAAAAAGATCAGATTATTCTCCAGAAACTGGACTTAAGCGAGATAACTAGGAGACTTAAAACTGAGCTTGCTGATACTCAGGTAATGGAAATCGGACAAAATATCAGGGATGAGATAAATGAGAAAGCCCGACAAACCATTGAGGATATTACTAGATAACAATGTATACGTCTCGGCAATCCATGATCCTGAGAGAAACACACAGAGTCTCCAACTGATAATAGAAATAATACGAAACAAAGAGATCAAACTCATTGGTAACAATTACCTGTTAGAAGAAATGTCAAAATACAGTAAAGTGTATCCCTCACCAACTGCTTTACTGCTCCTTAGGGCACTTGTATCCAAGATAGATTTAGTCTCAGTAGAAGACCGATATATCAAAATATGCTCGAATTACATAAGTCAAACCTACGCAGTAGATATTATACATGCAGCAACCTGCCTTCAAACAGACTCAATCCTAATAACAAACGATAAGCACTTCAAGAAAATAAAGCAAGAAGGAATTATCAAAATATGGAATATCAAAAAATCTCTTAATGAAATTTTAAAATAAAATTCTAAGAAATGCTATTTTTAAGAGTTTTTTAGGAACCAAGATCTCTTGGGCGTATCAACTAGAAATCGTATACCCTGAAAATTAATTTTACACCTAGAATAATGGATAAATGGAAATTTAAAATAAAAATCACCTAGTTTAATTCTTCAAAAAATCATAGGAGAAAAAAAATAAGTGCCGGGGATGGGATTTGAACCCACGCTCTTTATCCGGCCAAGGCACTGGTGCCTTTTCCTCTGGATCATGAGTCCAGCGCATTAGCCAAGCTATGCTACCCCGGCTCCTCCAAAGGTAATTACGAACTATAATAAAAAGGATAAGGGTCTAGGGGAATAATTCTATTCTTCGCATAGGCGGGGTTTGCTTAGGGCAACGGGCTCCCCGTTTAGATAGTATACTCTTGGGGTTAGTATGTTCATATGATTCGCTAGGCTATATGTCATTATACCTGCTAGGTTTGCTAGGTTGGTTGCGTTGTTTTCTCCTTCCCTGCTCAGGGGTTCTATAACGTCTCCAGGTTCTAAATCTGTCTCATTGAGATCTATTAAAAAGTGGTTCACAGAGACAGTGCCCAGGACTGGTTTTATCTCGTCACCTACTCTTACTATTCCCTTCTTTGTTAGTCCCCTTGGATATCCGTCACTGTATCCGATGTGTACAGTTCCTACCTTCATCCTCTCAGGAGCAACGAATCGTCTACTGTACGTGAGGGATTCACCCTTCTCCACCATCTTGACATGCTCAAGACGGGCCTTCCAGGCCATGCTCTGCCTCAACTCTATGCCTTGTCCCATGTCATCCTCCTCGGGGTACATCCCGAAAAGCATAAGACCAGGCCTCACCGCGTCGAGGTAGCTGTAGGGTTTATGGAAAACTGCGTTACTACTCGCTATGCTCTTAGTGCCGGAGTCTAGGCCCATTCTCTTAACCTTTGAGTCAATATCCAGAATCCTGTCAACCTGGTTTCTATCGAGTTCCTCATCCTCGCTGAAGGTGCTGAACATGCCATCGATCCTTATACCTGGCAGACCAGCTACGAACTCAATAAACTCTGGAGCTTCCTTCCAATTAACTCCCACTCTACCAAGCCCTGTATCAACCTTTACCCATATCTTAGCCTCTTTTCCCAGTTTTTTCGCCGCCTCACTGAGCAGTTTCGCGGGCTTCTTCTGGTAAATAGTCTGAGTTATGTCTAATTCTGCTACTTTCTCGAACTGTTCGG
>WJIV01000238.1 GCA_014730055.1 Candidatus Bathyarchaeota archaeon
ACTCCCATGGCTTGTATACCGTATTTATCTAGCTCATCTACCCATTTCTTTGCTGTATCCCAGTCGGCTCCAGGAAGTTCTATACTCTTCATGTCGGTGCGGCTGCTGGTTCTGTTGGTAAAGCTCTCCATTGTTCGCCCTCTTTGTAGCCAAGATCTTAATGTATCGGCAGTGAAATAGTGGCTATGGGCGTCAATAACCGGAATACCTACCTTGGAGTTCATATCCCGAGGATATACATTCCATAATAAAAACTATAATATCCTGAAATGGGTTGATTTGAAGAAGTTTATGTTTACTAATTATATATTCGATATTTTCTGTGAAATTGGTTTTTCAGTGACTGTAAAATAGCTGTAAAATGCATTTAGCAATAAAACCGCCGCTAGTAGAATAACTGAAGAATTATTTCCATAGTTTTGGTATAAGAAACCCATTGTTGGGGTTGATATTAAACCCCCTATGTTCTCTGACTCTGAGTAAAGGCCCATGGTTAACCCTGATCGTTCTTTGGGCATTATTGTGATTAGGTGGAGCATCATACTTGTATCGGCAGCTGCTTGGAATATGCCTTGTATAGCGCCTATGACGTAGATTGGTATTATCCCTGAAGAGATCGTCAATAATATATAACTGAAGCCCATCCCGGCAAGGCTGGTACTTATTAATAGCTTCTTTCCAAGTCGATCACATATATCTCCAATTACTGATCGGGAACTTGCACCGGTTAATCTCAATATTGTGAAGAAAGCTCCTATCTGGGATTCACTGGCCATAAACTGAGGGGACTCGTTAAGATAAATAGATAGAAAGCTTCCTGCGAAACCTGCATTAAAGAAAAATAGACCTCTTATTGAGAAGATTGTCAGTATGGGACCGTTTAAGAGTTTTTTAATCCCTCCTTTTTCCATTTCTTTTGATTCGGCTAACGTACTCTCATATTGGATGTTAAGGACTGCAACTATACCGATTAATCCAGTAACGGCGGCTAGATAGAATGGAAGACTGTAACCAGCAACCTCAGATAGATATCCTCCAATTAAAGGACTCAGAATCCCTCCTAAACTTATTACCATTGTATATCGGCCGTAAGCCCGCCCTCTACCCTCAACTGGGAGTAACTCAGCCACAAGTGCCTTAACAGGTATACTGTAAGCTGATAGGATGCTCGTTTTTGCGAACTCAAGTACAACAAAGAATAAGAAAGTATTAGCTAACGGATACAGGCTGTATAGGATGGTGGTTAGAAGTATCGAACCAGCCAACATCAGCTTCTTATTAAATCGATCCGTGAATACTCCCATTACCGGCTCCCAAATAAACCATCCGAGCATAGACGCTGTGCCTATCAACCCTATTTGTGTAAGGCTAAGGCCTTGACTACGTACAAATAACCCCAAGATAGGAGATATAATGCCCATACTAAAACCAGTGGCGAGTTGCATAAGCATTAGCATAATTAATGAACGTCTTTTATCTCCCGAGGGATTCATAAGCCTACCTTTACCATAAGTTTAAAAAATTATGTAATAATTCCTGAAAATCGTAAGGTATCCTTTAGTAGATTTTCTGGAGCTAGTGTTATTTGATTGAGCATATGTAATTATAGATAGAAGAGGTTCAATTTTTCACACAAGTAGACACAAATAATCTAATCTCCTTATTAATTTCAATACGTCTAAGTGATGTATTATGAAAAAAATCCTAAACCCGCAACCCATTATAAATGAGAAATCTGAAACCTCTGAAGTATTCGTACATAAAGATCGCAATTTCTCGAATTTGAGTTTACTTAGCCTCTTGGAACTTATGGCCTCTCAAAATCTCAAATTCTATCGCTCAGTTGAAGATGGAGAACTCAAGGGCATTGACGGTATAATAAACTCGGATGATGTTGTACTGATAAAGGTGAATAGCCAATGGGATGAGAGAGGGGGAACAAATACTGACCTAGTCTATGCTATAATCAAGGCTGTAATTGATCATCCTGATGGCTTTAAGGGGGAGATCGTAGTAGCTGATAATGGTCAAGCCCAGTATGGGGCTTCCGGAAATGGTGGCAGTTTAAACTGGGATAGAAACAATGCATCAAATAAGGATCAGTCAATTGAAGATGTGGTTCAAAAGTTTAAGGGAAACAAGGTCAGTACATATCTCTGGGATAGCATCACCGAGAACGTTGTTGAAGAGTTCGCTGAAGGGGATAACGAGGACGGTTACGTTGTCAACAGAAACGTAATAACTGAAACAGATACCATTGTGAGCTACCCCAAGTTTACGTCCGAGTTCGGAACGAAGCTCAGTTTCAAATATGGCTTATATGTTCCAGAAAAGAACGATTACGATATTGATCGACTGAAAGTGATTAATGTCCCAGTCTTAAAAGCACATAGGATTTTCGGGGTAACTGGCGCTGTCAAGAATTATATGGGTGTCCCTAGCGATAAGATAACCCGAAAACTTGGATACAGGGCTCACGATTCAGTAGGTAAAGGGGGTATGGGAACGTTGATGGCCCAAACTAGGATTCCAGTTCTGAATATCCTTGACGCGGTATATGTTAACGCTAGGCCAGGGGAAGGGCCTCGAACACCCTATGACAGAGCTACGATGGCAAATATCATCGCAGCGAGTACTGATCCGGTCGCTCTTGATTACTGGGGAAGTAAGAACATCCTTTGTGAGATATGTGAGAGCATTACAGGAAAAGTTCATGGTAGCCTTAATCCAGATAACAGTGATACCGGCAGCTTCGGAGAATGGCTTAGACTTAGCTTAGAGGAGCTAAACGCAGCAGGCTTCGATTTCACCAATGAATCGGATAGAATCAACGTATATCTCACTAGTTAAGGCTCGTATCTGTTTATTAGACGCGGCTCACAATATATATTATGTTAATTTCTACTAAATCAACTGTTTATAGAATCTCCTCTGGAGCTACAAATTCTGATCCAGAGATTTTAGTTGATAGTGTTGGTATTAGAAGGGTGTTGGAAGGTCAGAACCTAGACCTTATTGCATTGGACGATGGGAATCTGATACTAATAAAGGGAGAAAGGAAGAAAACCTTACACTCAGGAATAGAGGATAGAATTGACAGTCTATTAGTTATTGAAGAGGATCCAGTCAACTTACTTATTGGCTGCACTCCTCCAAACATGTACAGGCTATTAGAAGGAAAAAACTCGGCTTTAATCAACAGTAACTTTGATGAGCTCGAGGTTAGAGAGAAATGGTTCACACCATGGGGTGGACCACCTGCTGTTAGAAGTATGGCGAAGAACGGTGAAGGATGGATATACGCGGATATTCACGTCGGTAGTATAATGCGAAGCAAGGATGAGGGAGAGACTTGGGAACCCGTGGTCCCTGATCTCCACAGAGACGTGCACGAGGTAAGCACATCTAAAAGCGATCCGGACATGGTCTACGCCAATACATACAACAGTGTCTTCGTTAGCCACGATCGAGGAGACTCTTGGAAGCATCGAAATGGTATTTTAAATAGCAGATACGGTAGAGGCATAGATGTCCATCCAACAAATCCAGAAATACTTCTATGTGGTGTTAGCGATGGTCCCCACGGTGATAATGTACATGGTCAGTTATACTGGACAGACAACGCAGGAGAAAAATGGGAACACGTCTATGATGGATTCCCTAGCTCCACGAAAAAGAATATTGACACATTCCACATTGCCTTCTATGAAGAGAAAAAGGCCTGGGTGACTGATGAGAATACTCTCTATCTAAGTGAGGATAGTGGAAGGACCTTTGAGGCATTCTGGGAAGCACCTGAGGAGATCTCAATGATCTCAGTTAAACAATAAACCACGTATTTCGTATGTAATTACATACACTATTTTACTTAAGGGATGAGTTCGCCTCTAAATTTTAAGACTTCTCCGTCATAATATTTGACCAAGTCAGCAGCTGCCTCCGCAACTCTTCTATCCCTTGTCATGAATACACTGTACTGTAAAAGGGAGCTGTACTCAGATTTATTCTGGAGCCGTTTAAGATTATCCCAGAACCTTGTACTAGGCTTCACTTCATTAAAATCATATAATATTAACCAGGTACGGTTGCCTTTTTCCCTCTCTTTGTATTTTTCGAATATTTTGTCTGCGATGCTCTCCCTTCCCATAAAAATAACGTACGTAATTACGTACATTTCAATATACTGTTCGTAATTACATACGAAATAATTCCCATACTCTAGAAAACTTGATTATTCTTGGATATTCTCCGGGTCTCTGATGTATAGAAATACGAATACGACCTGTATGGCAGAAGCTAATATTAGGCTATACCAAATGTAAAGAGGATTAATTGAATAAAGGAGCCCTCCAATGATACTTGACATCATAACTGGAATTGTAAAAAGGTAACCCATTCCAGGCCCCCCGGTTCCACCTCCTGCTGCTCCAACTAGCACGCTTCCTCTTCCTATTGCTGCCATTATGCGCCCTCTCATCTGGCGTGGTACGTAGTCTGCCATAAGAGCAGTGCTTGATGAGATG
>WJIV01000239.1 GCA_014730055.1 Candidatus Bathyarchaeota archaeon
AGCTATCCTGACCTTAAGATTGCTCTGCTCCCCGATAACGACATAGTCCGGTCTCCGAAGCTCCCCTGATTTTATCTTATCCACGAGGATCTTACTCCCGAACTCTGCCCCCTTCTCCTCGTCAGGAACCAGGTGTACACCGATCGCCAGGTCTAGATCCATATCCTGAGCTAACTCCATAAGGTGAATCATAACGGCGCAGCTGCTTTTCATATCGCTGGATCCCCGTCCGAAAAGCCTGTTCTCCTCAAGAATTGGGGTCCATGGCTCTCGGGTCCATGCATCAGGCTTCGCTATAGGCACCACGTCAAGGTGCCCGTTGAATATCAGAAGCTTCTCTGCATCCGGGTTGATTATGGCCTGTATTATGGGCCGGTCCTCTCCTCCATGGAACTCGGTCTCTACCCCGATGTCCTCAAGGAGGCCCCTGGTGAAGTGCATAACCTCCTTCTCCTCACCTGACACGCTGGGTATGCTTATCAGGTCCTTAGCGATCTCAATAATACGGTTCCTATCTATCTTACTCAATGCTTTATCTAGACTCAAGGTGCTCACTACCATAGAAGGGTGTCTTAACTATATATTGGGTTATCCTAGTTGGAGAATTCAAATTTGATTGAGATTAGGCTAATTAGTACTAGGAGAAATAATTACTTTTTCTCAACCCTTTAACTGAATCTATCAAAAATGCTGCTTTGTTGGGGGACTGTAATAGACACCCAGCTTAACTTCTTTCTTAGCCCCGGTAGCGGCTGGAAGATTTGAGGGTGTATCCATTATGTATTCGTTGGCCAGTAGAGCCATTAGAACGGCTTCCTTTGCCTCACTAGGTATGTCTAAGACATTGTAGTCCATTACCTTTACTCCGTCCAGAATTTCCCTGATCCTTGAGACCAGATTAGGGTTCTTGGAGCCTCCTCCAGAAAGATAGACCTCATCTATGGGTCCTAAAAATTGATCATAAGCGTTACAGATGGTACGTGCTGTCAACTCGGTGACTGTTGAAATGAAATCTAAGTGGTTAATATTCATCTCACCAGCCTTTTTCAGTATATTTGAGGTATACTGTGCGCCGAAATCCTCCCTTCCTGTTGTCTTAGGAGGAAACTTTGAGTAATATGGGTGGTCAAGGAGTTTTCTCAAAAGCTGTTCATTAATCTTACCAAGACCAGCAATTTCACCACCTCTATCGAACTTCTTGGCCCCGTTGGTTATGAGTTCAATAGCGGCATCGATTATCATATTTCCAGGGCCTGTATCAAAGGCGATAACGTCCTCCCTGCTTGCTTCAGCAGGTAAGTAGGTGAGGTTTGCTATACCTCCAATATTCTGGAGAACCCTATTAGCCCTTTTATCCCTGTGGAGAACATAGTCAAGGTAAGGTGTCAAGGGTGCTCCTTGTCCCCCTGCTGTGATGTCCGCTTTCCTAAAGTCAGCTACAACAGGGATACCTGTTTTCATTGATATTACGGTTGGCTCGCCTATCTGTAGAGTCGATTTCTGGCTGAAACCAAGTAGTGATTCTGCTTCAGGCTCGTGCCATATGGTCTGTCCGTGACTACCTATAAGATCGACATCTTTGTAAGAAATATCTCTCTCTTCTAGGAAATTCTCTATACATTTAGCAAAATATTCACCGAGTAGAAAGTTTAGCTCACAGATCAGTTTGCTGTTCGATTGAGCAAGTGAGAAGGATTTGAAAATCTTTTCCCTAATTTCCTCGATGTATCCAAATGTTTTATGGTGTAAGAGTTCTATCCGGGCTTTCTCCCCCGACCCCTTTATATCTGTAAGAGCAAGCGTTACCCCGTCTACCGAGGTACCTGACATCAACCCAATTATTTTTCTCGATGCCCTCTCCCTAAGAACCATCATCATACACCCGTGTTCCTTCTACCCAAGTCTCCCGCACTAGAAAATCCCAATCCATCACAGTTATATCCGCATCATAACCCTCGCTAAGCCTACCTTTGACAGAGCTAAGTCCAAGGATCCTTGATGGCGTCAACGTCGCCATCTGCACAGCCTCTGTCAAACTTATTCCAGCTTCCTCAATCATGGTCTTAACCGCTTGATTCAATCTTATACCGCTTCCAGCTATCGTTCCATCAGCCAATCTCAGCTGACCATCCCTAACAAAAACGACCTTATTCCCTTGTTTATACTGCCCTTCAGGCAGACCAGCGGGCTTAATGCTGTCTGAAATCAGAGCTATACCCTGTCCCCCCTTCACTAGGGCTGCAATTCGTAGCGCAACGGGGTGAAGATGAACCCCATCTGCAATCAATTCTACTGTAACTCTCCCATCCGTAAGGGCGACTCCGACTATTCCGGGTTCCCTGTGATGGAAGCCACGCATCCCGTTAAAAAGGTGAGATATGTGGTTAAGACCAAGATCGATTGCTTCTTTTGCCTCCTCAAACAGAGCATTAGTGTGACCGGCTGAGACGGTTACCCCCGATTCTGACAGATATTTGATGGCCTCAAGTCCTTCATCAATCTCAGGTGCAATGGTCACTATTTTTATCAGGCCGTTTCCCGCTAGGACCATGTCTTTCAACTCATTCAAGTCTAACTTTCGAATATGAGCCTCGTCTTGTGCCCCTTTTTTCTTATGGCTCAGATACGGACCTTCCAAGTGTATTCCAAGTAGTTTAGCTCCTGGGAGATCACGATATGCTGAAATTTGTTTTATGGTGTTCACAGATTTGCTTTGACTCGACGAGTGAGTGGTGGCGAGGAACCCTGTTACACCTCCCTCTGCGAGGTACTTGGATATCGTGTCCATGGCCTTAGGTGTGGGGTCCATAAAATCATAGCCTAGTGCCCCATGAATATGGATATCAATTAGACCAGGGCAAATTATTGCGTCATCGTGCTCAATAACCTGTCCTTCCACGCTTCTTTTTGGTCCTGCGTAAGAAATTTTTCCACCATGAAGTTCAACCTGCCCTCGGCTAATTAGCTCAACTGGGGTAATGACTGTCCCTCTCAATACCGTCTTGTTCAATTTCTCAAGTCACCGTAAATCAAGTATCTCTCTCGCTTCTTCTCGAACCTCTTAAGCGGTGTATACCATTCGTCTATTATTTTTTCAACAGGCTTTCCTTGTTGAAGATCTTCTCTCAGCTTATCTGAGCCTGCAAGCAGATCAAAATGTCGTCTTCTATCATAGGTCGGTTCATTGAATTCAAAATCAGGGTAAATTTCAATGGCTGTAGATATCATGTGGAGCCCAGTCTTAACAGATTCAAAAGAATCCCTATCTGTGACGTGAACCTGAACACCTTCACAGCGCCGTTCCTCATATCTCCAGAATGTGGGTGTGAAAAAACATGATCTAAAGCGTACTCCTTGTATTCCCATTCTGTTCAGAGCCTTCGCCCATTTTCTTCCATCCATATTGGGGGAACCTATTAGCTCAAAGGGTCTTGTTGTTCCTCTACCCTCTGAGATGTTTAAGCCCTCGAAAAAGCAGGTCCCGGGATAAACTGTTGCTGTATCAAGGTGTGGTAGATTCGGGCTGGGTAGCACCCAGGGTAAGCCTGTGTCGTCGAACCACATCCATCTCTCCCAGTTCCTCATGTTTACGATATCCAGGTCACATTGAATATTTCCATTAATTAGTTGAGCCATCTCTCCTATTGTTAAACCGTGCCTAACCGGTATCTTATGTAATCCTATGAAGGACTCGAAGCCTTCTTCTAGAATATTTCCCTCGATGTCCCTTCCATTTATCGGATTAGGCCTGTCAAGAACTATCATTTTCAACCCTTCCTCTCTGCATGCCTCCATACAGTAGGTTAAGGTCGAGACATATGTGTAGAATCTTGCTCCACAGTCCTGAATATCGAATACCAGGGTATCTAATCCATCCAGCATCTGAGAGGTAGGTTTAACGAGTTCCCCGTAGAGGCTGTAAACGGGTAGCCCGGTTTTTTCATCGACGTGCTGATCTACAGGTAAAGCGTCCTGAATATCGCCCCTAGCGCCGTGCTCAGGGCCAAATACTACCTTCAGTTTTATCTTTGGGTTTCTCCAGAGAGCATCTATATTCTGTTCCAGTTCCACTGTGACCCCTGTGGGGTTCGTAACTAAGCCTATCTGGTATTTTCCAAGGTAATCCTCAGGTTCCTCGAGAAGTACATCAAGGCCATTTAGAACACTCATTTTCCACTCAAACCTTTACCCTGTTTACTATCTGCCAGTATTTCGCGGATGGTATAGTTTTTTTCCAGCTTACTTTTAGCCTCGCAAGTCTCAAGCTCTGTTAGAGATAAGATAAGAGCTGCCCTAACATCCCATTCACCTTTCTCTAGAAGTCTTTTTGCCTCCTCTTCAGATACACAGGCTAATTTACGGATGATCTGGATACTTCTCTCGACCAGCTTTTCGTTCCATGCCTGGACCCCCACCATGTATCCGTCGTATACCAGACCCATCTTGATCAATGCTGTTGTTGTTATCATGTTGAGCACCATCTTCTGGGCTGTCCCAGCTTTCATACGTGTTGAGCCGGCGACAACCTCCGGACCCGTAATAACCTCAATAGGCACGGTTACTTGCTTTGACAGAGGAGTATCAGGGTTGCATGATAGACCTATAGTCTGGTTGCCATTATCAGCAGCGTACTTAATTGCACCAATAACAAAGGGAGTTGAGCCCGAGGCAGAGACCCCGAATATTAGATCGTCCTTAACTATACCGGCTTCCTTCAATGCTTTTTCTCCTCCTTCCTCGGAGTCCTCCGCTGCCTCAATTGACCTGAAAACTGCTTCTCTTCCACCAGCAATTATAGCCTGAAACCTTTTCGGAGGAATACCGTAGGTAGGAGGAATCTCAGCTGCCTCCAGTACACCCATCCTGCCACTGGTTCCCGACCCGATAAAGTATACATTACCGCCAATTCTCAGGGTATCTATAACCCTCCTCACCGCTTCCCCTATCCTATCCAGCTCTAGTGAGATGGCGTCCGTGATCTTGGAGTCCTCCCTGTTAATTATCTCAAGTATTTCAGGAATGCTTCTCAGGTCAATACCCTCAGAAAGAGGGTTTCTTTGCTCGGTTTTCCTCTTATTCAAGACTTGTTTCAAGCCTCCTCAAAATATCATAAGTAATCTCTACCCCGAGTTTCTTCAGAGCCAATAGGCAGGAACCGATATCCGCGTTAAACCTGGGAGAAATAAAGTAACACTCTGGGGCCTGTCTTCTGATCACTTCTTCTAATGCAATAGTATACGGCCCTGATTTCTGAAATACTCCTCCATTAAATGCGATAGGGAATTCTTCAACCAGATTAAGCCTCCTTATCACAGCCTGAGCAACAAGACCAAGTTCCCCCCCAGCCTCGGCTAGCACAAGATTAGCCACCTCGTCACCTTGGTTAGCGACCTCCCTGACGGTTGGTACAAGCCTCGCGAAATCACGGGGCTCTCTACATTGAGAGTAAGCCCAGTCGATAATGTCCTCAACTCTATTCAACCCGAGTTTATTCAATACCTGTTGAGTTAGATTTGTATCAGGGCCTCTTCCATCAAATGCTTTCAATATGCTGATTATTGCATTTCTACCTATGGTGTAGCCACTTCCTTCATCCCCTAACCTCCATCCCCATCCGCCTGCCCTAGCTGTTTGTCCTACCTGGTTCTCACCATAAACGATGGAGCCTGTACCTGCTACTACAATTACTCCGTGTCTGCAGGCAGTAGCACCCGCTAGAGCTGACTTTGCGTCGGACACAATCTCTTTTTCACCTAGGCTATCTGGAAGAGTATTAAGCAGTTCATCTCTGAGTTTCGATCTATCGGTCCCGGCTATTCCCAGTACACTTGCCTTGAGGCCTCCTATTCCAGTTTTCTTAATGACTTCATCGACAGCTCTCATAATGTTGTTTCTCGATTTATCAACACCCACCGTAATTGGGTTTGATGGCCCTCCCGTTCCCGAGGCAATAAATAATCCATCTAGACTAACAACACTGCATCTTGTCCCAGATCCCCCGCCATCTACACCTAGTACAAATTCGCTGGACAAGTTTACTTCGATTAACTCTCTCTCTTCAGGACCTTAAAATCTCTGCTGCGTTGCTCTGCTGGTGTGTCTTATCTTAGGTTCACGGCCCTGAGCCCATTTAGAGATCAATCTCATGTTCTCCGCGTACCTTCTATCCAGAAGCCAGTAATGGCACCAGTCGTCGCTTCCTCTTATACCCCTCCCCAGGCTCTGGTTAGCTGCCCGGAAGGCGTCCATTGTGTACCATTTGTTACCCAGCCCCCTTCTTATCCGGTTGAAGTACCTGATCTGTGCCTTAACAAGCGGGTCCCCGTAGTTTGCGTAGGGGACGCCAACAAGGAATATTGCTCTGGCCTGGTCATGAGGAAAGTTACTTCCCTCACTGTTTCTCCCACGGAATACGCAGCATAGTACCGCCCCTCCTATACTTACTGCCATGCGCTTGTACCTATCAACGATGTCCCTGTTCTGGTGCGCGTTGCTTCCTTCCCTGAATAGCTGCTTCCCACCCAGATACATCCTTCCGCTGGATGACCTTAGAATGCCTTTCCTTGACCAGGTATCCAGGCACTGGTTCATAAACCCTCGCTGGGTGAAGAAGATCAGGGCTCCCTGTCTAACATCGTTTAGGTCCTCTGAGATTATCTCTCCCATATGAGTTATCATTTCGTCCGTCCTTTCGCGGTAGCTGCTTGTTACCCCTGTCTCCACAATCATCTTTATATTGTCGCTCTTCTGGATGTTGGGGTAAGCTTTCTGGAGGGAATTCTCTTGCCCGATTATCTCGGAGAAAATATCTATTGGGCTTAGGGTACCGCTCATAATGAGCACACCATCGGCTTCCTCAATTACTGGCTCTATGGCTAGACTTGGATCGAGGCACCTGTATTCTATCACAGGGGCGCCGTAATAGTTCCTTGTGTAGAGTGCGACATATTTTTCTTTCATGCTGGTCTGCAGAAGCTCAAGAAACTCAAGCAAGCCGTTGAGATATGAGACAGGGGGATTCCCAGCCTTGCTCTTGTACGTCCTGATGGGGTCAACAAGTGGAGCATGACTATCCATGAAATTGGATATTGGCATCCCTAATGCAAGCTCCAGGTCTCTCTCAAGTTGTTCCGGAGAGATTAGCCTTGATTTCCCAGTATCTGTTCTAAGGAGGTGCTCCCCGATCCTGTTGATGAATCTGGGTGATTTTCCTATCAGCTTAAGCTCCTCAGCTGCAGCGCTAAGAATCCTCTCACTCAGGGTATCGCTGAGAATATCTTGTCCTACCTGGTCTATGTTATGCCCCTCGTCTAGGACAAGAATCTTCCCCTCAAGATCCAGACCAATCATCATCCTGATCATGTGGTCGAAGATGTAAGGATACGGGGCTACTATGATCTTGCTGTGCTTAGCCATGTTCCTTGCAAGGAAGTAAGGACAGAGTTTTAGTCTACGTCCCTGCCGGATGAGTTCCCCTTTATCTAGGATTGGTGGTATGTTACGTGGAACCCGATCTATTTCAGAGGTATAAGGGCACTCATCATCCTTCCTTAGACTATGACACATCTCAAGGGCTTCATTTGCGGGTAGATCCCTGCACTCGGGGTTGATGCATAGATGCCCGCGGCTGGCTAGATTGACCGCTGTATATGTTTCCCCTGATTTCTCGTTTATCTTTTGAAGCTCTAAGAGAACCTGCCTGACCTGTTCATGCGTCCTTGTGGCGTATATAATCTGCTTACCCGTCGGTAGTAGACAGCTGAGGCAGCTTATGGTCTTCCCGAAACCGTTGCATGCCTCCGCGATCAGAACTTTGCCTTCTGCAACAGTCCCCTCGATATCCTTCATAAATTCTACTTGGGGTTGATACGGTTGATACGGAAAAAGCCTCTTCCATCCCTTTTCCTCAGTTTTTTTCGTATTACTGAAATCTATTCTTAGGTGGCTCTCGCATCCTCTGCAGAATCCGTCTCTCTCATACTCCTCCACCGTGTAGGTTTCACCGCATCTTGGACATATTATGGAGGCAGGCATTGCACTACGTTAATACGGATGCTCAATTTAAACGACTTGATTGCGCCTATTCGGTTGTTAAGAGGTTCCAAATCGTCTTCCTAAGCTTGATGAAGCTTTCTCTCAAGTTGTATATTGATATATTTCTAAGGTTCAGGCTCATCAGCCCCTCAGGTTCAATCGCTAATACTATGAAGAGAAGGAGTATTGGAAATAATTCTTCGTATACTCCCACCCATGAACCTAAGAGATCCATCATCGTGATTGTTATCAATTTTTTGCTTATCGCAACAGAAAATCCACCTATTATTGCTCCGTTAATGCTATGTAATCCCCCTAGGACACATCCAGCCATCACACTGACGATCAGGTTGTCACTGAAGTTAACATTGGTTCTCATCCACATGGACAATATTGCCCCGGCAAGCCCTGAAAGACACCCCGAGAGGAACCATGTTACAAGGTGCATCCTATCGACATTGATACCTAAGTTGGAAGCAAGTTTCTCGTCCTCCGAGGTTGCCCTCATTGCTATGCCGAATTTTGAGAAGTATAGAAAAATGTTTAGCAATATAATCAAGACTAAGATTGTTGCTGGCGCTACTATTCCTATTCCGGGTATCCCTTCCACTCTGAAGTCATAATTTTTTAGCATGAATCCAGCAGACTGCACCCCCATATCAATTAGTAGCCAGTAGCTAAACATGGCGATCATTGAAGAGATAATTTGGCTTATTATATAGAAAGTGAAGGTGAGTGTAATACTTCTCATTCCTAAAACTTTGATATTCCTTACAATTACAACATAAAGGAATACACCTAACAGCCCCCCCGATAAGGTGGCGATAGGCCATGTATGGTATGGATTAAGGCCTTTGAATTGTACAAGGTAAAATGATACCATGGTCCCGATGCTGGCATAACTCGTGTGTGCAAAGTTTGGGAACTTTTCCATCATATATGTGAAAGTGAAACCTATGCATAGAGCCACCAATATACTCGCATTGATCAGGTTGCTGGTTAATACCGGTGAAACCATTAAAGATTATCAATAATGGCGAGATAAAAGATATGGACTATTTTACCTTAACAAGTTCCCTGAGTTTCGGTCTCTCAGAGAACAACCTGTCCCAGATCTCGGTCGTCGTGTCCTGAGCATCCTGTAAAATAGCCTTCTCTTTCTCTACGGATATAACTCCGTTTTGCTTTACGATCTTGCCGTCGACCATTACAGATTCCACGTTGACTGTGCTACCATATAGAACTAGGCTTGAAGTTATACCCGCGGTAGGTATGATATGGGGTTGCTTTAGGTTGATCAGTTGAATATCCGCCTTCTTACCTGGCTCAATACTACCCACACTTTTTTCCATGCCGAGAACCTTAGCTCCCTCAATTGTAGCAAGTTCCAATATCTTGTAATAGCTGGGTGATGCTGGCTCTCCTTTTGTTTCCATGATCCTAGCGGAGTAGAGGGCTGCTCTCATAGTCTCCCACATAGTATGATACACATTGTCTGTCCCTAGACCTACTTTTATACCCATATCTATCCACCTCGCCAATGGTGCCGTTGTCCCTCCAAGGAGGTAAGGCCTCGGGCAGTGGAGTATGCTTGCACCTGCATTTTTCATCATCTGCAGATCTTTACCCGTGTTGAAGATACAGTGAGCTCCTATTAGATCTGGACCAAGCACGCCCATGTGATCAAGATGTTCCACGCTCGTCTTGTTATACATTGTTCTTACTTGCTGAACCTCCCTCTGGCTCTGCTCTACGTGCGTACTGATCTTTTCCCCTGGGTCATGGTATTTCTGTACCTCTTCGTAGACCCATGGCGTGCACATGTCTGGGGCCAGAGGTGCCCAGCTGACAGTTATCCTACCATTAGCCTTTCCATGCCAGGCCTGTTTCAGCTTTAGAGCTCTCTCAAGCATCTCCTCTGCCTGATCGGGTATGTACCTGTATATTCCGTCCTTTATGGATTGATAATCAGCCTCTGCTATCTGTTCACCCAGGTCTGCTCTTATGCCAATTTCCTCGACTGCTCTGGCGAACTCATCCATATAGTTGTAAGTTTCTTGTATAGTTGTGCTCCCGCTTGTCAGGGCCTCAAGGCAGCTGGCAAGACCTAGAGTATAGCAGTGGTGGGGCTCAAGGTGCTTTTTCACAGGAAAAAGTACTTGGTACAAACCTTCCCTGACAACCCCGTACACACCTCTAACAAATATGCTGGGAAGATGAGTATGAACATTCACGAAGCCAGGCAAAACCGCCTTACCCTCTGCGTCGATTATCCAATCTGAATCGTAGGCCTCCAAAATCTCATCAGTCTCACCAACAGCAGTAATCTCAGAGCCAGTTACCACGACGGCTCCATCTTCGATGATCCGACGGAATTTATTCATCGTATAAACAAGACCACCCTTGATTATGTAATCAGCCATAAACCAAGGTACTCTGCATTGAAGATAATATTATTGATTAAGGAAACTCCAGGTTTTTGAACTGGTCGCTCAACCTTGTTCTTCCATAAGCTCCAGCGCCCTCTCCCTATCTGGAATGGGTTCTACTGCACCTAACCCAGTCGCTGTCAAAGCACCAACTGCATTCGCAAATCTCGCTCTTCTCCTTAATGGCCATCGCTCTAGAGTGGCAGTTACCCATGCACCGTCAAAAGCGTCTCCAGACCCTGTGGTATCCAGTACATCTACTTTATACCCCGGTGAGATGAATTCCTCACTGTCGGAATATACATAGCATCCTCTTCCACCGTGCTTGATAACAACCGTATTCACCCCCACACCGCGTAAGTAAATAGCAGCGTCGTTTGGATCCGTGATTGAGTAGAGAAGGTTCATATCCTCCATACTCGCAAATACTGTGTCAGTTAGTGTAAAAGCATAGTTGAGAACCGCCCTCGCCGTGTTTATCGGCCAGAGCTTGTGTCTCATATTGATGTCAAATGTGATGTGCGCTCCATTATCTCTACAGTACTTGATTGCTTTGAAGGCTGCCTCTCTAAGTGTCTCGCTGACCGCCAGGCTGATCCCGCTTGTGTGAAAGACCTTTGCATTTGAGATGTACTCTAGATCTAGGTCCTCAACACTGTACCTGCTAGCAGCTGATCCAGCCCTGTAGTAAGTAAAGTCGTGACCCCCGCCCTCCATTAAGCTTATGAGGTATATAGCTGTCCAGGCCCCGGGCTCTATAATGACCTTCTCAGTGTCGATGCCTTCACTGCTCCACAGTTCCATAAAACTCCTACCGAACTCATCATCCCCAAGACGGCAAAGATGAGAGGCACTGCTTCCTGTTCTGGCTGTGGCTACGGCAAAGTTGCTAGTGTCTCCTCCCCACCCCCTCTTGAAGAGCTCTACCTTTCCCAGGCGACCCGTTCCCGTTGCGCAGAACTCCACCATAGGCTCCCCTAGGGCTACTACATCTGGCTTCAAGGTAATCATTGATACTTAATCAGGTATCGGATAAGATTTGTCAATTAGATTATGAAACCTCAGGGATAAAGCAATAGGTTAGACATGCGTATCCTTGGATATGTTAAGTGGGATAATCACTGCTATGATAACACCCTTCGATAAAGATGGTGAGGTAAAAACCGAGTCTCTCAGTGACCTAGTTGAATTTCAGGTTGAGAGAGGGGTAAATGGGCTGTTCCTCTGTGGCACGGCAGGCTCGGGGGCATTAATGCGGAGGGATCAAAGAAAAGCAGTTTTCAAGGAGGTTTCCGGTTCAAATTATGGAGACTTAAAGCTACTAGCTCATGTAGGAGCGCCATCAACGGAAGAAACAGTGGATCTTGCTAGATTTGCCGAGGATGTTGGTTGCCATGCTGTAGGAGCCGTTCCACCTTACTTCGTAAAACCTGATGGTGATAGCCTAATGGACCATTTCAGGGTTATAGCAGGTTCAGTAGATATACCGGTCTACGTCTATAACATGCCTAGAATAGTCCTGAATGAGGTTTCCCCTGAAATGATGTTGAAGCTCATGGATGTAAAAAATATCAGGGGTGTTAAGGACAGCAGCCGAGACTTCATCAATGTCTTGAAGTACTTGCAAATGCTCCCTGAGAGCTTTGAGGTAATATGCGGTACGGATAGCTACATTTATCCAGCGGCACATATGGGAGCGAGAGGTGCAATCACGGGTTATGCTAACGCATTCCCTGAAATTTATTCAAGGTTCTGGGATACAATCAAGAAAGGAGACCATGAAGAGGCAAAACGGATGCAGTTTGAGATAAATACATTGAGAGCCGCTCTTCAGAGCCCTCCTCTTGCTCCTCATTATGAGGCCCTCAGGCTCAGAGGAGTTGAGGTAGGTGTTCCAAGGGCTCCTCTCAGGGGAATGACTGAGGAGGAAAAGCTATTATTCGAATCTAGGCTTCAGGACCTTGGGCTATTATAGTTCACCTATCCCTGAGTCCAAGGCCTCTTCCATATCTTCTAACTTTTCCTTTATCCATTTTCTCATCTCATCAATCTTTCTTCTTCTTTCATTCCAGAGCTTAACATCTATCTGACAAACTATAGCATCTTGTACTATTCTCTGCAAGGTATTTGGGTCAAGAGCATCTAGTTCCACTGCCTTATCACCATATTCCTCCAGGAACCCTTCGCTTCTAGCATCACTTCTCTTTACAGGTATGGGTGGTAACCTGAATTCCCTAATCTGGTCAGAGGTGAGGGCTATCCTATTAACGGTGAATTGTGTTGCTCCGTATCTGTCGAGTCTATCGGATAGGTCTCGTTCTATATCAACCCCACTTGGATCGAAATCGCCGAAGTAGAGTACAGTGGTGGGTTTGCCTCCTAGCTGATTGACAATGTACTTGGACATTCGTTGTACATAACTGAAGCTTGGGTAGCCTCTGGTTGGGAATGTGCGAACATTATACCTGTTTGCCATCCTGCTGACCAGCCTGCTGAGGGCGTCTTTCTCAAGGCTTATGAGAACATTTCTTGGCTGGTCCTCCCACATGGGCATACTGAATCCTTTCCAGCTATCCTGTAGACTTCTAATTTTCGCTTTTAGGTACTCCTCGGCTGATTGATATCCTGTATCCCCTCTTCCAAGAACACGTCGGCTCCTGTCTTCTAGGCAGTTCACTGGGACATCCTCTTGTTCTCTGGCTTTTACCATTATCCTGCTCAGGCGTTTGTAGCTGTTAACTGTGTTACTTATGATGTGCCTGCTAACAAGCCTATAATAGAGCTGGCGGAGCGTGATGGCTGTGTCATACTGCTTGAGTATATCCCTAGAAACAGCTACTATTTCTTCGTAACCAGCCTTCTTCCTAGCCATCTAAAATATGTAGTGACTTTTGACTATAATTCTATTACTTAAACTGGGATTCGAAGCCGTTAAACCTCACCAGAATATATGTTCTCCTGATTTAGATGAGCGAGTTCCATCGAAGCAGAGCCATGGAGGTTCTTGAGCATATCCAGTTGGAGGATGTCGGTGCATTATTACTATTTCCAGGAGCTAATATGGCGTATTATACAGGATTTAGCATAGGTCTGAGTGAGCGGCTCGCGGCAGCTGTAATTCCACTCGTAGGTGATCCCTATTTCATTGTTAACGAGTTAGAAGAGGAACTAAGAGGACAGGAGCCTTGGTTCAATGATACTTTGATCTGGAAAGAGGAGGAGAACCCTGTACATGTCCTTGGAGAAAGCCTTATAGAAATTGGGTTGGAGGAGGGCGTCTTGGGTATACCCGAAGAGGCACCGTGGGGTTGGGTGAATAGCTTAGAGAAGCACCTTCCCAATGCAGAACTCGTTGATGTAAGCAAGTATTTGGGATATGTTCGGATGCTAAAAACTGATAGAGAGATCGAACTAATCGAAAAAGCTTGCAATATAACCGATGAAGCGATGGAAGCAGGCTTCGACAAACTTCACACAGGGATGACTGAGAGAGATCTTCAGAATATCATGGTAAAAGGCATGCAAGAAAGGGGGGGAGGTAAGACCTTCGCCGGGGTCCTCTTCGGTGAAAGAGCCGCTTTACCACATGGTGGGACATCTGATAGAGAGCTCAAACCAGATGAATTCGTACTGGTGGACATGGGATGTACTGTCGATGGGTACTGGAGCGACTGCACTCGAACCGTGATGTATGGTGAATCTTCCAATAAGCAGAAAGAGATCTATGACACTGTTCTAGCTGCAAATAGAGCTGCTTTTAATACTATTAAACCGGGTAATACCTGCGAATCTGTTGATATAGCGGCCCGGAGGGTTATTGAGGAAGCAGGCTATGGCAAATATTTCATCCATAGACTCGGGCACGGTATAGGACTTGAGGTTCACGAACACCCATACATCGTCCGAAATAATAAGCAGAAACTCGAATCAGGGATGATTTTCAGCGACGAACCAGGGATCTACATAGTAGATGAAATAGGCGTAAGGGTAGAGGACACGGTTGTCTGCACCTCAGAAGGAGGTAGGTCTCTAACTGGATTCCCTCGTGAACTAAGAGAATATCCGGTGAGGTAACTTGAATAGCCTTGCCCAAGTAGCTCAGTTTCTGGGAATAGTAATAATCATCATGGGGCTAATTATCGATATATACTGGTATAATTACTGGAGCAGAAACTATGAGGGCAGGCTACTTACAGATGGACCCTATAAGTACGTACGACATCCATTCTACACAGGGTTTTTACTCTTAGCTGTTGGACTAGCAATGGCATTTCCAATTTTTGAGACAAGGCTTCTACTTGTTATGACTCTTGCTGTCTTGGTGGTTTTTATCCCCAGAGAGGAGGAGGAGTTAGAACGGAGGTATAAGAAACAGTATGAGGAATACAAGAAAGATGTCCCTTGGAGGCTCATACCGCGTTTATACTAGTAATTCCTAAAGATTCTGATGTCATTGCTATGCGTGAAAAAATAGGTCGGAAATTTATAGTTGTTAGTCAATTCTTTGAGTTATGTCAGATGATATGGTGAAATATTACAGGGATAGAGCAAGGGAATATGAGAAGATCTATGAATGGAGGGATCCGTGTCGTCAGGAAGAGCAAGATCTAATGGAAAAAGAGCTAAAAGAGGCCTTTAGGGGACGCAATGTACTAGATATTGGGTGTGGTACTGGTTACTGGACCGAACGAATAAGCCAAACAGCAAAAAGTATTATAGGCATAGACATAAACGAAGCTGTCTTAGATATAGCTAGAAGCAAAAATTACTCTTGTCCCACGGAGTTCAGAATTATGGATGCTTATGACATGAGCTTTAACTCTGAGGATTTTACTGGTGCTCTTGCCACTTTTTGGTTAAGTCATGTAAGATGGAAGGATATTCCAGGGTGGCTCGAACATCTACATGATCAATTAGATATTGGATCTAGGGTATTCATTGCGGATAACGTTTTCATAGAAGGAATTGGTGGCGAACTTGTAAGGAAGGAAGCAGATCGCAACACGTACAAGTTAAGGACCCTTAGGGATGGGAGCGAGCATCTTATAGTTAAAAACTATTTCACCGAAAATGAACTCCTCGAATTATTTGAAAAGTACTGCCTAGGGCTATCCACTGAAAACATATTCCATGGACGATGCTTCTGGTGGATAAATTACATATACCACTGAACAATTTTTGAGCCGAGACATTTTTCTAAGTAATGAAAAAATTTATGATTAAATTTCTAATCGAGTGGACTGAATTCTAGTTTTGTTGCACCACATATCGGACAAGTCCAATCTTCAGGTAGGTCTTCGAAGCTAGTCCCAGGTTTTATTTTGGCATCGGGGTCTCCCTCTTCAGGATCATATATGAACCCACATATCTGGCACTCGTATTTTTTAGACATGTAAAGCCCTATGATGTGGCTTTATTTAAATTCGCTGAGATCTGTATATAATAATAAAATTGCAGTGCTAAATTTTTGAATATATTACCTTTTATGCCAACTCCTAATATCAGAAAAAGTGAACGACCTAGTTATATGGTACCTATCCCAGCTTCCCGTTGAAAAAGGAGAACATCGAAAGAATAGGTAACTGATGCGGTTTATACGGCTTGGGTTGTTTCGATAATTGTTAGGAAAAAACTTATTTTTTAAATAAAAAACCTGTTTCTGCTATAAAACAAGTTATGACTGTAATAGTCATAAGATCCTTACATTAACTTGGTATTAGTGATGTACTTGTGGAGGTTCTACCCTTTTCCTAAGTCGGGTGATCCGAATGGGACGGTAAGGATGGATTTTTAAATCTTCTTAATCAACTTCTTTAACTCGTAGCGAACGATCATCCGTATATTTTATTTGAAAAAAGGTGATCCTCCAAAAATAATAATAAATAATAATCATCTAAACCGAAAATTTACTAGGAATCATGCTATGATTAACTCTCTTCGCAATTTAGACTTGGTTTTAACACTTCACTCGATTCTTATCATAAATCGAGTTAAATGTATTGCACACACCAAACTCTATATGGACGCGAAGAGAGTTATTATCATAGATTATGCTCTAAATATAAATATTTAGAAATTTATACTTTTATTGTATAACTTGAATTTAACAGATCCTATAGATTTCTTACTTAATTACTTCACCTTTCTCAACCATCATGTCCACAGTAACCCTTCTTATTAAGACCAATCCCAAAATACATTTGAAATACGGTATATTCATACTAAAAGATTTTACAAATTCAAGATACCAACTAATTTGAATATTCAGTTACTTGTAATCAGGACCGTGTTGGATAACATAGAAAACTCTAATCAAGACATTGGTTCCAGGTAGAGAAATAGTCCTTAGTCCCCCTCCATTTAAAAATTAGTAAAGACAAGACAAAAAAAGCTGATGCCTAGAATCAACTATGTCAGTTCTCCCCACTTAAGTACAAAATACGCTAAGGATCGCAAATGATAATATCCACCACGTTACTACGAGTCAAGATGCTGTCTGAGAGGGAGAGCGCTAAGTACCCTTTCATCGAAGAGGGAGTCAAACTTGTCGAGGGTTTAAACCTTAGCCTTGATGAGTTGTCTGACCCCAGCTATAGGAAAATCATTGATCGCGCAGCGGAACGGGTTAAGGAGGCTATTATTAAAGGAGAGGTCTCCATTAATCTTACTGACCCTCTTACAGAGCTACTTAGTTATCCAGTAGCTGCAATGTTTGTCAGTCAGATCAACGAAAATTTTCTCAGCCGCCGTTTCTCTCTAGCAGAGGCTGTTAGAGTATACAATATCCTTCAGGAGGAAGATATTGGTAGGGTTATCCAGATTGGTAGGGAGGAGTTTGGGTGGGATATCATAAGGGAACCCGAGAACATTGACGGTGCTCTTCACATGTTCAAGATAAGGTTTCCAGATTATCTCCGAGCTTCTTCTGGTTTTCATGAGCCTAAATGGAAACTTTTGAACCGGAAGATGGATAACGGATACGTATCAATTACATCTAGCGAGGCAGCTCGTCTTCTTCAAGTCGAGGTTGAGAAATGGGTTAAGGAGAGGGTTCAGACTCCTTCAAACTTCCCGCTTCCTGAACCACTGCAAGAACATCTTGATGATATTAGACAGGTATTTGAGGAAAACCGATCGAAGATGGACCGTGGAGGGCTTCCGTCCGAGGTTATTAACGAAGCTTTTCCACCTTGTATGAATTACTGCCTTGAGGGGTTGCTTTCAGGTAGGCGGGCCAGCCATATGGAACGATTTGGTTTAACAAGTTTCTTGGTAAATGTAGGTATGCCCATTGACGATATGGTGAGACTGTATGTTAGTGTTACTGACTTCGACGAGTCCTTGACGAGGTACCAGATCGAGCACATAGCTGGTCTGAGAGGAAACAGGACAAAATACACACCACCCACCTGTGCCACTCTCAGGACTCATGGTATATGTAGAAATATGGACACCATCTGTAAGAATGTTGTCCACCCTCTTAGCTACTATCGTAAAAAAGCGGAAGAGGTTGAGAGGAAGAAAGAAGAAGAGAGTGAGGAGACTGAAACCTCAAATACTGCGGCAGAGGAATAGGGGGAAATGAAAGAACTCACGGAGGAGCATAAATATAAACTCAAAGAGTTGGGGCTCCATTACTGCAAATATTATGAGAATATTGTTCGCTATAATGCCCCCAGTTGCAGGAAGTGTCGACACAGTACCTACCCTAAAACATAATTCGTTTTATACACCGGTGCTATGAATAAGCCATGGAAGAGAACTGGGGTAGCCCGAGCTACATTGAGGAGCAGTTCAAGTATTGGTATGCTCGAAACAGTCATACTATATCCGCCCCAGAGCAATTAAGAAATCGTGAATTCGCCTTTCTAACTTTCCATGGACGCACGATGTACAGGCATATTATGTTCCCCAGTGAAGAAGAGCTACAAAGGTACCTCAGAAACAGCGCACCCGCTCACAGTTATCATAGCAGCGCATATTATGCAGATCCTACTGTAGATATGGCTAGAAAAGGGTGGTTGGGCGCAGATCTCGTATTTGATATAGATGCAGATCACTTCGATTTACCTTGCCAGAAGATTCATGATAAATGGAGATGCAGGAACTGTGATGCTGAGGGAAGAGGACACCCTCCGGAGATATGCAAGTGTGGGAAAGCACAATTTGATACCGAGACTTGGTTGTGCGAAGATTGTCTACAGGCTGCGAAACATGAAGCTCAGAAACTCCTTGATATATTAATCCAGGATTTTGGTATAGATCCCGATAATCTCCTAACAAATTTCAGCGGACATAGAGGCTACCACGTTCATGCAACAAGCAAGTCAGTCAAGGAGCTTGGACAGAACTCAAGAAGAGAGATAGTCGACTACATTATGGCAACAGGCCTTGAACTCGAGTTTCAAGGATTTAATCCACAGAGGAAGGGAGCAAGACCAACAATCACTGAAGGTGGTTGGAGGGGGAGAACGCTTAGAGCATTATATGATTATCTTTCTAAGGCTTCTGAAGAGGAGATTAAAAGCTTAAACCTCAGTAATGGCGCTACGGAAAATATTCTGGTTAAGAAAAAAAAGATCCTCAAAACCCTGATGGAGCGGCATCCCAGCAATATTATACCTTTGATTGACAACAAAAGTCTAGATAAAATACTTAAGGTGGCTCTTGAGCTGCAGGCTTCTGAGATCGATACAGTTGTTACTACAGACATCCACAGGCTTATACGGTTGACAAATACTTTGCATGGAAAGACCGGGTGGCAGGTTCAGAGCATACCTTACGGGCTTTTACCTGATTATGACCCTCTAACAAGAGCGGTTGTATTAACTGGGGACTTTATCAAGTTGGAGTTCAAGAGAGTTCCTCAGATTAGGATCTTTGATGAGAGGTATGGGCCTTACGAGAACGAAGTGGCTGAAGTGCCTTTAGAAGCAGCTATGTTTTTCCTAGCAAAGAAGGGAGCAAGGATCCTAGAATGAGTTACAGACGACTACTTGAGGCATGGAAAAGAGAAAGAGAGTCTACTGATATTCAGAGCATACCCGCGGGTTTTATCCAGGAGATGAGAGAATATATCGAACTGCTAAATAAAACTCCCACAGAATCTGATACGTTAAGAGGGAGCATTATCCAGAAGGAAAGAGCCTACGCTTCTAAGATGTTAAGGGATCTCGTTGATAAACGGCTCGAAAAGATCCTATACTCGGAATTAAACGGGATTCCCTTGGATGCGAAGGCCTTGATACCAGAAGAACAGAAACTATACTCAAATATTCGTCAGCTCCTCGCCGGGTATAAACAGGGTGTGGAATTACCAGAGATTGAAGAGATCCAGTCCCAGCCAAGACCTCCTAGTGTTGACTCATCACAGACACAGGAGGTTATTAAATCGCCATCCGGTAGAGATGTGGAAATGGTAGTAGTTAGATTCCTTCAACCTCTTCCAGCAATCATGGGCATAGATATGAAGGCTTATGGTCCATTTGATAAAGAAGATGTGGCCAGCATTCCCCTTGAAAATGCGTTAAACCTAATAAGGAGGGGTATAGCTAAACGGGTGGAGATAGAGCCATGAAAGTAACAAAGCAAATGATTACATCTAAACAACAGGGGGTAGCCTAGATGGCTGAATGGGAGCACCTGATACCACGACCAACATCTCGATTCCTAAGGGTCAGATGTATAACCTGCGAGAGCGAGCAGATAATATTCAGCCATGCATCAACAACAGTTGAATGCCTCACATGCGGTGAGAAGTTGGCAGAGCCTACTGGCGGAAAAGCCAAGATAAATGGTGCCATAGTAGCAGTATTAGGGTGATTAAATGAGTTTAGGACGACAAGAATGGCCGGAAGTAGGAGAACTCGTAGTAGCCTCAGTCCAGAGACTA
>WJIV01000240.1 GCA_014730055.1 Candidatus Bathyarchaeota archaeon
ATTGAACTGTCTAACTATCTCCTCCCTGTAGTCCACTATATGCATAAGTAAAAGAGTCTCTGCATACGCCTCCTCTTCAAGGTCTTCATAGATAAAGCGGATATTTTTTAATCCCTTATTCTGATAGATCGCTATCTCTGATGAAACCCCATCTTCGATTCTTAATTTTTCTGTATTCTCTAATCCAACTACATCAAGCCTGTATAGTGCCTTGGGTTGCTCAGATTTTACCTCTATTTTGAATGTGAAGGGTTCATGGACCCCCCAGACTAATGGGAGGTTATTCTCGATCTCATGTATCTTGATATCTATTCGCGCCTTATCACTCCTAATGATGTATACGCCTGTCGCAAACTCTTCTTCCTCCTCCTTAACCTGTCCAGTATCAATAGACAGGCTAACTCCATTAATTCCAGGAAACTGCCTGCTCACCAAGACATAAGCACTATAACACACACCCAAGACGGTGGCTAACTTCAGTAACCCTAAGAATAACCCAAGATAGTTAATAATCGCATTTAACTTGACAGTACCTGAGATGATTATTGGCATAATATATTTTGTCCCAGAGTACTCGATTTGAAACTCGTAAAGATCATTATCAGGTCTAGAGTCCAGGGAAACATTGAACATAACACGTCCATTCTCATCCGTGGATAGGGTTTGACTTTTGTTCCCTGACATGAGTTTCAAATCAACATTTCCCATCGGTCTACCATTATCATTTTGAATTACAGCTTCTATTTGGAAGGGTTTCTTCCATGTGCCTACTCCACGAGGGAGATAATTCAAAGTAGGACGTATGGCCACCACGGTAGACTGAGTTATTGAATAACCATCCACCAGATAGTAAACTAGTTGAACCTCGCTGACAGCAGTGGAATCAGGGATATTATATGAAAGGCTGAAGAAGCCATAATCATCGGTTAGTGCTGCTCCAAGGTATTCTTGGCCAAGATAAATCTCAACCCCCTCACCGGATTCAGGTGTAAGTTCCTCTGCGTGTACTTTTCCGGTGATCTGATTAGCCTCTCCTCGAACAAGGTAATCAATTGGGTCAGGATCAATTGTCAATGGAATAGCTGTCACATTGAGGGTTCTGGATGTCCCGTTATAGTAGAAAGTTCCATCCCAATCCAAAATGACCTTGTGGTTTCCCGGTTCAAAAACGTGATTATAACGGAAAATACCTTCATTATCTGAAAAAAGTCTGCTAATTTGCACCTGGTTGCTCGGAATAGAAGGATGGTTCCCCCCTAGATAAGGACCTCCTTCAAGGATGACATCCAGATCATGAACGCTCAAAGGAATCCAGGTTTCCTCCTCTAGCAGCTTTCCTTCAATGGTAAACCGCTTACCCGAAATTACTCGGTAACTTGTATTACACTCAATGGTGGAACGGGCGAGAACATCCAGGGGAGGATCAGTATTGGAACCGCTGTAAATTGAGTTACCCAGAGTAATCACCTCCACGCCATATTCACCTGGCTGGGTGTTTAGCGGAATACTACAGTTTATTGTAAACTGGCCATCTTTTGATATAGCTTTACCACAAAGGATGCCATCCTGGAAAATTTCATCTTTAAAACTAGAATTGTTACTATTTCCAAAAATATCAAAGGATGGAGTTACTTTTGAGTAATCAACCAAGTATGTTAGTGTCTTTAAGCCACTTACAGGGTTTCCGTATTCATCTGTTACCTTTCCTGTTACGATGAAGTTCTTTCCTTTATAGCAGTTAGAGTCCTGATATATGATATTAGTATTTGTAGAAATTAGATCACCGTTTTCCAGGTTTTCATCCTTTTCTTCCTGTTCCTGACCTGTAGCATCGAAAGTTACCCATCCTAAATCCTTGAAATTAGCCTCGGCCCATGCATGAGCCTGCTGAGGACTAACAGCCTGAATATGATCATTGGGGTCTACCCTGTAGCCTGTGACAAGCCTCATGGGAAGACCTATGCTCCTGGCCATTAAAACCAAGGCTGAGTTATAGTGAATACATACTCCCTCCTTGCTGTTGAATAAGAACCAGAGGACAGGATCCACATCATCGGGCGATCTCGAGTAATCGAGGTTGTATGCATGATTGTCCTTCAGATATGACTCTATAGCCCGGATCTTGAGATAATCGGACTCGATACCCGTGATAAGGTCCCTAGTCATATTCTCGACTGCTACTTGAACTTCATAGGGAACCTGTAAATACATTACATTGTAAACTAGGTATCCATCCATCAAATCGTCTGGGTCAAATTCTTCGATATTATAAGACAAACCATATTCATCATCGACCTTTCGCTCCGAGTGAAATATCATCTTATCGGGGAAATACTCCATGCTCGGTGCCCCCACTATCTGCTGAGGGTTTTTCATTCCCGGAATATATCCCTCGAAAGAGACTTCAGGCGAAATGTAGATCTTTCTGGCCTCACCAATCTGGGCCCATAGCGATTCTCCATAATATGGTAAACTTGTTGAGTTGTACATCAACCATTCACCGTCGTAGCTCTCCCCAAGCTTAACACGTAGATACTGTGTTCCGGTTACACCCGTTATATTAAACAAAGGCATGCCTTCACAACCACAGTTCGCATCAACCTGTGTAACCTCCTCCTCCACTAATGTGGGTGATTCGTCCCATCCTATCGGAATATCCCCCTCAATGATACCCCGTCCATAGCCTCCAGACTGGTTAACGAAGGGGGGCCGTGGAAGAGGAAGGTATTGAGGCACCTCTCCCAGAGAGTCGATAGCAGTCGACAGTAGGAGGAATGAAATTATCAGTAGGACCAGTAAAGAAAAGTTTCTGAGCTTGTTCCTCAAGGCATCCCCCAATTCCCTTACTCTATTTTACATAATAAGAGGTGTTTAAGTTTATAGAATATTGCCATAATTAACAGCTTTCACTTTTTGGAAATTTCATGTTGAAAGGAATTTCATAATCAGTTCCTGGATTCTTCACAAAGAGACTTCAAACGCTCAAGAGCCTCTATGTAGCGTTCATTGCTCTCTGCCCCTCACATCGTAAACAACAAACGCATAGTCATGAGCTACGAAGAAACTGGCCATATCGACATGGCTCTTCATGGTGTTATCGTATGGAGTTCCAATAATCACGGTAGGAAAGGCTTCTTGTTTATCGGGCAGGTATATATCTGCTGATATTTC
Source organism: Candidatus Bathyarchaeota archaeon (assembly GCA_014730055.1). The sequence continues at coordinate 3,172 of WJIV01000240.1, forward strand.
TACTCCGTCATGCATGGGTATGCGTGAATTCCAGATATGTCTCATACGATAGAAAAAGTATTTCACCTTAATACAGTATGGATATATTAGATAATAGAACACAAATAATTAACTAATTTTCGGGTATTTTTTTAAAAAACATCATAGAGGTAATAATCGCTAATAATCTAGACAAGCTCAAGAAATTCAGATATAAAAAAATTGAGGAATGATTACTCAGTTAGCTCTGTTATTGATCCGCTTTGATCAATAGTGCCTTTCCAGACAAAACCAGAATCGGCTTGCTCTACCTCGACAGTATAAGTTGGTTTCCAAACGACTGGGTGAGAAACTACTATCTTCCAATTATCCCCCGTATACTCTATGATCGATTGACCTAGAAGCCCTTCAGGTGTAGTCTCGGTAATTGTCCAATCATCATTCAAGTTAAGAGTATTTGCTTCCGAATAATTATCCCTGAGGTACTCAATAACTATATTAACTACCTCTTCTGGAGGAAGGAGTTCTGAGATTCCTTTTTCTCTCTGGTTTAGTTCATCCCACTGTCCATCTATCACTGCACTCTGTACCTCACCGCTACTCACGATGACTATTGCTGTGTGTTCGGTGATAACTTGGGCCAGTATCATATCGCTTCTGTCTCCGTATCCTGGATGGGAGCACTCAAAGGCAACTGTGATAACGTACTGCTCTGGGTAGCTTTCAAGTATGACACTGTTAACAACTCTCATAGTCCCCTCAATACCATCGAAATTGAATGTTTGGGCATTTCTCAGCCACTCCATTACCAGTTCCTCTGCCTCTAAGAGAGGGCTCTTTGGCATATCTATTATCTCCCCAGTAATCTCATTGAATATATCATCAGTTACAGCTGAGACAACCTTGCCCTTGCTAATTAACACTATCATTGTGTGCTCAGTCAGCATGGTCAAAGTCATCTGATCTGTTCTATCACCATAACCACCATTTCTAGAGGTGAACCTCAACGTCACAAACCATGTATAAGGAGATCTGGCTGGTTCAATACCGATAAACTCGATAGTTTCTTCCATACCATCATAACTGTAGGTAGGAGACCCCTTCAAAAATCGGATAGCCTCCTCAATACATTTATCCTCAGTATAAATAACTCCCGGAGCACCAGCGTATATACTTAGCACTGGGAATATTCCTAATAGCAATATTGCTACGACCGTGTTTAATTTTCGACTCATTTTTCGTCAAATTATACTACCATAGTCATGGGTATAATCCCACTCTTTAGAACAACTGTTTCAAATAATAGAACAGCCGGTTTTAACAACTCTATAATTAGATCACATTCATCTAACCAGCTCACTTAAATTATAATAAAAAGAGTGAGATTTTTTAGTTCAAACTTACGCTCATGTTTTGGCCTGAAAATATTTTAACGTAGAAAAAAGTATTCTCCTCTGCACTCTACTTCAAGTAACTCACTAATATTAGACTGACTAGAGTTATTGTAATGAGCGTTAACGCCAAGGTCGCTGGGTTACTTTACGAGATCGGGGAGATTTTGACAATCAAAGGGGATAGATTTAGGAGCAGAGCATACAGCATGGCAGCTCAGAGAGTTACATCTCTGACAGAGGATATCTCTGATATTATGGAAAGAGGAGAACTACAGGAAATTCCCGGAATAGGGCAAAGTATAGCATCTACCGTAACAGAATACCTAGAAACGGGCGAATCAAGCATCCTACAAGAACTGAGGGAGTCATTACCCAAAGGTGTACCTGAGATGATAGAACTGGAAGGAATAGGTCCAAAACTAGCTATGAGACTCCACAAAGAACTGGGGATTGTCAGTATCGAGACACTTGAGGTGGCAGCCAAGCAGCAGCGGATAAGAGATCTTAAAGGATTTGGGGAGAAGAGCGAGAAAAATATACTCAAGGCCATTGAGGAGTACCGGAGTAGAACAGACAGATTCCTTTTGGGAGAGGTCCTTCCCATAATAAGTGGAATATTGAGCTATATGAGGGATTCAAAAAGCGTTCGAGTGGTTGAGGTTGCTGGTTCAGCGAGGCGTAGGAAGGAGACAGTCGGAGACCTCGATGTGCTCGTTAGTTCTATTGATCCTGAAACGGTCTCTGATTATTTCATTACCATGCCCCCAGTTGAGAGGATACTCGCCCATGGTCCTACCAAGAGCACTGTGGTACTTGAAAATAAACTACAGGTAGACCTAAGGGTTATCCCGCCCGAGAGCTATGGTGCGGCCCTACAGTATTTCACAGGTAGTAAGGAGCATAATGTCAAGCTCAGAACAATAGGTGTAAGAGCCGGTTTCAAACTTAATGAGTATGGCTTGTTTGATAGGGAGACAGATGAACTTATCGCCGCAGAGAAAGAGGAGGAGATCTACAAAGCGCTGGGGATGGACTGGATGCCACCTGAGTTGAGGGAGAACACGGGGGAGATAGAAGACGCGATTAAGGGAACGTTGCCCAATCTTGTTGAGTTAAAAGACCTTAAGGGAGACCTGCATGTACACTCTGACTGGAGCGACGGGAGGGCAAGTATCGAGGATATGGTTCAAAAGGCAATTTCCATGGACCTCGAATATTTAACTATAACAGATCATACGAAGACGCTTGGAATCGCGAATGGGTTAGATGAGATTAGGCTGAGGGAACAGATTGCTAAAGTTCGAATTCTGGATGAGGAGTATCCTGAAATAAAGGTTCTAACCGGGACGGAGTGTGACATACTTGGCGATGGTACCCTAGACTTGAGTGATGAGGTCCTTAGAGAAGTGGACTGGGTAATCGCAAGTATCCATAGTGGATTTAGACAGGACTCAGATACTATAACACAGCGATTGATCGACGCTATCCATAATGAATACGTAGATACAATTGGACACCCCACTGGCAGATTAATACAAAGAAGACAGGGATACAATATTGATCTAGACTCAATACTAGAAGCAGCTGCGAACCAAGATGTGATGATGGAGATAAACTGTTATCCCGATAGGCTTGATCTTAGCGATGTAAACTCCAGAAGGGCGAAAGAGTACGGTGTTATGGTGTCGCTCGGATCAGATGCACATATACCAAAAGAGATGGAATTCCTACCACTGGGCTTATCTGTAGCTCGAAGGGGATGGCTCGAGGCTAAAGATGTTGCTAACACTTATGATGTCAATGAACTTATGAAAATAAAAAACTAGAATATAGGTATTTTTTTTAAAAATATTAGAATGAAAATTCAAAGTTCTATTAAGTTCGCACCCCAGGTAAGGCCACCACCGAAGCCAACAGTAACTATCAGATCTCCTTTCTGAGCCTTCCCTACCTTTATTGCTTCGTGTAGCGCCACGGGTATAGAAGCTCCCGCCATGTTTCCATATTTATCTAGATTGGTATAGGTCTTTTCCAAGGATAATCCCAGTTTTGCCATTCCTACTTTAATTATGTTTATGTTGGCTTGGTGGGGAATGATCAGATCAACGTCACTTAGGTCATAGTCATATCTTTTCAAAACTTCGGTTACAGCCTGCGGGAAAGCCTTTATGGCAAAGTCCCAGACTGCCTTACCATTCATGTGGAAATATTGCTTTCCATTGTTAATGCAGTCAGTGTCTATCGGTTCTCTAGTACCGCCAGCAGGTATCTCAATTACCTGAGCACCGTCACCGTCTGCTCTCAGCCAGCTACCGATCACCCCTCCCTCCTTAACTTTTTGAAGTAAAGCTGCGCCTGCTCCGTCCCCAAAGAATACACACGTTGTCCTGTCCTGCCAATTTAGGATCTTGCTGTATATCTCGGCCCCAACCACAAGAACGTTGTCTATATGGGGATCTACTGTGTATCTAGCTCCGATATCCAATGCATGGACCCATCCACTACACACAGCCATAACATCGAACGCCCCTGCGTTAACAGCTCCCAGCTTTTTCTGCAGTATTGCGGCTGTGCTGCTCATTGGTACATCAGGGCTGCTTGTGGCTAGTACTATTAGGTCAAGGTCTTCATGGCTAACTGATGCTTGCCTCATTGCTCCCCTGGAGGCCTCTAATGCCAAGTCGCTTGTACAAGCATCTCTGGGGGCTATCCTTCTAGTCTTTATTCCGGTTTTATTTGTAATCCATTCGTCGCTTGTTTCAATTATCTCGGCCCACTCGTCATTCGTCATGACCTTGCTGGGAAGATAACTACCCATTCCTACGATTCCTGCTCTCATTCACAATCACGTTTATTAAGCAACTATTGCTTCTTTTCGTGGCAAGATACGGATAGATTATATAAGCACTTCGACGATTAGCGATTCTCAATACGACGCGGGACGATTTTATTTTATAATTTTCTCTAGCCAGCCAAAGACCAAGTCCCTCGTTGGCTTCCATGTTACGAGTATGCTGAAGACTAGAGACCCAATAACCATCAGAGCGGATGCCAATACCCGCCCTAACATATCCTCAAGCCCTGTGTAAACAAATCCTCCGATGATTGCTCCAAATGAATACAGGGCTGTCTTCCCTATGATCTCGACTAAGAGTAATTTTTGGAAAGGAAGCTTTCTCGTACCAGCAAGTAGCACTATAGGAGTATCAGGGAGTGGAGTGATGGATACTAGTAGAACTGCCCATAGACCATACTTGGTAATCCATCTGGCTATTCTATCCTCGGAGGCGCTCTTCTCCAAGGACTCGGCAACCCCCCACCCAAGGAAGTAGGTAGTAACCTCGCCGATAGCCCCGCCGATACCTGCAAATGATCCCAGTACAACTGGATGATATATCGACGCCAAGGGTATGAAAAGTGGTATGAACATATCTCGTGCCACTACAGTTAGATGGCTCAGCATGGATGCTAAGAAGACCCCGATGAGCCCAAAATCACCAAGGCTCTGAGTATCATACATTAGCTTCCAGAGCAAGAATCCTGAGATCACGGCAACTGCTATGACCCCTAAGATACTAAGCCAGCCTCTCCTATTCATCTTCCCTACGCATAAAGACACGTACTAAATAAATTAGATGTTAGGGGCAACTTCGTCCATGAAAACCTTTACAGATTCAGGCTCAGAACTATAGGGGAAGACTATTACAAAGTGATCTACACCCAGATCAACGTAGCCTCTAATCCACTCAGCGGCCTCCTCCGGCGTCTTATCCTCCCACTCTTTTTTCCCTGAATAAGCCTCGTAAGGAGCATCGACTTTTGGATCCACTCCATCCAGCTTGAGGTGCAGCCCAGAGGATTTACGGATCTCACCATAGTTCCTACCTACATCCTTGCAGTGTCTCCTGAGGACATCAAGACGTTCATCATAGGTATCAAGATCAATATTCCACGCGAAGTTGATAATGTGAGCATGCTTCGCAGCAACTCTAAGTAGCATGTTGCCCATTCCTCCCACCACAATTGGCAAGGGGTCCTGTATCGGCTTAGGCATGCATACACAGTCATTCACCGAGTAATAATCGCCTTGATAATCGGCCTTATCTTTGGTCCATACGCGTTTAGCAATCTCCAGGGCGTCATCTAGTTGCCTTACCCTGGTTACAGCACTAGGAAATGGTATGTCGTATGCCTTGTACTCGACTTCCTTCCAGCCGGCGCCTATCCCATAGTATAAGCGGCCACCACTTATATGGTCGAGACTAGCAGCCATCTTAGCCATCAATACAGGGTTCCTGTAGCCCTGAGATGCAACCATTGGACCGAAGCGGAGATCCTCTGTATCCTGTGCTATAGCAGTGAGTGTAGTCCAGCACTCAAGGCAGTTTACATCGACAGCCTCTGGGCGGATAAGAAAGTGATCTGATGCCCAAATAGAATCGAATCCTGCCTCCTCAGCTGCCTTTGCTGACTCTTTAATCATACCATAAGTGTACCCAAACTGGGGTTCTATCTGAAGACCGAAGTCAATATTCAGGTTACTCATGAGAACTCAGTGTATTGGGCAGTGATATACTTTAAGTTAGGGTTACCAGGTTTTGAGTATTCAACTAAATAAAAAGAGAGTTCTTCACTACAAAAATCAGAGGGGCTTACACAGTATCTCTTGTAGTTTGACATCTCTAATCCTGCTGCTCTCTGCTGCCACGAGAACCATAGCTGTATCAGCACCCGCGTGGCTACCAGCAACAACGACGACCTGTTTTCCGCTGTCAAGGACATTTGAGTCTACTGCCATCATAGCTATCTCAGGGCACACCTTAACCCCCTGGCTAAACATCCTGAGAGTGTTAGCGATGATCACGTTTGTCGGTGGTAGAATGTAAGGCAATCTAGCCTCCAAGGGCTCTGTCTTCGCAGGCCTCTGCCTGGCCATACCGACATCAACGGTTCCTGTGAGAACATCAGTACAAGTAACCACTCGGATACCCTGTTCCTCTAATTTAATGCGTAGTTCCTCAGGGAATAGCTGTACACCTGGGGTTCTGTAGCCTGTCTGGTGTGTTACTATTATGAGGTTAAGATTGCTGTCTTTGAAGATCTCGGCAGCTTTTTCCGCTGTGAAACCCGTGGTGCTTGAGACGAGTACAGTTTCAATGCCTCGCTCCTTGGCTCCTTCCATCGCGATTCTCAGGGTCTCTTCTGTATGCTCCTTGCCAGGGTTCTCAAAGATGAATGTCTTTCTTCCTATACTCACATCTTTCACCTAGAATGAGATTAAACGTAGTCGAACGAAGATAAGATTTTAGATCGAGAACCTTTGACG
>WJIV01000241.1 GCA_014730055.1 Candidatus Bathyarchaeota archaeon
ACATAACCAGATTCCTAGACGAAAACAATCTGCCATACAATATAATCTCACCAAAGGAGGAAATGGTGAATATTGTAGCCTCCTTCGATTGTGGAAGTAACGGTAAGCACCTTGTGCTTAACGGACATATTGATGTCTACCCAGTGGGAGACCCAGATAAGTGGGTCCATGATCCTTGGGGAGGAGAGATAGTTGATGGAAAGATCTTCGGAAGAGGATCTAATGACATGAAGGCAGGGACCACTGCTAGCATCTTCACATACTATTACCTGAGCAGAATAAGAGAACAGTTAAATGGAAAGCTTACCCTGACATGCGTCTCAGACGAAGAGACATTCGGACCATGGGGGGCACGATATCTCATAAATCACTACCCCGAGGTTCTTGGGGATACACTGCTCAACGGAGAGCCATGTGCTCATCAGATACGATTTGGTGAAAAAGGTATACTATGGCTAAAATTCACAATCAATACAAAGGGAGCCCATGGAGCATATGAACACGCCAGTCCAAGTGCCACCAAGATAGCCTCAGAACTAATGCTAGAATTGGATGACACCATTAAAAGCATAGAAACATTACCCCCAGAAAATGTAAGAGTAGCCTTGCAGGAGGCCAAAGAGATAATTGAGGATGGTTACGGCACTGGAGCCTTCGAGGTCCTTCAAAGGACCACTATAAATTTTGGTACAGTACATGGAGGCCTCAAAGTAAACATGATCCCAGGCACAGTCGTAATTGAAGCAGATATAAGACTACCAGTAGGTCAAACCAAAAATCAAGTATTGGAAGCTGTGGATAGTGTGGTAAAAGACTATCCAAATGTGAGTTATGAAGAAATTAACTATACGCCCCCGAGCCATTGTGATCCAGATGGTGAGATGGTTGATATTCTAAAAAGAAATGTTGAATTAGTTGAGGGTCAAACACCTAAGGCGCTCATTGCAATGGGAGGAACCGATGCTCGCTTGTGGCGCTACAAAGGGATCCCAGCATATGTTTATGGCCCATACGCTAAAGGTATGGGCTCCACTGATGACTATGTAGAAGTTGACGAGTTTATTGACATAGTTAAGGTGCACGTCCTCTCTGCTTACGAATACCTAAAACAAGGGAATTAAAAGGACTAAAGTGAGATTATTTCACTTAGATGGAATACTCATGATGGAAACAGCTGTTCATAAGCAAGAAAGACCCTCTAAACAAATCGATATCATATCCATAGAGAAGTTATGCCAACTCAGCTCAATCTTTATCTCGGGACCAACTTAGAGCCCCGACTTTGCAAGAGTCAATGCACTCTCCACAAGCAAAACAATCATTATGAAATTCTTCTTCAAAATAAAATCCCTGCATTGCACCAGATGGACATGCCTTAACACATTGCATACAATCCGAACAGCTTTCTTCATCGATCCTTGGTCTGTACAGGCTCCACTGTTCGACAACCAAACCAGCCAAGCCAAATGGACAAAAGAATCTGCACCATGGTCTATAGAAAAATACACTTGATGTAATAATGCCAATAATTAGTATACCACTTGCAGTACTTAGGCTCAATTTAAAAATACTAAAAGGATCAAGCAAACTCAGTAGGTTCAAGTCTCTGAAGAATAGCAGGCCTAGGAACAGCAAGAAAAATCCCACACGGGTCCATAATGTTACATATTTAGATGTATTAAGTTTCTTGGATTGTGAAATTCTATATAATGAGTCTTGTAATAAGCCTAGCTGACAACCCCATCCACATATAATACGATTCGATACAATAGCAAGTAAAATCATACCCAATAGCATCAAGATTGATAAATTAAAGGGCACAGGGACATAAGCCCCTGTGATGTTTGCGAAAAAATTGACAATAATAGACATAGGGTTCGGGTTAAGGGGGCTCAACTGACTGTAAACAAAACCGAAGACAATTATTCCTACTATCATGAACCAAAGTCGGTTGCTTCTTGTAATTTTTCCTCGCTTGAGAAAGACAGTTGCTATAATTGAGGTTAAGATCAGTAGGAATAGCTTTGATATTAATACGATTTTAATCTCATTCAACCCCTATATGTGACGTTACGTCATATACCACATAGAAACATATAAACATATGCCAAATTGTCATATAGATATGAGGTTAGTGACCCTTAGACTCGAGACCATTCTAAAAGAAAATCTGCAAGAAATGGCTGAAAATTCTCAGAGAATCATGAGTGACATTATAAGAGATCTTGTTGACCTCGGAATCGGTTATCAGCAAGAATCTCCCGTAATAATTAAAGGGGTCTTTGGAATAACTCGCTCATTCAGTAAACTTCGATACGGGGATGAGGGATCAAGGATCAGTGTCTACCTTAATGAAGAACAGATAGGCGAATCCCTCGATACATTCAATGGGAATGAGAACAGTGCAATCCGTGAAGCACTAAGACTTGGTTTCATCATGCTCAACGCGGACAAAGTTAGTTTTACCAACCCCCATGTTGAAGTAAAGCCACTAAAAGATTTCATGGTAAACTCGTTCCAAAATAATAGAGCTCAAAAAGCACTTGAAAACCTAAAAGATAAAGAAAAAATGAGAGGCAAAGATTTCTAATTAATGACGCAGATACTTAAAAAAACATTATAATCATCAATTTAAATGTTATATTTATTGATATGTTTAGTTTTGTCGAATATTGCTATAATCCGAATGCTAATATTCTTATGAGGACCCGCATAAGTTACGATTCCTGATTCTTATCTCTAATCTAACACATATCCACTGATTAGATATTAATGATTATCATGAGGACATCAATAATAGTTTTTTCTTATAATTCATAATTCCATCAAAATACAGCATATCTAATTAACAATATTTTAAAAATGAATAGAGAACTATTCTAATGTATTATAAATAAAAGGTTGATCACTGTGAGGATATTCGATCATTATAGGTATGCATATAAAAAATTGCCTGTTTTTCATCTGTTTATTTTCTTGTGTTTATTTATTATGGAAAACTACATTCATATTCCTCTTGAGCTAATCAGATTTCTACCATTATTATATATTATTGGTCTCGCATTTATTTGGTTCTTATTCAAAGTTACTTGTGTGAACCCATATGAGTCATATATATTATACCTATTCATTTCGATATGAAGTTCTGATAAGGCAGCGCAACCAACCAAGTACTGGATCCCCTTATCCTCAACAAAGAGACTTTGATGAAGATGCCCACATAAAACAGCCAGAACATTTGACCCTCTAACTACTTCCTGAAATCTTGACATAGCCGATTCATCAAACACTAAATGCTTTTCACCGTTTGGTATATGCAAAGCGAAAGGTGGGTGATGAAGAGCAATTAAAGTGGGCTCATACTCCTCCTTCAACTCCTTACTGAGCCAATCAATCTGATCCTCATCTAAATAACCCGTGTGTTTCCCTGGGCTTTGTGAATCTAGGGCAATTACTCGAATTCCCTCGATAATTGTGGCGTAGTAACAGGATATACTCTTATCCGAATCTTGGTCTTTTAGAAGGCATTCCCTGAACCCTCCTTTCTTATCCACGTTTCCCATAACCGGTAATACTGGTCCACCAAGTGATTCTAGTTGAGATATGTACTCCTGGGCGATCTGATATCCAGGGATGGAGCCATCCTGGGAGATATCTCCAGTAATTAAAGAGAAAGCTGGCTTGATATTGGTATCCTTCGCCAATTCTATAACCCTCTCTATCTTGTTGCAGGGGTTTCCTTCCTTTCGACTTATGCTTTTCTCGGGAGGTATGTGAAAATCGCTGAAGTGGAAGAATGTTGTCATTGGAATCCTAATTGTTAATCTTAGTACTCAAGGAAAAAAGTTCCTTAAGGATTATACGAATTAATTTAGTAACAAGCACCTCATAAAGAGTAAAATGATTCTAGGATCTATCTAACAAATCCAATTTTTATCACGTAAAAAAGATAAAATAAAAAAACAAGTAAGACCAAAAAGAGAATACATGTTTAGAGAAATGAAAAATAGGTTTGGGGGTGATTTCCCAGATCTTCCTCGAGGAAGCCGTGCTGGAGGTATAATGGTTGCAGTAATTATTACCATTTTAGTTATAGCTACTCTTGGCTCCTTGGCTATTGTTCAAGTACCTTCCGGGACACGGGGCGTCCTTATTACTTTGGGAAAAGTTGAGGATAGAATTCTAAGTGAGGGGTTGAATTTTAAAAACCCTGTAACTCAACGCGTTGTTTTTATGGACGTACAAATACAAAAAGCAGAGTCAACAGAATCTACGGCCACAAAAGACCTTCAGGAAGTATCCACAACTGTCGCTGTAAACTATCGACTTGATCCAGGGAAGGTAAATATGATCTACCAGGATCTTAGACAGGACTACGTTTCAAGGGTCATTAAACCCAATATTGAGGAGACCTTGAAAGCCACAACAGCAACCTACAGGGCTGAGGAGCTAATTACTAAACGAGCGGAAGTCAAGTCTACTTTTGATGCTATTCTCGCTGAGAGACTAGACGTGTTCTATATTGATGTTGTTTCAGTAAGTCTGACTGACTTCCAGTTTAGCGCCTCCTTCTCTGAGGCAATTGAGGCTAAGGTAACAGCAGAACAGGAAGCCCTGAAAGCCAAAAATGAGTTAGAGAGGATTCGCTACGAGGCACAGCAGCAGATTATTCAGGCAGAGGCAGAGAGGAACGCAACTATTACCCGTGCACAGGGGGAGGCAAGCGCACAGATTATCACAGCTAATGCGACTGCTGAGGCCATACAGTTGATCACTTCTCAGATGACTGATGAATACGCACAGTATCTCTGGCTTAATCAGTGGGATGGTAAGCTTCCACTTGTCATGTCTGGAGAAGATCATAGTTTTATCTTAGACATTAAAAGCTTGATTGATGAAAGTCCTTAATTTTTTAATTCTAGCAGATTCACAGATTCCAAATTCTGATAGTTAATTTTCTAAAAACTTTAGTACCTATTTATAGAATTGCATGAAAACAGATACAGCTACTGTAGCTGCATCAACTACAGCATTCTTGACCAGGAAATTATGCTATTTATACAACTTTCAAAAGAAAAATACTGATGAATTAAGCTGTTTTCTTCTTAGCACAATTACTATTCATTGAGTTCGATTTCTGCTTCAATTTCCACAGGGATATTGAACGGGAGTTCGGCCACTCCAACCGCTGAGCGAGCGTGCTTTCCTGCTTCTTCGCCCCAAATATCAATTATTAGATCGCTGAATCCGTTGATCACTGATGGCATCTCATTAAATCCTGGGGCCACGTTGACCATACCGAATACGCGAACCCATTTCTTAACTCTATCAAGGTCACCTAACTCCTCCTTCAAACCGGCAATTATTGCCAGCCCAATTAATCGTGCATAATCATAAGCCTCCTCTTTAGATACCTCGGTGCCCACCTTACCGATTTTGTGGAACATTGTCCCATCTTGATTCGTAGCTGCGTGACCCGATATCCATGCCCTATTACCACTTACTCTGACAAAGGGGAAAACCCTTCTGAATGATTCTGGTACCTTAGTGGGCTCATGTAGAGGTATGCCCAATTCCTTCAACCTATTCTCGATCTTCACATCAAATTCTAATATCATATATCTCAATAGTTTTTCGATAATCCCACATTCAACCTATGCTCGCTAAAAATGAAAAATGTAGAAACAGAGAGAAAAGTACAATCCTCTGAAAAAGCTGTTTTAAGTAAACAAAAATGAGGTATTTTTCGATTTACTCATATACTATTCGTATCTTACCATTACCATGAAGCTAGTTATTTTTAACACCGGAAGAGTAGGAGCCTTACTTGATGATGGCTCAGTTATCGACTTAAACTATGGTTACGCATCTTGGCTGCATGAGAAAGGCGAAGTAAGGCCATATGAGAGAGCTGATCTACTTGTACCTTCGAATATGTTACCTTTTATACAGGAAGGTAAAGAAGCACTAGAACTCTCAAAAAAAGTAGTATCATGGGTCTTGGCGGGAAAAAAATATGGTCCCATGGATGAGAAGCTTCACTTTCTTGAAAATGAGGTTGAGTTAAGAGCACCTCTTCCCAGTCTGCAATCCAGAATCATGATGGCTGGTAGTAATTTCTGGGACCACGCACGAGATGGCTTGAATGTGAGAAGCGAAAAACAGTACACCATAGCGGATGTCAAGGAACTAGTGAAAAAAGGGGAGAAGAGACCCTGGGGATTCTGGAAACAAGCATACAATGTTATCGGTACCGGAGAACCCATTACGTACCCAGCCCGAACTAAAAGACTAGACTACGAGTGCGAACTGGGAGCGATAATTGGTAAATCATGTAAAGATGTAACCGAGGAAGATGCATTATCTTACGTTTATGGGTGGACCATAATCAATGATATGAGTTGCAGAGACCATCCAAGTGATGTTGGACTATGGGTCGAAAAGAACTTTGACGGATCAGCACCTATGGGCCCATGCATAGTTACAGCTGATGAAATTGATGATCCATACAGCCTGAGTATTAAGCAGACCGTTAATGGAGAATTGAGGCAAGATGGAAATACATCAGACATGATTTGGGATTACTCATACTGGATTAGTTGGCTCTCCAGAGACCTAACACTAAAACCGGGAGACATTATATGCGGTGGAACATGTAGCGGTACAGCAATGGATCAAACCCCAAGACATAATGGGACGACGGATCCAAAGCTCTTCCTTAAGCCAGGTGATAGGCTAGAAGCCACGATTGAGAAGATAGGTACCCTGAAAAATCACATTGTATCAAAATAATTCCGATAAATCCTTTTTTATAATATCTGTATAAATTAAACCACATCGAACTCTCTTGTTCCAAATAACTACTTTTCACGCTTTATGGCTTTTAAATCAATAATAATTCAAATCTTATTATCATTTTATCTAAGCGTAGACGTTATAACTACTTGATTTTCACTATTACTGATTTATATGGAAGAGTACTTGATCAAGGGAGGAAAAGTTATAGATGGAACAGGAGCATCGCCCATAGTAGAAGACCTGAGAATCACTAATAGCAAAATTTCTGAAATAGGTGATATAAGAGAAAAGAAGAGTCAAGTCATAGATGCAACCGGGTGTACAGTAATGCCCGGTCTCATCGAAGGACATAATCATCCTCTGGGAGAACGTAACTTCACCGACCCAGGATTCAAAAAATACTATGATAATATGGTGAACAGCCCAACTTTAGCATTAATGAAGGGAATCCACGTAATACAGGGGCTTTTGAGAAGAGGAATTACAACTATTAGAATTCCTCACCCCACAATACCGAATGCCCCAGAACTCCGTGGTGAGTGGCTTGTAGCCTTACGAAAAGCGGTAGAGCGGGGATACTTCCCAGCACCCAGGGTAGTAGCTGGAGGATGCGTCCTACCTACTGGAGGCCACCTCAATAGTATGGGGCCTCCTTATGCCTTTAACCCCGGGTGGAAGGGAGCCGATGGCCCATGGGAGATAAGAAAACAGACACGCGAATGCCTTCAATACGAGGTGGATTTCATAAAACTCATTGGCCCTGGTCATAAAAGGTTCAAACCGGGTCCTGGGCCAGAGCATACCTGTATGACTTTTGAGGAGATATCTGCCGCGGTAGAGGAGGCTCACTGGAAAAGCGTCCCCATCGCAGCCCATGCTAAGAATGGTCCAGGTTTGAAGTTTGCTGTGGAGGCGGGAGTGGACAGTATTGAGCACGGTACACATCTGATGGAACAGCCCGAGCTAATCACGCACATGGTACAAAATGGACAGTTCCTTGTGCCCACGCTTGGGATGTTTTTCTATGAGCCATTGGTTGATGCCTATGATGAGGCTGAGCCTGGGACAAAGAGTAATTTTAAATCTATACGACCCAAGCTGATCAAAAACTTCAAGGAATGCATGAAGAAAGGGGTGAAAATAGCTGCAGGAACAGATAATACATACTGGGAAGCCCCTGGCGTAGCTTGGGAGCTTTATACTTACGTCAATCATTGTGGCATGAATCCTATGGATGCTATCATTAGCGCAACAAAATATAACGCACAGAACTGCGCCTTGTCGGATGTAGGAACATTGGAGGTCGGTAAACAAGCGGACATTATTCTAGTTAATGGCAATCCGCTGGAAGACATATCAGTGCTCCAAGATAGAAAAAATATAATCAAGGTAATTAAAGGAGGTGAAGTGCTGGTTGATAACGGCAAGATCAACTGGCCTTAAACTCCACGATAGTGTTACAAAGAGAGATTCCTACTACCAGAATCATAGAGTAAAGAAATTCGCATTATCGATGTCATAGACCATAATACCGTTATTTTTAGATACCTCTCCTGTCTTGAGACACATTTAGTCTAATATTTTAAAAGGATCATTCTAAAGATTATTATTTGATTTAGGTATTGACCAGTGACTATCTTTACCTGCTGAGACCCATCTTCCACCGAGCTCACTTATTCTCTCGTTAATCTCTTGCCAGAGGTTCTTGTCAAGGTACCTCGCTCTCTCTATCCTGAAAACTTCCTCTTGCTCCTTAATTGTGAGGACTTCCTCTAGGTCGGGGAGGTGTTCGGAGAGCAGGTACTCCAATTCTGCCACGCTACTAACACTATATAGCTGCTCCGTAGAGTCTTCTTGACCTAGTTCCGCCTCCATCTCCTCTGCTGATACAGCTCCACCAGCCACCATATCACTGATTGCACGGCTTTTCGCCCTGGTATGAGCTGTAGCATATACGTCATGTTCCACGTGGGCAAATCGACGCTCCCTGCTATCGCAGGCACCAACTCCAGTTGATACCCTACCATTTGGGGCCTCAACTTCAACTACTATACGCCAGAAGAAGCTACCATCATCCCTATCCACTCTCTCCTGCTCAAGGATCCTGTCCGAGAGACCAAAGTAAACTGCTATCTTGCGGAAGCCACTACGCTTGATGTACCGCTTACCCGCAATGGGCTGATAATCCTCCTCTGTAAGCAGCTTTGACTTGAGCGCCTCAAAGAGAGCCCAATCCTCCGCTGCCTTCTCGGGTGAGACCAGAGGCTTCACGGGATTGAGTGAAATTGGCAGATCTTCTCTATCAGACATGGTTCTAATACATCTATTATAGAGGCTAATAAAATAATAATGAAATCGCAGATTTAGAGGGTTATTTGTATTCCATATTTAGGACTCGAGACTTTTTCGAAGCTTTTCTTAAGATATTCGGGGTTCTCAGTGTGTATAGGTATTATCTTCTTAGGATTTATTGTCTTCAAAGCATCTGCGATCTGTTTCCCGTTTGCGTGACCGGAGGCATGTAATCTATCCTCGTTGCTCATTCCATGGAGATCTAAGCCAAATAGGTCGAGCCAGTTTCTAACCCTCTCAGCATCCAGTTCCATCTCATCATCGAAGGGTTCTGTGATACTACGGAGGTATACACTGCCCGGTACCGGCTTAATGTCAACTAGGCTGTTGAGCTGGAAGTAACCACAGATGAGGATATACTCGGACTGGTCTTGTATATCCCAGTGGTTAACGGTGTTTTCCCTGTCAAGATACTCTCTTTCCCAAGTAGAGTAGTCCTGCTCACAGATATTGGAAGGATAGCAGAGCCCCTCGATGTTGCTGTAATAATCGTCCCTGCCAGCAATACCCCAACTCTTTCGCTCAGCGAAAAGGCATATATCCGGGTCTTCGGGTTCAGGATATAACTCTGTGAACTCGTTGAACCTCTCAAGTAGATAGGCCTGCTTAAAACTGATAACAAGTTTCCTTCCAGTCTCTTTTGCTATTCTATGGAAGGTCCTAAACCGCGTGAGATCTCGGACTGGGAAGGTTATGACAACGAGGCCATTAGTATTCTCTACTAGCCTCTTGGCATTGTTGTATACCTCAGTCTCACTAGTGGACTCCGTACTCTCGATCCGGGTACCCTCAGTTATCACTGCGAGGATATCCTCCTCTGCTGCCTCGCTGATCATTTTCTCTGTCCGATCTCCCAGGTATCCGTGAAACCGGTAATCACCTGTATAGAGCAACGTTCCCTCGGAAGTGTGTAATAGATATGCGGTAGCTCCTGGTAAGCTGTGATCTACCTCATAGGGTACCACCTCTAGATCCCCTAACCTGAATTTGTCACCATACTCAAAAATTCTACACGGCCTGTCTAAGCACTCGTCTCTCTTAGTCTTTCTAGTGAATCCTTCACCTCTGGAATAGGGTCTCATCTCAAAATTGGGTACGTACTCCAGATAGTCGTTCTCGCCGCTGGTAGTAGTGTCCTGAAGCGTACGCATCACTGCCCTTGTGCCCCTGCTCATAACAAGCTCTATATCTTTCCTTAGATGATGGACATAGGCCATATGGTCGACATGTGCGTGACTAATTAGGAGCGCATCTACAAGCTGTTCCTCATCTTCTCTACCCATGTGCCTTAGATAGTCACCGCGGTAAATCCCAGGGATGTCTGGAAGAAGACCCGTAGCAAAGTAATCTCCAAGACCATTGCACTTCCTCGGCTGAAGGAACTCGCTAAAATATTTTCCAGACTGCTTGAAGCTCATTCCAAAATCTAGCAAGACCCGCGTATCCCGGTCCTCCAGCAGTATCTTGTTTCCGCCTATCTCTCCGACTCCACCGTAAAATGTTAACTCAACCATAAATAATCAATCTCAGAAAGGTATCTTCAACTTGTTTAACTCTCGACATATTTCCAAGTCACGCTCTAAAATCAGAGGTATTATTCCACTAAGGTAACGTAATTTGTACCGGTCCCTGCCAGTTCGGCCGCGATACTCGCCGAACACCAGCACATTGTTAACCTGGACTACGCCAAGAACTCCAGCCAAGTTAAGTATAAGACGGCACAACTTCTCAGGGGAGCAGTAACTTGGATTCACCACATCAGGGTATTCAAGAAGGAAACTTTGAACCCCGTTTGATTCGCAGACATCTGTCAGGAGCCTATCACTGGTAAGTACAACAGGATAAGTATTGCTCGTCTTCCCATAGTTCGCTACACCCTCTACGAAAACCATATCATTACGCTCTTTATCACCGGTTAGATCCTCTGTACGGACAACTGCATATGCCTTATTCCGATATTTTAGAAACTCCTGCAGAGCGAGATTATAGGCCTTCCGACTCTGCTTCATACGACCATTAACAAACTCATCTAGGATCCCACTCTGAAACTTTGCAGCCCGTTTAAGATCATTTACATGTCTGGGAGTGTATTTCTTGTTTAAAACCAAGTTGATCTCATCATGCACAGACTCAACTACAAGGATCCGGCTAGGCTCAATAAGTCGATTAGAGAGAAACCTGTTATAGTATAAGTTAGTATCCGGGGCATATACAACATCCTGAGGTATATTTTCATAAGTTCTGTCCATTCGCTCGAAGTTCTCAATGTTTTTATAAGATGCGAGGCCGCTGGCTAAGAAGCACTGCATATAATCTGAATGATTAGGCTGCTCCAGCTGCCAAAGCTCCGAGGGGGAGAACCCGCTAAGGTCATTCTCTATGTGTAGCTCTATGTTGTAGATTTTTCCCTCATCCTCGATGGTGGCAATTTGTTCGTTGGTTAACGGATAGTCAATCTTAATGGACTTTGGCTGTAGGTTGAGGAATATCTGGAGTTCGTCCTTAGAAATAGTCACATCTGTTCTCAACTGGGAGGCCTCCGAGTCTCCTCACGTAGATCATGGAGTCTTTGTTGCTGGAAGGAAATCATGGTATAAGGCTTTGCTTTATCCTCGACATCATCAATCTCCAAGTAGTATATGTGATCAGGCTTATTGTCTGCAGTAGCCAGTAGTGCCCCAGAGACAACCGCTTTGCGAGCTGACGTGATATCCATGGCTGTTTCCATCTCTTTCAATGAATCAAAAAGTTTCCTTACCTGTATGCCTGCCTCCACGATCTTACCAGTAGGCAAAGTTAATGATCGTATCATGGGTCTTATGTCAAAGCCGATGCTTATTATATCAAAACCCTCATCCAATACATCTAACTGATCTCCATATCTGGACTCAGTCACCAGCCATATAACATCGGGTCTAAAGTCGGTCTCCAACAGGACAGCATAATAAGTGTTCAGCGTGGCCCAGATGGAACGACCGTGGAGTGCGACGTATGCCATTAATAATCGATAAATGTGTGATGACAATTTTAAATTTAATCCTAAAATGTTTCTAACTTGGAGAACCAAATTTTAATATATTATAACGATAGGAGATTCTCATGTTTTAGTGAAATCGTTTCGATGTATCAGTCACATTATTATAAATATGGAGCTGTTCACTTTAGATATGTTCGCTGAGTTTGTAGCTTTGCTGGCATCCATCCTTACTGCTTTGAGCAGCGTATTGGCGACTAAGGGCATGAAGGATAGTAACCCTGATACGGCTAACCTCATATTAACTGGTATACAGACCATAGTCCTCTCAGGAATACTGCTATTTAACCTCTCCACAATCAATTTATCCGCCCTGCTCTGGTTCGCTTTATCAGGTATATCTGCTTCCTTCCTTGGGCGGCTTCTGACGCTGACCAGTTACAAACGTATCGGTGTATCATCTGGCAGCGCCTTAGTTGGAACCAGCCCCATAATTACCGCTATCTTGGCAATACTTTTCCTCGGTGAACCCCTATCCATACCAGTAATAATAGGTGCCATAATCGTAGTTACTGGGATAGCTACTCTAAACATAAGAGACGAAGGCATTAAGATAGAGCTTGGATCAGTCTACCTACCAATAACTGCATCTTTACTTTTTGCAGCTGGCAACATTATGCGAAAGATAGGTACCAACATCCAATCAGAAGCTATACTTGGAGCACAGTCCAGCACCCTCGCAGGACTTTTGGCTTTCGTATTATATCTAGCTTTAAAAGGAGGCTTAAAGGACCTCCAGGTGAATAGAGAAAATATAAAATGGTTAACAGGATCGGGGTTTGTTAATGCATTCGCCTGGATCACTCTCACCATGGCAATTAACCTAGGAAGAGTTTCCGTAGTATCATCAATTATTTACAGTTATCCCCTATTCACAGTTCTTATGACGAGGTTCCTCCTGAGGGACGAGCAGCCAACACGGTTTATTGTCATCGGAAGCCTGCTTATTGTAATGGGAGTTATAGTAGTATCCTTATTTGGATGAAAAATAGAAAACCATATACTACTACGTTTACACTGCCTCTATAATGAGAGCCCATAAAAAAGGCGTATGTATCTATGCTTGGCGATGCCTTGGATACAAAAACCATGCTGCAGTATGTAATTTGGAAGGTGGAGGGTCTTTCTGTGGATACTGGAGACGCTATAAAGGGCAGATCAAAGTAAATAAATAATAAATACTAAATCAAAAAAGAGAATATAGTGACAAATTTGAGGAATAAATTCCTAAGTAATTTGGTTAGATCCTAGGAATCGATGATCAAGGAGCCAGCTGTACAAAGTAACAGAACCCCTTCAAACAGATTCAAATGATTAGAATAGTAAAGAGTATTATTGATTTAATGGATATACAAGCTCAAATCGGACTAAATCTACAAGCATATTCTCATCAAACTTGAACCCTAGCTTCTCCCCAACCCGTTTGTAATACTTATTATGCTCAAGGAAGTATGTCTCAATGGTTCTATCTCCTTCCCCCTCCCAATAAGCATGCTCAGCATCAACATCACTATACTTAACACGTCTAACACTAACTGTTTTGATAACAGCTACAGGCTCTCCTCTACCATTTAATATGATATTGAAATCTCCAAGTTTATCCATAGGGTAACCCTGTAGCTCTGATTCCTTTATAAGAGAAGTAGTAGTACGTTTTTTTCCCTCTAAAATATAGCCTAATAATTCATCCATTAGCTCCGGATTATCCCCAAAACCCCATGCATCCGAGAAATCGCCTTCAATACCTGTCTCTGATTTAACTTTATCCCAGAAATCAAGTATCTCCCTTGAATATTCCACATATAGGACCAAAAGAACCAAAGGATAAAGATTCCGAGAAGCATGCTATCTTTTTAAGAAATTTTCATTTTGGGCAATAAGTGAGGTTTAATTTCAATTCTCCTGACTCCATGCTATATCTAAATCAAAAATCATTTACAACAATCGGAAAAACTAAGTCTTTAGCAGTATTGCTCTGAGACACTGCGAGTCTAGATAATTTTATACTTCGGGATTCTTGTGTCTTTCTCAAAATGGTTGAGTACATCAGAAGCCTGAGACCAATTATTCTTGTAAGACACGGTCAGGCCCACAGCAATGTAGATCCCAGCATAGGAGGCTGGCAAGACCCCGGCCTTACATCACTGGGCAGGTTACAGGCTAAAGCAGCAGCCAAACGCTTAGCAAAACTTCTCGAGGGTAGAAAGGTAGACATCTATACCAGTCACTTACGTAGAGCTCACGAGACAGCTGACTATATATGTCAGGAACTGGGACACGAGCCGACAATAGAGGAGAGTCTCCAGGAATATCAGACCAATATAGATCCAGAGATCTCAAGAACTGAGGCACAGGAATACAGGATCGAGAGAGTAAATCCCGTAAAGGACTGGAAAATCTATAGTGACGCTGAATCCGTAGGCGAGATGTACCATAGGGCCGGAGAGGTTTTATCTCGAATTATGGAATCAGACCATGACATTATACTCATTATCAGTCACGGATGGCTCATTGATAAGATGATATCCTGGTGGATGGGGATAAGTGAGGACGATATAAGACCAAACATGTTCACCACAGCTAACGCTAGTATAAGCATCCTAACAGTCTCAGAGCACGGAGAGAGAGTCCTACTTAAATTAAATGACACAGCACATCTAAAGGACCTCACTGAAGAGGAAAGCATCCTTAATTGAAAAAAGGTATAGGCCTAATATTTCGTAATTTTATTAGCATTTTTAGGATTTCATATCACAAATATTCTTGAGTCGTTTAATGATAATCTCCTTATCCCCAGGGAGGAGATATTCTACCTTGAAAGTTATCATTAGCCCTGCTTCAGGTGATATGAAGAGGGGTTCATATAGTGTCTCAATAGGAGGATCTGACTCCATAAGATATTGGTGCACTTTCTTCAGATCGATGCTTGAGTTCTCCTCGGATTTTATGTAAGTATAAGTAGGAGGATGGAGAGAAGGGTCTATAGTCGGCTCATACAGAACACCTGATCTGAGGCCCTTTATATTTCCAAGTTCATAGGCTAGGTCTCTGCTTCTTTTCTCCATGTTTTCGTAATACTGGTTATCATCACGTTCTGTGAAGATATCCAAGGCCTTAACCAGACCCACTATTGTCTCTCGACTCATCTTAGCTGCACGTCCGACTCCATCGAAGGGGTATGAGTTTAAATGAGCGAGTTTTACAAGATCTTTTCTTCCTGCGAGTATTCCAGAGTTGTTAGGTCCTGCTAGCTGTTTTCCTCCGCTGAAGATCATAAGATCTGCACCACGTTCCTTTAGAATAAGTGGTACCTTTTTATGGGTGAGGTTTGGGGCAGCGTCGACAATTAATGGTAGATCATGTTCATGAGCTATTTTAGCAAATTCTCCTATGGGCATTAGTTCAGGTTTTGGTTGGATTGTATAGTAGAAGGCGGCTGTTTTGTCGGGGTTCACTGCTTTATGAATGTCATCAGCTTTAACGCCATTGGATGTTCCTGCCTCTACCATTACCCCACCTGCGCATTCTACTGAATGATCATAAACATTTCTATCATTCTTCATAACCACGAACTCATTTCTCAAGCCCTTGGTTTTCAAAGGTAGTCTCTGGATTATTTGAGTCCAACTCTTTTTCATGAAGGGATCATAATCCTCGAGTTCGGTTCCCTTGAAGATACATGCCGCAGATGCAAGCATTAATGCACAAGCTGCTCCACTTGTTGGAAGGGCGTAATCGGTACCTAATTTTTTCGCTATATGGGATCCAGCCCATCTCTGGAGCTCTGGAATTCGAACGAATGCTCGGGAGGCATCTTTCATGCTCTCGAATACCTCATCATGAGGGATACTTCCTCCTAACCTCGTCAAGCTAGTGGCTGCGTTAACTGCACGGGTTAAGCCATACTTCCTGTAAGGATCATAAGGTTTCATTATTGCATAGTTATACTTGGGAACAATTGAGATTATTGGCAAATACTCACCAAAGCAAAAACTTAAGATGTAATTTTAAGCCGAAATGTTTCGGTTTTTACATCCTCCTTGAAAAGAATCTTAAACTGGAGGCGATATCAAGCCCTCATGGACCCTAAAGAGCTTACGAAAAAAATAAAGAACTATGCAATAAGCCATGGATCTGAGTTGGTAGGGGTACTATCTCCTGAATCTATAGATTCTTACCCTAGCTACTGGATCGGATGGCAGATTCAGGAGAGATCAAAGAAAACCATTGATTACATGGAAGACCCGAGGAGCATACTTGTCTTGGGCTATCATGCCTTCGATGATATCCATGAGGCACAGATCGCACACAATGGAAAAATAGAGTACCCAGTATATGATAGAATGAGGCTCTATGCCCGAAGAGTAATGCGTAAGCTCGAGCGAATGGGATACAAGTGTATAATTTATCCCTTTAACCTAAGTCAGAAGAAGATGGCTCAACTTGCCGGGTTAGGTGCAATGGGTAAGAATAGCTTGATTATCAACCCCAAATACGGCCCCTGGATTAGGATACAAAGCATATTAACAAATGCTCCATTGATACCGGATAAAGAATTTACTGATGACCTATGTGGGGAATGCACCCTTTGCATCGATGCGTGTCCAACAGAAGCTCTTGAACCATATAAGGTCGATCCAGAAAGATGCCTTATTGGTATAAAGGAACAAGATCTTGCTAAACTTATTGAGAAAGGACTGTCCTACTCTGAATTCAGGGATACACCAGATCACATCTTTAAGAAATATATGCCAAGATTCACTAAGAATAGTATATTAATGTGCACAGCCTGTCAGGAATCATGTCCTCATGGGCAGGGTAATCGTGTATAAATACATATTAGATACGTGAAATTTCATGGTTACTAGCAGAATGATGAAGACTATTTTTGTCGAAGCTGTCAAACTAATAATCCACTATGGTATTAGAGAAATGAATTATTGATAAAAGATCTTTATGGTTGTCTATTTTTAGCGTAAATAGCCGAATTTAGTATTGCGCTTATACATGCACCAACATTATTCCTTATCGGGTTAATGGTGACATCGTAATCTGCGTGGAGGCGTCTATCATATTCAATTAGTTTATCCTGGACCTCGTCCCTTAGTTTTTCGATCTTACTGTTAGAATTATGTTTTAACTCCTTATCGAAGACTCTCTTCAGCCCACCAAGGTGGGTCATACGAAATGAGAGCTCTCTTCCCTCTACAGCTATCTTTTCAGCTACCGTGGCATTACGCGTATGAACATTTTCATTGAAACTCAAAGGTGGATTGCTAACATTTGTGTATCTAATCTGGAGCGGTTTCATCATCTCTGCTATCATAACCTTGAAAGGATTGTTACTTTTCAGATTGGGGAGAGCTCTCTCCCAGATTCCCAGCATGAAGCTCTCCGTCTTGGTGGTGACATTGTAAGCGTATTGAAGTGAGTCCCCTAGAGGTTTGTTTGTGGGTGTGTCGTCCCACATACGTGGATCGTACCACAAGCAGCACTCGGGTATCATCATGAATAGATGTGGATTCAGCATCTGCCCATACTCGTATATATAGCATCCATTAATGGGCTCTATGTTCTCATTTCCGGAGGCCCATTGGCGAAGGTAACCCCTTGCAACTGTTAGATAATAGGCTTTACTAACCCCGGGAGCTACAGTTGGAGCTGGGCGTTTTCTAAGAAAGATGTTGAACTTTCTAGCTGAATTCCATAAAGGTGCATACAGCTCAGGACATGAATGAGGAACTTGATATGTAATACCTCCCCATTTCATCATATGTAGGCTGCTAATGAAGTGGAACTCGATTTGATCCATTAACTTCATGAGTGCACGAGTCTCAGGAACTGGGTTGTTCAGATCTAGGGGACCGAACCTGAACGGAAAACACCATTCGGGCGTCAATCTCGTAGGGGTTCTATAGTAATTTCTACTGAAATTGAGTGGAGTGTGGGGTCCAAGCTGAAATCCCTCGTTAAGCCGGGCTCCATCTGGATCACTACATCCTATTAGATACCAATTATAATCAAGCTCTTCTCGAATATCTTTTTCCTCGGCTAGTCTACGTGCGAGATACAAAAGTAAGTTTCCACCAATGGGTTCTTCACTGTTTGGGAATCCGTGTATAAGTGCATTATATTTTCCATCTCCAACCTTGAGACATTCAATGGATTCACCTTTTGTCGATTTACCCAGGTCAATGTATTTTATTTTACCAGGGTATTCTTTTGCTATATTATCTATCTTTTCGTGAATCTCATCTACAGTGTGGTATCTCTTCCATTCAGGTATATCTCCTAGAAAATCTATTAGATTAATCACAGCAAGAACAATTTGTGTCCTACTTAAATCAGTTTTTTCATTGACTAACTGGTAAAATTTTCAATTAACAAGTCAAAACTTGATTAATTAAAGCCACAATGACTGTATTATTTAAAGATCAAATTCTAAGGAAAATAACGCCAGAAATGAAAGAAAACTATGATTAGATTCAAAACTAAATTAATGAATTATTAAAAGGGGCACTCCGTTTCTTTTAGCTTCTTTGACCAAGGAGGACCCCTTTTCTTGAGCCAATCCAGTCCTTAAGATGAGTAAGGAGGTCTTCTCAAGCTTTGACATTATACTATCTATAGCCGCCCCAACTATCTCGATAACCTCAATATCTATCTGCATTTCATTTGCAATGTCCTTAAGACCCTTTATCAAAGGGGCTCTTTCATCTCTTAGGGATATCTGAATTAAATCGTCATCTACTGCCTCATCCAGTAAATTCAAAGAGACATCTTTGAATCTCTCTATGTCCTCTCTTCTTACTAAATCAAGTACTTTGAGAGCCGTTACTTTTTCTGAAAATATAAGAGCCCACTCCAGAGGGGGAACATCTTCTCTACCTAATACAGGTATAAGTATGCTATCTGTAATTTTATCGGGTCTTATTCTTGACTCAGGTAGCAGTAGCAAAGGAACTTCCGCTCTAGATATTAAAATTTCTATAGTAGCTCCTATGCTGTCCTGACTTTCTTTCTCAACTCTCTCCGCATATGGGCTCGGTAGGACTAGCAAGTCATGTTGCTCCTCATCCATGAGTCTAAGTATATTTTCAGAAGGGGAGCCAATAACACAACTACCTACGGCCTCTATACTATTTTCCTTAAGATATTTGACCGCTTCATCAACTAGCGTCTCAGATTCAGAGTACTCCTCATCGTTCACGGCCATGCAGATAATTTCTACATCTGCTCTGTGGCTTGTAGCTAACTCGCATGTAACTCGATATGCGTAACGGCTACTCTTTTTTACCCAGTCATGGGCATCTAGGGCAAGTAGTATTTTTTCGATCTTGGGTAGGACTAGACTCTCTTTATCTGGAATGAAGGCTTGCTCAAACTTCCTTATCTTTTCATTTATTTTCTCTGTTCTCTTTATCATAGTAAACCAACCCCCGGACTGTTGAACACCAGCTCGTTCAGGACGAGATAAAGCGTCCCAATAAAAAGCTGAATAGTACAAATTATGATCCCAACTCGGGAGAACTCGCTGAACTTTACATCTTGCTCCTTCCTGAGAACGCTAAGGGCGATAATTGTAGAAGATGATCCAAAGGGGGTATAATTAGCTCCTAATCCTATACCAAAGATTAGGGCCCACCAAAGCAGCGAAACCTCCCTTTGTAGTATTATTGACGCCTCCTCTACTATCGGTATCAGCGCCGCTGTTAGGGGTATATCAACAATCAGGGATGAGAGAATGCCGACCAACCAGATCAGGGTCACACCTAACAGTATGTAGTTATCAGAGCTTAAATTTACTATAACTCCTGAGAGTTGCCTTATGAGCCCAAGTCTACTAAAACCATCTACTAGGACTAGTAAAGGACCTACGAAGAAGATAATCCCCCAGTCAAGTTTACTTAAAATATTCTCTATATCGGTACCAGTTAGAAGAATTGATGCTGCAGCTCCAGATATTGCTATAAATTCAAGTCCATAGCTAAGCCAGTCACTAATGACAAAAAGTACAAGGACTGCACCTATAACAATTATCATGTTTCTGAATGCTCTCTTATCTTTAACCACACTCCACTCATCGAAGGTTTCCACCTTCTTTCTAAGTGCCTCCATATCCTCCTCAGACTCTGCACCCCTTACTTTTAAGATCCGCATAAGCAGTAGGAAGGAAATTACACCGACAATAACTGACAGAGGAAGCGAAACTAGAAGGTACTCCAGGAACCCTATTCCAGCAGCTAGAGATACAAGTATGTTTGGGACGCTGCTGATAAGTGTCAATAATCCTCCAAGGTTGGCAAAAATCGCCTCACCGAAAATATATGGTTTTGGATCCAATCCGAGGTTCCTACAAGCAACGATGGTAAGGGAACTTATCAAAACCGTTGCTACCAAGTTACTCAATATTGATGATAGCAGTACCATAAGAATTGAAAATAGAAGAAATAGTCGCCTAGGCTCACCTCTACTTACCTTCAGAAATCTAATAGCAAGGTACTCGAAGACCCCCACTTCCTCGGCGACCTCAGTCATCATGAATGTTCCTATCAAAATTCCAATTACACCTAGGTCAAGGAATTCAAATGTTTCCGAGTAGCTGAATACATCGAACAATACACCAATTATAATAATCCCTAAAGCTCCAAGCATAGCTGCAAGTGACTTGTCGAGCTTTTCCGATATAATTAAAATAAAGATGCTGATAAACCACGCGACAAATAAAAGTGAAACGATGTTCATATGAAAACGTGAGAACCGGATTAGATAAATCAAACGTTGGAAAGAGAAAACGGATAATAAAGTTTCGGCTCCTGCTTCAGAGAAGCCTATAGATGATGATGCATTCATTAGTCTCTACACAATCGAGCCATATCCAGCATATTTCGAGTACGCTTCTGAAGATTTGGATACTAGACCAATAACTTAATCAAGTTTATCAAGCAACAGGACCTTTTTTTAGAATGCAGTTAAACTGTACCATAATCAGGTTGCTAAATATAGTTGGTAGAGGTTATTAACCAATGTTCCTTTCTTGGTAATTACTCGAAAGAATTTATCTTACCCTATATTCTTTGATCAAAAAAAACGCATTACAGATATTTACTTGATATTAATTCTATTGTTACGTTATAAGTACTAAATGCATATGTAGAACCACCAAGCGTAGTCGGGGCTGTTCAGGACCTTAATATCTGCCGGTAGATGTATGTGATTTCCTCCTCTGTCTAGGCCTATTGTACTTCCTTCCTCATGAACAAAGCCGCACCTTCCTTGAGCCTTGTTTCCCAATATTTCTTCAACCCAGAAACTCTTCACTATCCGAGCTTCTCCTATGCTCTCATACCACTGTAGGGTATAATTCAGCTCTTCCTGGTCTCCTAGACTCAATATGACATCTATAGCGGTGATAGTACCATTTTGAAACATATCACTTCTGAGGTTATGAGCCGTTACATGTACATTCTCGAACTGCCAGTTATCGGTTATTCCGTTAATGTAAACATTAGGTATTATAACCTCTCCATTATTATTCTCCAGCCTCTCGATCTCCTCCTTGAAGAATTCATGAGTCTCTCGTATCCTTTCAGGGCTCGTCTCAAAGAAGGTTAAATATGCCCCATCCTTCCAAGGATAGTGATCCATCCTGTAATAGTTTGATTCAGGCCAACCAGCATCGTAATATATCTCATACCACCAGTCCATAGTCCCCTCAAGTCTATCAATCACATACGTGTTAATAGTCTCGTCAAAGTGGTATTCCAGGTCTAAATCACCTCTCTCAGCTACATGCACGAGCACATCGAAAACGCTGAAGTATCCCTCCCTGAATATATCCGGTCTCAGGGTATCCACTTTCTCTGGGTCGAACTCAAGTTTACGAGTATTCCCACTGAACCTGTATCCAATACGGAATTTCCCTGTTCTCTTGGGAATAGTGTTATTCTGGTCAGTGTATCTATCTGGATAAACGATCTCATCATCTATCTCGACTCCCTTCCTACCCAAACTTGTGTCGATGAAGATTACAGTTAAAATTAGAAGGATAGAAAGTATGGTTAATACCTTTCCTCCATCCGGTACTGCTATACTGTTTCTTGCTGCTGCTGACTTTAGGCCTGTTACGATATGAACAATAAGTGAGATGGTTATAATCTGATCAATCTGGATATGTAAAGTGAAAGGAACCAACCTATAGAAGATAAGTTCGTTCCATCCCAGACCTGTTGTTACCATAAGAATAGAGGCTGTTAAAAGAATCCAAGCGGAGATCCTTTGTAATACGCGAGTAGATGTCCATTCACCATATAACAGACTTGGGTTCTGCCATAGTCTCTTCCAAGGATACCCAATAGTGTGTAATGATAGAATGAAATGTATTACAAGTACCAATCCGTAGACATATCCGAGGTAAATATGGAATGGCTGGTAAATTCCCTTATCCACATTTAGACGAGTCATAGTATATCCAAGCGACAGCATTATTATGGTTATAAACGTGAATACCCATCCAAGAATTCGGTTAAATCTTATAGCTGATTTCTTAGAAATACTCAGCATAAATAAGGTGCTTAATGGGATTATTTAAAGAATTTAAAGCTGACTAAGAGCCTATTATTAGTGCCTCAATATTTATCTTTTGCAGTATAATATAATCAAATAAGTGATTATAATGCCAAGCTATAGAGTAAAAATCACAGTTCAGAAAAAAGTCGACCCAAATTACATCTTCGATGGTGAGGTGCCTAACCAACCAGGAAAAGATCATCCTTACCCAGTTTGTCAAATAGACGAAGACGCGGAATGGATCGTAGAAAAAGATGGCAAAATGCCTGAAGGATTCTGCAGCTGGGCTTGGAGAGACCTCTATAAAGATCTAGCTGTCCTAAGATATGGAGGGAACTTTGAGTCATGGGTAGAACCACCATATATGTACACAGCCTGTACAGATGGTGTGAGACCTGTAAGCTTCAAACTAGAAGTACTTGAAGACTAATCATATATTACAAATTGAAATTATACCTCTTTTTAATTCCTTAGAAAGCTTAACTGTGAATTAACTCCAATTCTCTGGTATAATCGATGTTTCTCTGGTTAAAATAATCTAGATTATCCTTCATCTCCTCGATATTCTGAACCCCCGAAACGACGCATTTTACACCCGGCTGATCCAATACATATTTAAGACATTTATGTGTGGTCAGAGTCCCGGGAATTTTGGCCTCTAAGGTGACACCCCCCGTTCGCCATCTAGCTATCTTTGTCTTCCTGTTAAATTTTAGGAGCTTTCCTCCAGCATATGGCTTCATTGCAACAAGATCAACTCCTTTATTTTTGCACTTTAATAATGCTTCATCCCTGCCTTTGAGATTATGATTGGCAATATTGATTTGAAACATTATATTATCGATTTGAGGATGATTTGCTGCTTCTCTAACTACTGATACATCATGGGTACTAACGGATATGAGGTCTCCATAATTCCTCAATTCTAAAGCGAGTCCCATGAGCTCCTTTTCTTTAGAATATTTCTCCCATTGCCGTAAATCACTAAGGTAGTGAAGGTTTATTATAAAAATATTATCAGAATTGAATTGGGACTTTACTTCTTCATAAGTTCTTCTGCAAAGCGCGATATCTCTTGATCGTTTGTATTTTCCACCCTCATGACACGAGCCCAGATGAATAGCTAATAGGTTATCTGTTCTTCCCTCAATCCCTTGTGCAATACCTTCGACAACGTTTGGTAGACTCCAGACTAAGTCAAAATAGTTAACACCGTTATTAGAACTGAAGTCTACTATATCTCGGATATAGTCAGAAGGCATATCCTTAAGGTGCTCTACTCCCAGCCCTAGTTCGCTTAATTTGATACAAGTATTACCAAGCTTGCGATATCTCATTCTCTAGGTAAATACCATCATAGCAATATCAAGATAATGCTAGTGTAGTATGCAAGTGGAAATATTATTCTACTTAAAAAATCAAACTTCCTAGCATAATTTTTTTGTCCTTTTTTCGTCAAAACATAACTTAATAATGTTTCAAGAATTGTCAACGAGAGTATTATATAACTAATAATCATAATCGTGTCAAGTATGGTAAAATATGATAATTTAGGGAGAGACTCTGTACTCACGAAATCGAATGCTACAATAGTAAGGACACTTGTAAGAGATATTTCTACTCTGTCTGAGATGCTAACTGAATCGTAATCCATCCAGAAGACTGCCCAAGATATCGAAATAATAAGAACTAATGGCAGTACATATTTTGATATATAAAACCAGGGTATTCTGCTGATACCAAGGGTATAAGTTGCATAAGGTAAAGTGTCAATATTTTCAATGACTAATTTTCCACTATCCGTTACTATCCATTCGTTTGTCTCCCAAGTGAATGTCTGGGGTTCAACCTCTGAGTTGAACACAAGCTCATAATCAGTATAGCTGAAACTGCTGATCGTCAAGTTAACTAAATGTGTATCAAACGGAAAGTCCCCTAAGTAAAATGGATGTTTAATAACAGCTTTAAACTTCTCTTCATAAAATACCGATCCATCGGGATACACCTCCAAAAATGAGTTTAGTATCTCTCTCTTACCTTTTGATTTTACAAGATAGAGATCGGGCCACCAGGTATCTTCTTCGAATTTCTGGGAAACTATTTCGTTGCGGTAAGTCTTCCATGGAAACCCGAATTCTTCTTGATCAAAAGATAATCTGTGGTCTATCCATTGTGCAGTTATAAACCCATCAATTTCAAATGTTTGCTCTTTTTCATTTATGGATAGAATATCACTTATGTAGAGGTTGATATTTACAGATGTTGGGCCATCGAGATTGGGGGGTAAGAGTTGCTGAGAGTTATCACCATTAACATATGTAATGTTTTGTAGTAATATCGTAAGTAAGAAAATTATTAAGAATCTTCTACACATGATGATATTTTGTAGCTAAATAATAATAAAATATGTCTGTTCAAAACAGGTCAGGTTATCGATCATCTCAGGGTAAATTACATATTATCAGGTATCAAGATATTATTGGGCCTAATGTTTAATGAGAGGAAATACCTAGCACCAAGTATCATTGTCTCAGTTCACATAGTGTTATTTTTTCTAGGTATTGCTGTATGGGATTTTGACTTAGAGACTTACAATTACATATTTTTTCAAAGATTGGAAATAGCATCATTTTTCCTTATGGTAGTCTCAGTAATACTTGTTTCATATCGAAGCAGATCTATAATATCTGGTTCACTAATTGGGTTATCTACAATAACCACATGGTTCGCCGGGTTCCTGCTCGGGGGTCTTATAATTCTTCCAGACGATTACTTTCACAGAATTACTATAGAGACAATACCAGATTATCCTCCCTTCATTACAGCTGGTAGAGATATGCTTCGATTGTTTATTTGGAAAAATCCTGCAATTTTCCAACTTTTCTTGGCTTTTCTCCTACTCGGTTCATTCTTCGGATTATTTGGTTACATCTCCGAAAAATTATTTACAATAAAACCAATTTCACAACTTTACGTACTAAGAGATTACTGGTCAAGTATCTATGGCCTACGTCGTAACAAAAGAATAGAGTCAAACTCTCTAGATAGACAATTCTCCATGACCAGATTAAGCTGGGGTTTCAATGTTAAAAATTGGTGGATGAGAATGACACAGGAAATAGTTAAACCTGATCCTGAGCTAATTTTTACTTCGCAGAGTGATTTAGGAGATATCTTCGATATATCAACGGGTAGGAGAATAATTTCCGATGTAGCTGATCCCAGTGAACTTGTTTCCAAGTATAAGCCACATGTCATGAGTGCACCAGCACTGGCGTCGAGTCTTGGAGGTGTCCGGAAAATGGCTTTTGAGGAATTGACATCTAGGTTTTTGGGGTGGTTCATTAACTCGAGGCTTTTATGGATAGTTTATTCTATTATCTCAATCTTGTTTTTCAATAATGTAATAGCACACTATTATAATCCAAAGGATCCTAAAGTTCTTTTACCATGGGAATTTATTACAACTCTGATTGGGATATCAAGCCAGTCAGAAGGATCCTTTAGCTTATTATTTAACTCGGGTATAATTTACAGTAGTTGTCTCATTGTATCGGTACTTCTACTATCATTGGTATATATTTGGAAAAGATTTTCATCACAATTTTACCAGAAAAGGCCTGATGAGAGGTTGCTTGTCTTCTCAGTGTTTTTGATTCTTGCATTATTTTATGGTATGTTTAGTCAGATACTCACTCAGAATCTGTTCTCAGTCTTTTTTATAGATACATGGTATGTTTTTGGAGCTTGGAGTAAATGGTTAATGTTACTCACAACGATTCTAGGATTGACATACATATTCATTCACCGTGAGAGCGAAATTACAAACATCTATCTATATCAAAAAGAAAAATCCGAGTCTCACGACTCTTTGTTTCCTTACATAAACTATGAAGATAGACCCTTCTGGCTGGATGAAGAAGAGACTGATACATACTGGGTCCTTAGATACATGTACTACTGGAGATATGAACTTACATTACTTCCTCACTCGGATTGGGAAAGAGTTGAAGTCTGGATCGACGCAAAAACAGGTAAGGCAAAGTGGGTTGTCTCAGACTATCATTATAGGGAACTATGGTACAAGGTCGAAGATGATATATCGGGTAAACTTTACGTCTCATTCCTAATCAATTTCCATACACCGATTCCCCTCGTCAATAAAATGGACCTTAATAGGATCAGAAACTTACTATCTATAAAAACCAGTGAACTGCTTAACATTTTACTGACTGGGGTTCAGATACAACCAATAAAAACGAATGATAAATACACTTCGCTTCACTCAGATTACTGGGTCCAAAGATATGGACTTCCAAAAGTAGCTGCAGGTTTCTGCTCCAAGCTTCCTTGGACCTATTGGAGGTACCCTTACGGAATTGATAATCGAGAGAAATATGGGAGAACACCTGCAGCTATAAATTCAGATCAACCATTTTTTAACATTGAATAGTATCTGAAAAAGTTATACACAATAAAGGATATGATAATTTATGGACTTCTGGAAACTCATGGATATACTACATTCTAGAGAGAAAATAATGAACCCCTTAAGAGAGCAGAAATTCGCGCGATTCTCAGAGAACCTTAGACTATCTAGAAAGAGCAAGGTACTCGATATCGGATGTGGCAAGGGCGAATTCCTCTTCAAACTATATGAGATCTATAAAATAAGTGGAGTCGGCGTCGATCTATCTCCTTATTGTATTAAAGATTGCAAACGCGAGAAGGTAACCAGAGCCCCAAATTCTGAGATCGAGTTCTTACTAATGGACGGAAAAGATTACAAAACAGATGAGAAATTCGATGTAGCATCATGTATGGGAGCTAGCTGGATCTGGGATGGGATTAAAGGCACACTGGATGCTCTAAAAAGCATGACTAAACCTGAAGGCATAGTGATCCTGGGAGAACCCTACTGGAAGCAGAAGCCATCTGAGGAATACTTGGAAAGGGAGCAGTTTGAGATAGATTCTTTTCATACTCATAGGGAGAATATAATGATAGGGGAAGAACTTGGTCTCCGATGTCTATACACCATGGCAAGTGACTCTGAAGACTGGGATCACTACGAGACCTCCCACTGGTGGGCTGCGAGCGACTACTCCATTAATAATCCCAATGATCCTGATCTAACCGAGCTATGGGAATATGTGAAAAAAATCAAAGACACCTATCTTACTTACGGCCGTAAGACCTTGGGATGGTGCCTCTATGTTTATCGGAACCATTGAAAATTTCACACCAAAATCAATAAAAAATCTAATTTAGTTTAATATAAAGAAAATTTTCGATACTATGAAATTAATAAATAGGTTTGAATTGCTCAGATATGTAACTTATGTAAATCTTTCTCATCTATGGGTATCGACCTTGAGTTAAGAGAAATCATTGATGATGTCATAAAAGACTCAGTGGACGAAAAATGTCTGAGAGCACAGTATGAGACTTGGCTAGAGATCAAAGAGAGAAACTATTTGAACTCATTCCGAGACTTCGTGATTGGGGACCTTAATGGTTTTCTAAGGGTAGCTTATGCCACATATAATGGTATGAAAGGCTCAGATCTAAACGATGATGAGAGTTCTCATCTAAATAATCTCTTAATCAGAAAAATATACGGACTCGAACCGATTATAGAGAAAGTTATTCATAACAAAAACATATAGATTTGTTGCTAGTAGATTTCTTAAAAAATTATTCATATATATTTTTAGAGTATACCCTGATATTCTGTAGGTAACATACCACGATTAGAGAGGTAGGTGATTTTTTTCTTATTTCGTTCGTTTTAGAGATCATTTAGCATTATATTTTAGGGAATCGAAGAATATGCGGTTCAAGTGTTTCTAAATAAAAAGTAAGTAAAAACTAGTGGAACTATTCTAGCTGTTTCATTATGATGAAAATTGGAAGGGCTATAACTAGGAAATCGATAACTGCAGCAGCGAAATGTCCAACAGCCAGTTGGACTAGGCCAATAATCCACACTGCCTCCCGTCATATGCCTTGAGGTAGGAAGAAAGTGATTATGGGCATCATTATATCGGTTACAAGGGCGATAACAAGCCTCCCGGCGGCCCCGCCTATTATGAAAGCTATCGCTAGTCCTATTACCTCGTATTTCTTCAGAAAGGCAGTAAACTCCTCCATGAATCCCTTTGCCTCCTCCGGCTCTGGAAGTGGCTTTGGCTTGCTGTTTTTCTGTATCTGCTTTAAGACCTCAAGCATTTCCTGCTCGATTTGTTCACTCAATTGTGTCACCCCTCAAGTTCAACGATATCTGCTGCAGGTGCCCATCTTTGAACAGATTTTATCCCATTCTGGAGGTTTGCCTCCGATTCATAAGCTTCTCCAACACCAATTACTTGATTGTTGGGCGCCTTCAATCTAAATTGGTACTCTCCTGCTTTATCCTGATAAGTCTCAAACCTCTCCGAATTTTTACAATTTTCGATGACCGACTCTTCCCCATTCATACATCCAGACTTGGATACATAACCCTCACTTGACAGTATTGTTTACCCATTGAATGCTTTTAATCTAAACCTGAACTCTCCCTTGGAGTCCTTGTAAACTTCAAAAACGCCACTCATTTTTATTCAAGGAAAAGTTAGGATTTGATGTATTTAAATAATGGAGGTAATATCGATAATTCTTTAAAAGAATTGATCCAAGTTATAACATGCCTAATACTAACATTATTTTTACACTTCTTATTTGGGCTTACGTATTATATGGATTCATATATTTTGGAAAAAAATATTTTCTGGTAGATGATAAGTGGCTATATGATAACACACAAGTTTTTGACTTGCTTCAGAATATCGACGATACACCTAAAGCTGATGTGAATTATCGAGAAATTTTCTTGAACGTTTCTATAATACAGTTAGAAGCATGATAGATAAAAAACTAATCCTTAAGTTTATTTTAATATAGTTACTAAGCTTCAAAAAATATGTTTCATATTTAATAGCTGATGTGATGGTGGAAAAATCCTATGATTTGATAATTGAGGTATCGGATGGATTTTTAAATAAAACCCTAAAAACCTTTTATAATGAGGACGTTCTTCCGAAGACCTTCACAGGAATATATAAGTTAGACGTGCCAGAGGTTTTGGACGATTATAAAGAAGTCGAATATAATATACAGCTTACTGAGCCGTTAATAATAGATGCCGTAACTGAAAATAAAATCCTCTTAAACTTCAAATCAGATATAGAATTATCAAATAGTTTAATCAATATAGATATTGGTGTAGTGGGGTATTTAATTTCAAATCCGGTCTACAACCGTGAAAAACATGTGCTTGAACTCAATGTAGACGCGTTCCGGTTTGAAGATATCAATTTATTTAACGCTATATCTCTTCCATCAATTCTTCTGGAGCTTGTAGATGGTATAATTATTGATCTTTTTCAGAATATTGACACATTGAATGAGATTCCTCTTTCTCCTATAGTTGGTAATTTTTCTCTTCCAGAGGTACCTGAAGACAGAGAATATAGGATACCATTGGGCCTCGGTAAGATCGATATACTAGGAGAAGACATGCTAGCTATAGGTTTCAATATATTTTTCGAGGGCGCTGGAGAGCAAACAGAACTATCTGATTTCTCAAAAGGCCATAACTTGGCATTAACTCTCTCTCAATCAGCTGCAAAAAAGATAATCAATCACTGGTGGAAATATACTACGCATACCAAATCTCATTTTCTTAAAGGTAGGATGATAATAAAAGATATCGACGAAGTCATCAAATACTTATCAAAATTTAGTGTTGAGATGTACCCAAAACTGGCGACCTTAGGTTTTTTAGAGCTGTATTTAGATTTCATAAATATCTGGATGGACTATGAAGCCATTATAAAATTCAATAAACCTTCAGTTCTCCTAAAGGAAGAGACATTAAAAGTAGATGGAGAAGCTTTACTCGAATTAACAGGCACACTAAGAATTGAACTCGATATTGGTCTAGAGTTTGATACAAGTGGTCCTATACCTGATACAGTTACTCCGTGGAAAGATGATAGATTAATAAGAAAAGGAAAGCGAGTCATAGATTTATTCACCTTCGATAAACGTAGAGTCTACATTGATCTATTTGATGCCAGAGCAACATTGGTTCTAGATATCGGTAAGAGGCTATTAGCTCAGATTCATGGATTTAATCTGGATCTGGATATCGACTGGAACTTACCGAGAAGTCTAAATAGAGCTCTGGGAAGGCACATAGAGAAGGAGATAATTTCCCAATTTCCATTAGTTCCTGTATCTCCGTCTATAATCAGCCAGAATATCGAAGGCTCCAGTGTCTATGTAGATTTGGATATTAAGGATATAATCCATAGAGAAGGCGAGATTGTTATTCACTCAAACATTGTTTACAAAATTTAGTCTTTTATCAATTTAATTTGAATTGTATACTCTTAAAAAAAGAATTTTTTAAGGTAGTGGTAAATAAAACTTAAATTTTTAACCATATTTGTCAGAATAACTAAAGGGGTTTCCTAGTGCGTGAATCTTTGAAAGGTTTTAAATTTAAAAACTTTAGAGAAATACCCGAGTTTGAAGATAAAATATCTGTATTCCTAGATGGTCTAGATGAGGAATTAGTTCACTGGCGTGGTTATGAGTTGAGGGCCGGAAGACGCGCTTTAAGATACCATACTGAGGGGTATGCGTGTCTGGATGGTGATAAGATCGTAGCTATTTCATTCTATATCTTTCCAAGGAAATTTACTTTAAAGTGGTTACATGATCTTATTTTCCGACCGCGGGGCCCTGAGGCAGCCGATGTGGTAAAGAAGGATTATCAGAAACGTGGGATTGCTAGACATTTGACCCGGTTAAAGCTTCAAATTCTTCAGGATATAGGACTAAAGAACTACTGGTTTAGGACAGATGCTGATAATATTGCTGTTCTCAATTGGGCTGAGAAAAATAATAGAAGGATCTGGAAGAAAACTAATAAGCAAGTCTATTTCTCCGTCAATTTGGATATAGATAAACACTGATGTTTGATTTCAACAGAAAACTATTTTTCTTAATCATTTTTTACAGTTTAAATATATGTGGTATTCGCATTGATTTCTAATATGAGTGTTTCCTATTCAACTCTGATATGTCAGAAGCAAAGGATATTGATTGGGAGAGATTTGGCAGAGCAAGCAAAGAAGTATCACCGGAGATTAAGGTTTTAAACTCGATGAGAGAGAATCCTAGATCATTTGATTTGGCATCCTACTACGCTCAGATTTTGATACATAGGGCTCATACCGTTATGCTTTTTGAGGAAAAAATTATCAGTCGTGAAGAAGCATCCGGCATCATCAAGGGCCTCAGAATAGTTGAGGAACAAGCCGAAAGCGATCCTAATCTTTCAGGCTACATGTCAACTGAGACGGCTTTAATCCATGAAATTGGTGAGATTGGGGGAAAGATGCATATAGGTCGTAGCAGGAATGACCTTGGTCACACTCAACGGAGGATATTCTACAGGGATCAGGTGAACAGGGTCATCTCAGCTTTAATTGAATATCGTCGAAAACTCATTGAAACAGCAGAGGGGCATAAGAATACAGTAATGCCAGGATACACCCACTGGAGGCAGGCTCAGCCCATCACGCTAGCTCATTATATAATGGCTCACGTGGAGTCAGCCAGTCGGACAGTTGAGCGCTTGGAGGGTATCTACAAGAGGACAAATCTAAGTCCTCTTGGTTCAGCCGCTTTCGCGGGTACTGGTTGGCCAGTTAATAGATATCGAACAATGGAACTCCTCGGGTTCGATGCTCTTGTTGAGAATACACTTGACGGGGTAGCTGCAATCGACTATTACATGGAGTTATCCGCAGCTTTATTCATACATATGTCTAACCTTAGTAGATTAGCTGAGGACATCCAGATATGGTCTTCGGATGAATTCAAGTTGGTTGAGCTTGACGAAGCTTATGCTGGCACTAGTAGTATTATGCCCCAGAAAAAGAACCCCTTAATCTTGGAACAGGTGAAGAGTTACACAGCTGAGACCTTAGGTAACTCGGTATCAGTTTTATCTTCTATGAAAGGTGTCTCATACACGAATATTGTTGACAGGGTAATGTTAGAGCCCATGATTATTGATACAGTTGTTGGTAGTACAAACGTAATGGCTGGATTGGTCAAGAGCTTAGAGCCATTACAAGATAACATGTTGAGAAGGTTAAGGGAGGGCTACTCAACTATGACAGATTTGGCTGATACCCTAGTCCGACTATTTGATATCTCATTCAGGCAAGCCCATGATATTATTGTCAATGTAACAATAGATGCTCTAAATCAGGGAATTATTGCTGAGGAAATTAGTCCGGAGATGATAGAGGAAGCCTCAAGAAATGTCTTGGGCAGACCAATGATAATTGGACAAGTAGAACTAGAACAAGCACTTAACCCACTATTAAATGTAAATAGAAGAAGTGGAATAGGTGGTCCAGCACCTGAATCGGTTATGATGATGATAGAGAATCAAAAGTCAATAATATTAGAAGAAGAAAAACGGCATAAAAGTCGGTTAAATAATATAGATCGAGCTAAGAAAAAACTCATGGAGGCTGAGAATAGGTTCTTGGATTAGATTACAAGAATAAACATTTCAATAACGAGTAATGTATGATTAATGAGGAGCACACTCCAAATTCACTAACTTTTCCTAAAAAATTATCTGTCAATTTTCTGGGCCTTGTGGAGAGGGATCCAACCGTATTTCCAG
The DNA here is from genome assembly GCA_014730055.1 of Candidatus Bathyarchaeota archaeon. The sequence goes on from WJIV01000241.1 coordinate 33,510, forward strand.
TTACGATCGAGACATTCCATCCAACCCATCGTATCACCAAGGTATTGAACTACCTCATCACGTACGACACTATGCTCGGTACTGTTATATGGTTGTTTAAGTAAGCCCCGTTCACCGTCAATAAATAGATAAGTTTCTGGTACCCAAGCCTCAACACTATCTGGACCCTTGCACCAATACCAACCAGGAGAGTCCATATCCTCCTTACCTATTTCAACAATATCCCCTTTCTCAACAACCAACGCATAATCAAAGCTTGCGCGATGCTCCTGAGTAATTACATATAAATCACGCATATATTCGGTTACTTTTCTCCTATATTTAAAATCCATTTCCTCAAAGATCTTAATTTTATATGTGCAGTAATTAATCTATTCTGATTCACATGCCAGTTGTTACAATTCAAACTTGGAGTGGAAAATCCGTTGAACAGAAAGAAAAGCTCATGAAAGGAATAAAGAGCGCTTTTGAAGACATAGGAGTTGACCCTAGTGGTCTAACAATAATTATCCATGATGTGCCCAGATATAACTGGGCTAAAGCTGGAGAACAAGTATCAAAGAAAGAATAGATCCTTTTAATAAAACAAGTTAGCTCGTTTCCTTATTTTTCTTTGTATATATTTTTTTTAATGATTTAAGTGATTTAATACAACTCTTAGCCCAATTAGAATCAATAATAACCCTCCAATGACCTGGGCTATACTTCCAAACCTCTGACCAGTTCTGTTCCCTATGTTTAAACCAATGAAAGAAAAGATCAGTGTACCAAATCCCATGTAAATACTGGGGATCCAAATATTTACCCCTTGGAGACTAAAACTGAGACCAACAGCCAATGCGTCAAGGCTAACTGCGACAGTGAACATTAGAAGGCTCATAAACCCAAGAAGATCGCATACATTAACAGCTTCTTCATTTGTTATTATGCCTTCCTTGAGCATTTTTAATCCAACAAAAGCTAACAGAGTAAAAGCAAACCAATGATCCCATTCCTGGATAAAATTAACAATTGATGATCCAAGACCCCACCCTAGCACCGGCATTAAAATATGAGCTGCACCAAAAACCGAGCTTATTCTCAGGGAATCCTTTAGTTCTACCTTTCCGAGTCCAAAACCAGCTACCAATGCTACGCTGAAGGCATCCATAGCTAATCCTATTGATATCAGAATTAGCGAAAAAGGATCAGTGGAAATACTCATAGTATACTAACAGCCTAAGATTATGTTGTTTAAATCTTGTGTGTATTGACTTTCTAATTCATAAAATAAATTTCGTGCTATAGTATATTTCTATCATTAACTAACTATTTTTAGTAATTTTTGCGATAAAGAACCCCTGACAATGGTGTTTGAAAGGATAAAGCCTCTGATTCTTCTCAAAACCTCTCAGGCCAGGTTCTCCTAGTCTGGGATTTGCTTCTGCTAATTCGAACTCTGGATGTTTTTTTAGAAAATTTATTATGACACCCTCATTCTCCTCAAAGGTAATACTACAAGTGCTATAGATCACTGTACCTCCATCTCTAACATGATCTCCTGCAACTTCCATCATCTTGCTCTGCAGGCTAGCCATTCTGTAAATTGAGTTCTCGTTAATCCTCCACTTCCCTGAGGGGTAATCGTTGAAGGTTCCTGTTCCAGTGCAGGGGGGATCTAGTAAAACTAAATCTGCCTCCACATCAGGCATTTCAACTGGTTCAGTAGCATTTGCAAGTACAGATTCAGCATTTTTCACCCCCAAATTTTCGATAATTCCCTTCCATGACTCCAATCTCCTAGCATCGTAATCAACAGAGATTATTTTTCCTTTGTTATTCATTAGCTGTGCAATATGACTGGTTTTAATTCCAGGAGCAGCGCAAATATCCAGTACTAAATCATCGAAATTTGGTGAGGAGACTTCACCGACGAGGGCACTTGCTTTGTCCTGGAAAATCAATTCTCCCCTTTG
>WJIV01000242.1 GCA_014730055.1 Candidatus Bathyarchaeota archaeon
CTAATACACCTTTATGGATTAGTAAACGTTACTTGATTATAGGCATACCTGTGAAATGTGCGTAAAATATTGTGGATTTTTGGCTTTTTTATTGATAGAGAAAATTTGGAGTTATCTAATATAGTTTTTTGTTAATGTCTCCTGCTAGCTCTGGGTTTTTAAGTAGAGCGTTCGGGTGCCCTTATGGGGCTTTAATTTCCTCTTTGAATTCTCTTAAGTTTACCTTTTTTCCCTGTTCTGATGATCTTATGCAAGCGAGCACGGTTAACAGTGTCTTGAGGTGGTCTTTTCCACTGGTCTCCGGGTTTTTCCCTTCCTTACAGCACTGGTAAAACTCTTCTAGTAGGAATCTGGTATCAGTTACAAATGGCTCAATTGGCCCAGTATCTATGCAGGTGAGCTCAGGTGAGTCCCTTGATGCTTTGAATAACCCTGTCTCGCCGAATAGGTCTCTCTGTACTATTATGCCATCTTCGAAATCGGTTCTCCACCTGAAGTCAATGCCCTCACCCATTCCCTCATTCCCGGATATCCAGGTGCCCATATAGTTTACATGCATACCGTTTTCCATGTTTAATAAGATGGAGACGTTTGGGTCCTTTTTATAGGGATTGTGCTTCCACTCTATTGGATTCCACTCAAAGGCCATTACAGACTCTACTTCTGTCGTGTATACGAAGCGGATAAGATCCAGGTGATGGATTGCCTGCTCAAGTAAAAAAGTATGAGGCATATCATTACAGTACTGGTTCAGTACCCAGCCCCTATAGTTCATGGGGTTCCTGGTCCTAATATACTGAAACTGGGCGAAGTTCGGTTTAGAAAAGGGTCCCTCTTCGAATAGTTTCTTGTAAGCCTGGGTTACCGGCATATACCTAAACTGCATGCCGACCACTAGATTCAACCTTCTTTCCTCGGCTACCCTTACAATCTCTTGAGAGGTCTCAAAATCTTCTGTGAGGGGCTTCTCCGCAAGTAGATCAAGGCCATTATCCAGGACCTTCAATGATTGCTCGTAGTGAAACTGGGGGGGAGTTACCAGTATTGCTGCTTCAGATCCTGACTCCCTTAAGGCAGGCTCTAAACTCAGGTAACCGGGAACATCTTCATCATTATGCTCTTTCTTAATTCTCTCTAAGGCAGCTTGATCAGTATCTACATAAGCACATATCTCGCAGTCAGGGTTTTCCTTAACTGCTCTCGCCCATGTTCTTCCCCTTAGACCACACCCAATCAACATTATCTTTAGCATCTTAGGATACACTTCTCAATAGTGACCTCGCAAATTATTAAGCTCTAATAAAACGTCAAATGAAAGCAGATTTAACTGTATGAATAAGATCAAGACTTTAACTACTTGCAGTCTCTAAGAAATCATCAACAAGTATAATTCATAAAAAGACATGGCATAGTTCAGAATAATAGACTTGGAGCTTTAAGAAAGACGAATATAATGGTTTAATCTCTTGTTATTTCGCAGTCTCTATCTGGTATCATTATCATAAGAGGTAGGACAAAGAATACATCGCCGATGAGATTTATCCACCATATATAATCGGGATTAATATTCCATATAAGTCCACCAAGGATTGGGGATACTGTTCCAATTATCCCATGGGTTAACATGGATATCCCGTTCCAGCGGCCTCGTACCTCTAAAGGTATATACTCGTGAATAAAAGCGGTCCAGCCGATGAAGAGAGCCGTCTGTATACCCTGCAGTAAACCAGCTAAAATAAGGTACTCAGGATGATCCAGAGGAGTAAATATGGTGACAAGTATACTCGCCCACCAGAATACCCGGGAAATATAGGCGAGCTTCCTCCTTCCATACCGGTCAGCTAGCTGACCAGCAGCCATCGAGAATAAGACACCAATAAGGGTAGATACAGTACCTCTCCAACCCAGTATAAACGCACTTGCTCCCTTTACGTCTACCATATAGATGCCGCTGAAAGGCATCCTCATATGAGAGACCAGCGTCATTACACACTGCCTCAGTAAAAGCAACTTCAACCCAGGAACATTATCTAATACACTGTAAAAATAACCATATACCCCCTGTTTGTTAGCCTCACGGGCAAAGGAGACCTCGCGCATCTGCGTGGAAATCAGTAAAAAGGTTACTATGCTTATGAAAAACTGCAACAAGAATAGTGGTCTAATATTATCAGCTGAATCTAGGCCTCCGAAATAGGTTACAATATACGCTGATATTAAGGGGGCGATCACTCCAGCTATTGATATAATAACTCTATGGAAAGAAATACCCCTGACTCTATCGCTATCTTTCAGGGAACTTATCCAGATTATCTGGGAGGGTGGACCGGTTAGTCTCTGAGCAATCGCCTGCCAGATGTCAATAACTAAACATACAGGCCAACTCTGTGCGAGAAAACGCAGTAAGGGGGTCGGTATCTGGAGACCTCTTCCATAAAGGTAGAGTTTTTTCATTTTGGTACTATGATCCGTTAGCCAACCAGATGGTAATGCTAAGAGCGCCATTATCGCATGACTGATGCTGTTGATAATTCCTAGCTCAACTGAAGTCGCCCCTAGTCTGGTGATGAATATGTTCCAGTATTCGTTAACCCCGCTACCGGCAAACATGGTGTCAAGCAGGCCTCGTGCCAGGAATACCTTATAGTTTCTTGACTGTCTTTGCCAGAAGTCTCTAAACTTGTTAATCAATTTTAGCTAACAGATCCTGGGTTTTGAATCTACTTAGCCTGTTCTATATATATTGCTATCGTTGTCTTCAAACCTGTGATTCACCTTTCTCAATCCTCCGCGACAGATGTACAAAAAAACATTTTCAGTCTTCTGACCATTTTATGTTCTCCTTAAGGGTTCAAATCATCTTAGTTGCAGCATAACGCATTTTCTGTTATAGAGATTCTTAAATTCTCTATAGGTCTTTAGAGTCTGATATTCTTAAATATCAGGTATGCGCATAGGCGGATTAAATAAGTTATAATTCTACCTTTGATGTATCCCATTTTCATGAAAACATAGCTTAATTTGCATTATTCACGCCGGAAAAACAGCATAAATCGACCACAAACATAGAAAAACATTCTTCAGATTAACGATATCACTTAGCCTCACCTACCCATTTCTGGCATATCTACGCGAAGTAAGCCGCACACAGCACCAGAGAGACATGAATCGAAACATCATTCTACCACTGCCACGTAAGCCGGCTATATCCCAGCCTACACTTCACCCTACCGATAAGACCCTCCGTAGGGGCACGTATCCGGTTATAAACAGACTGTAAATGCTCAGGACACTCCACATCAATCCTCTCCTTAACGGAAAGAATATCAGATGGATTCACCCTGCACTTCAGCCTCCTCCAAGGAATCACATACTATAGCATTACTCAAGATTACTGAATAGCTCACTTGACATGAACTGGCTGTCACCAGCCACCAGCTCCGCCTCAATGTCCTCGCCTAGGACCCTATCAAGCAAGCTGATACCAGAAGCTTCTTGTTCACGTTTAGCGAGTTCTCCACGTGGTCCAGTGAGAAGCCCTCTATGTCGCCGAGGAAAAGGCTCTGGTATCCCAAGCTGAAACCTTTTTTGCCTCTTCTCACTCTGGTATCAGGGTCACCTATCCTTGTCTCGTGGGGATCTCTGCTGCTCCATGCAGGTATTCTGTCCAGTTGAAGTAGGCTGCCTGTACTAAACCTACGGCTGATAATGGGTGGTCCTTTCTTATTCTGAGGGCTTCTTTCCGTAACCAGGCTTCTATTTGCTGGAAGCCTGTTGCTCCAGTTCTCTTCTTCATCTGTATGAAGTGGGCTTCGGTTGGTGTCCGGTCCGTGTATCCGCAGGCTATACTTGGGTAGGTTTCTTGTTGCATACCTGCTCCCGTTCCCCCTGTCCCCAGGTAAAGCTATGAGGCTGAGGTAGTCCCTGAGCGTTTACCTTATTATTGAGAATATTTCAGATACTGTGTTATGCAGGGAGTCATAGGTGTCTACAGTAAGGCAAAGGCAGCGGAGAAGAGCCTCTACATTCTGTACGGTGTTCAGCACAGGGGACAGGAGAGCTGCGGCTTAACAGCAGCCAGCGACCACAGTCTGAGAACCTGGAAGGGTAAGGGCCTAGTAAGCAACGTATTTGACGAGAGATTCCGATCCTTCATGCACCCCGATGACTACGTGACCATAGGATCAGCGAGCGGAGAGAACTCAGAGAGTAAGCACCCTCCCCTTGAGTGCTGGGAGGATCCCAGATACGCCTTCAGCCTGGCTTTAGATGGATTCCTTCAGAAGAAATCAGGTATTAACGAACAAGTATTCACTGATACACTGCTCTATGAACTCAAAAAGGGATCCAGCTTCATCGACGCCCTGAAGGAAACCATGAAAGCACACAGAAAATCCTACTACAGTCTAGTCGTAGCCGTGTGGGATAAAGAGGAGAACAGAAGTTTCTTGGTCGCAGCAAGGGATGAGCGGGGAGTAAGACCTCTATACATGGCAAGGAATGCAGATTCATTCTATATTGCAAGCGAATCAGCACCCATTGACGTAATGGAGAATATGGGCGAATTCTTTGATGAACGGAGAGATGTAAAAGCCGGTTCTATGATCGTAATCGACGAGAATGGAATCCACGAGGAGTGTGTTCTCGAGCCTAGCAAGGCTCACTGCGTATTCGAGTGGGTCTATTTTGGTAGGCCAGACTCTGTTATTGAGGGCAGGACAGTGCATATGGTACGTAAGAGGCTAGGTCACGCTCTCGTAAAGACCAATAAACTAGCTGAAGCGTATAATATTAATGAGAATCCTCAGATCGTTGTAATCCCTGTACCTGACTCTGGGCGTTCAGTGTGCACTGGGGTGGCCGAGGCCCTCGGTGTAACCGCGGATGAAGGTGTAATTAAGAACGCTTACATGGGTAGGACCTACATCATTGAGGACCCAGACTTCAGAAAGATAGCCAGTGACCTGAAACACAACATCATCAAGAAGACAGTAGAGGGAAAAAAGGTCATAATAACTGATGACAGTATTGTCAGAGGCACAGTTAGTGAGTCCATAGCCCAGAACCTTCTGAAAGCTGGCGCCACGGAAGTTGAGTTTCTGGTAAGTTACGCCCCAATCTTCTATCCATGTTTCAGTGACCCGGAGGATAAACCCCTTGCCGCGAAGCCATTTAAGGGAAAGGATCTTGATGAGATAGGCGACCTCGTTGCTGAGAATCTGCCCAGTATCAACAAGGTACGTTACAACTCAGAGGGAGATATCCTCGAGGCAGTTGACTTGGATCAGGGCAGTATATGTACTTACTGCATCAGCGGAAGGAACCCCTTTTCGTAAATTATCCATTGAAAAATACTTGATCACATTATTTTATCGAGTTTTTCCATTTGAATATCGAAATGTTAAGATTCTACGCGATTGAGTAATTGCCTAGTTATTCTTATATATAGTAATTACATGAAATTACCTGGACACCAGGGGGATGTCCTATGGTTGGTTTTTATCCGGTTCCGGAGAAGTCAACCTCCTTCACCACCTTCCCCCTACATAAGATTTTTATTTAGTTGCCCGTACACTGGTTTGTCAGGTGAAGATGATAATGGGTGAATGTTTTAATACACGGCCATGCTTCACCTCTGAGAATTAAATTTAATATGATCTTCCGGAGGGTTCACATTGTCCAGTGATACCCTAGACAAGGCGCTTGTTTTAAAATTAGCAGAGATTGCCCGACTTGAACTCTCCGAGGAGGAGAAGGAGAGATATTCTGATCAGTTGAAGGTCATAATCGAGGCTTTCAGGGAACTCGATGAAGTTGATACAAGTAACGTTGAACCAAGTTTTCATCCTCTTGAAATAGCAGATGTAGTGAGAGATGACAAAGTAGAGGAGTGGGACTGGGATCCGCTGTTAAACTCCAAGCACAATGAAGACAGTTATCTGAAGGGGCCGAAAATCCGATGAACTTAATTGAACGAGCCAAGGAGCTAGATCAGAAGTTTAAGATTTTCAACTCCATCGCTGAAAAGGTTGAAACTGGAGATGGTGAACTTGGTGGAATCGCTGTATCAGTTAAGGATAACATCTGTGTTAAGGGAATGGAGTCTCGTGCAGGCTCCAAAATTCTGGAGGGATATATTCCACCCTTCGACGCGACCGTTGTTGCCAGGTGCCGAGCTGAGGGTGCTTTCATCATCGGAAAGACCTCACAGGACGAGTTCGGATTTGGTACATTTAACGTAAACACACCATACAGCGTCCCTCTCAATCCTCATGATACAGAGAGGAGCGCTGGGGGGAGTTCCGGTGGGGGCGCTGTCCTCACAGCTGTTGCAGATTTCCCTCATGTTGCGATAGCAGAGTCCACCGGAGGCAGCATCAGCTGCCCTGCATCCTGGTGTGGTGTAGTGGGTATCACGCCAACATATGGGAGAACCAGTCGATGGGGCCTCATAGACTACGCCAACAGCCTAGACAAGATAGGATGTATGGGTAAGACGGTCAGGGAAGCCGCGATGCTTCTTTCAGTTATTAGTGGACATGATCGATATGACTCTACAGTACTCAGGGAACCGGTTCCTGATTTCACCTCTTATATCGATGAACCAATCGAGGGCATGAAAATAGGTGTTCCACATGAGTACTTTGGTGAAGGTGTTGACGAAGAGGTATCAGAGACAGTCAGGAAAACCTTAGATTGCTTAGAGCAGGAAGGAGCAAAAATCTTAGAGGTCTCCCTGCCCTTCACAAAGTACAGCCTGAGTAGCTATTACATCATCGCCATGGCTGAGGCATCAACCAACCTGGCCAAGCTCTGCGGAATGCGCTACGGCCTACAGCCAGAGCTAGAAGGTAACTTTGATGAGTACTTCAGCAAAGTACGAGGAGAAGGGTTCGGAGATGAGGCCAAACGCAGGATAATACTTGGGACATATGCCCGGCTTGCTGGCTATCGTGATGAGTATTATCTGAAGGCACTTAAAGTCAGGACCAAAGTTATTGAGGATTTCAAGAAGGCATTCAAGGAGATTGATGTCCTCGCTGCCCCTACCATGCCTGTTGTGGCTCCTCGTTTCGATGAGGTTGAGGAAATGGAGCCCATACAGCATTACATGATGGATATTCTTACTGTAGCACCTAACCTCGCGGGGATACCCATGATCTCGGTGCCTTGTGGCGAAGTTGAGGGGCTCCCAGTAGGACTACATCTCATGGGAGATCATCTGTCAGAGGGCAAAATAATCCAGGCAGCAAGTAGAGTGGGGGTGCGCTGATGGAGGCAACAATAGGTCTAGAGATCCACGTTCACCTACTCACTGAGAGCAAGCTTTTCTGCAGGTGCAGCACACGTACCGATGATAAGGAGCCAAACGAGAACACCTGCCCCATCTGTATGGGGTACCCTGGGAGTAAACCAATGGTCAACAAGAGAGCCATTGAGCACGGAGTAGTCATATCAGAAGCCCTGAACTGTGAGGTCCTCCCGGAGGTCGTCTTCAGCCGTAAGAACTATTTCTACCCTGATATGCCAAAGAACTTTCAGATAACTCAGTACGAAATCCCCCTTGGTATGAAAGGATTTGTTGAACTAGGTGAGAAGAAGGTAGGCATAAGAAGAGTGCACATTGAGGAGGACCCAGCTAAGCTGATTCACGTCGGCGGGGATATTACCTCCTCAAGATACAATTTAATCGATCATAACAGGGCTGGAATGCCTTTAGTGGAAATCGTCACAGAGCCCGATATAGAGGACACCAAGGAGGCTAGGGAGTTTCTTGAGAAGCTCAGCCTAATGCTGGACCACCTAGGAGTTTACGATCCATCGGGAGAAGGATCCATACGGGTAGATGCCAACGTGAGCGTTGAGGGAGGACAGAGGGTAGAGGTCAAGAACATCACAGGATTCAGAAATGTGGAAAAGGCCTTAAACTATGAGGTCGTAAGGCAACGAAGTATGGCCCGGATGGGATTGGATGTTGGTCGTGAGACCCGGCACTTTGAGGCCGAGTCGGAGACCACAGTTAGCCTCCGGAAGAAAGAGACTGAGGAAGATTATGGTTACATCATCGAGCCCGACCTTGTAAAGATACGAATCACGTCTGATTGGCTTGAAAGGCTCCGTGATAAGATGCCTGAGCTCCCCGATCAACGAGTTCAGAGATTCATTGAAGAGTACGGGATATCTCGACTGCAGTCTAGGATCATTGTACACTCTGGATTAGACCTGAGTAACTTCTACGAGAAAACCTCTCTATTATATAACGATCCGCAGATCGTCGCTAACTGGGTGGTGACTTATCTATTGAAAAGCTTGAACTATGAGGGGCTCAGCTTGAAGGAGTCAAAAGTGGAGCCCTCAACCTTTGTTGAGCTACTAGAGCTCATCGATGAAGGAGTAATATCTGAGAGACTGGCTAAGGAACTTATCAAAGATTACACAGTTACAGGTAAATCTCCCAGGAAGATAGTAGAGGAGAAACAGCTAGGTATCATGCCCGTGGATGAGCTCAACGATATAGTTGAGGATGTTATGTCTGATAATCCTCAAGCAGCCCAAGACTATCTTTATGGAACTGAGAAAGCTGTGGATTACCTTATTGGTCAGGTCCTGAGACGGGTCCGCGCTAGAGCCAAACCTAACGTTGTAAGAAAGTTTATTATGGAAAAACTAGACTCAATTGAGAAATTGCCTCGGTAGCTCAGTAGGTAGAGCGCCTGCCTGTTAAGCAGGTGGTCGGAAGTTCGAGTCTTCCCCGGGGCGCCACTAAACTTCCGCGGGTATCCGAAGGAGTGTTAAAGGCGTTATGGAGTATCCGAAATCTGAGTAAGAATACTCAAAGGACATACAGCAAGAATCTACGTAGGCTTGCACGTGAAGCGGATCTCAATGATACGCGTGAGGTTGAGGCATTCGTCTTCGATCTTGATGTATCGAATAGTTACCGAAACGCCTTGTTTGATGCATATAGTCATTATTGTAAAGCTAATGAAATAGATTGGAATAGACCAAAAGTAAAAGAGGAATCAAAACCTATTAAAATACCGACAGAAGAGAACATTGACAAGATCATAAGCAGCGCGACCCAGAAATATTCAACAGTATTTCACTTGAGTAAGCATGGGCTTCGTCCTGATGAAATAAGCAAAATAAGATTACGAGATCTCGACCTTAAGAAGGGAACCCTTGAAGTAAGGACATCAAAGATGGGAAAATCACGTACTTTAAAACTATCAACTGAAACCGTTGACCTTCTGAGAGAGTTTGTAAACAATAATGAATTCACTGATATAGATAAAGAACTATTCGCTTCATCAAAGACAATAAGAGGTACTTGGAGAAAATATCGTAAAAGAGCATTTAACAAATTCAAAGATGCTGAATTGCTTAAGATCCGACTCTATGATTTACGTCACTGGTTCGGAACAATGACCTACATAAAAACAAGAGATATTTTTCACGTCAAATATCAAATGGGACACCGAAACATTGAGTCAACATTACATTACATGCATGTTGCGAAAGGATTACAGGATTATTCAGATGAATACACAGTCAAAGTAGCATTATCCCTTGAAGAGTTCACAAACCTGCTTGAAAATGGATTCGAGTACATAAGTGACTATTATGATAACAAAATCTTGAGAAAGCGGAAGTAGTTATGGAAAATCTATACAAGACTCAGTATTTTCTGGAACACATCTTTTTATTCTTTTTATCGTTAAAATTACCCCTCTAGTGAAC
>WJIV01000243.1 GCA_014730055.1 Candidatus Bathyarchaeota archaeon
CTCTTAGACACCATACCATCGCCTGTACCGCGTGCTTGGTTGCGCTGTATAAGCTGGCCCTCCCACTGGTCTCCAGGCCCAGGTTCGAGCTGGTTACGATAATCTGGCCGTGCTCCTGTTCCTTCATGTGGGGGAGAAGGTTCTTGATCCATAGAAATACGCCTCGGACGTTGGTCTCAAACTGTGCATCATACTCCTCAAGAGTCATATCCTCGAGTAAGCCAAAGTAACCGACACCCGCGTTTGCGATCAAGACGTCCACGCCTCCAAGCACGCTGAGGGCAGTTTCCGAGAGAAGGTTAACCTGGTCAGGGTTTCTTATATCGCCGACGCCCATATGGGCTGTACCACTAAGGCTTCTAACTTCCTCCGCGACATTTTCTAGCTCTTTTTGTCTTCGGGAGGTCAAATAGAAGGTGTTACCCTCAGCCATCTTCAGGGCGGCAGCTCTACCTATTCCACTTGAGGCCCCTGTGATTACTATCCTAAGATCTGACATGGATACTTGATACGTGGAATGATGTAAAATAATTTGGATAAAAGACTAATTACCACCCAATTTAGTGATAAAGATTTTTGTGCTTTATGTTTACTTTAGCTTCTCCGCTAATCTTGTAACTGCTAGCCCGAGGGCCCATGAGGACTCCATTCCTTCCTTGTCTTTGAGTACTTCTCCTTTTTCCTGGGCTATGGCGTTGGCGTAGCTTTTAATCCCGGGTACTATCATCTTCTGGCTCAGGATAAAGAGTAGTAGCTGGGTCCAGACGTTTGCTAGGCCTGTTCTTCGGGCAACACTCATGGCTCCCGCTACCTTGCCGTCAAACTTTGTCCTGCCATAGGCTGCACTGTTAAAGGATCCTGACCTGTCTATGAGGGCCTTCATCTGGGGCGTCATGGATTCAAAGTAGCTCGGGCTGGCGAAGATCAACCCATCGGCGCCTGTTATTTTCTCGAATACTTCTTCAAAATCATCATCAATAATGCAGGAACCTGAGGAACACGCCCCACATGCAGTACAAGGCAAAACTTTCTTCTCGGAAAGAAGAATAATCTCCGTTTGCGCTCCCTCTGTTTCTGCTGCTTTCAGCGCGTTCCGTACTAGTATCTCTGTATTGCCCTCGGGGCGGGGGCTCCCTGAGACTCCAATCACTTTAACCATGGACCTATGTCTCACCCTGAGGGGATAAGACCTTGGAAACGGAAAGAATGAGGCCTGTTTCTTGGTGTTAGGTTACTCGGATTGATATTTTTAGTGTGTAATTACGAACGATATGTATGCATTAACTTGGATTTTTTTCGTTGCCTCTACTTGGTATCATTATCATTAGGGGGAGAACAAAGAATACATCGCCGATAAGATTTATCCACCATATATAATCGGGGTTAATATTCCATATAAGCCCTCCAATGACGGGTGATACTGTTCCAATTACGCCGTGTGTTAACATGGATATCCCATTCCAGCGGCCTCTTACATCTAAAGGTATATACTCGTGAATAAAAGCGGTCCAGCCTATGAATAGGGCCGTCTGGATGCCCTGAAGTAAACCAGCTAATATAAGGTACTCAGGATGATCCGGAGGGGTAAAAATGGTTACAATTATACTCGCCCACCAGAACACTCGGGAAATATAGGCAAGCTTTCTTCTACCATACCGGTCAGCTAGTTGACCGGCAGCCATGGAGAATAATACACCTATAAGGGTAGATACTGTACCTCTCCAACCCAGAATAAACGCAGTCGCTCCCTTAACGTCAACCATATAGATACCGCTGAAAGGCATCCTCATATGTGAAACCAGCGTCATTACACACTGCCTCAGTAAAAGCAGCTTCAAACCAGGAACATCATCTAAAACGCTGTAAAAGTAGCCATATACCCCCTGGTTATTAGCCTCCCGGGTAAAAGAGACCTCGCGCATCTGAGTGAAAATCAGCAAAAAGGTTACTATACTCATGATAAACTGTAATAAGAATAATGGTCTGATATTATCAGCGGAACCCAGGCCCCCGAAATATGTTACAACATAAGCTGAGATTAAAGGGGCGAAAACTCCAGCTATTGATATGATGACTCTCTGGAAAGAAATACCCCTGACTCTATCGCGGTCTTTCAGGGAGCTTATCCAGATTATCTGGGAAGGCGGGCCGGTTACTCTTTGAGCAATCGCCTGCCAGACCTCAATAACTATACACACGGGCCAACTCTGTGCGAGAAAACGCAGTAAAGGGGTCGGTATCTGGAGACCTCTTCCATAAAGATAGAGTCTTTTCATTTTGGTGCTATGATCCGTTAGCCAACCAGAGGGTAATGCTAATAACGCCATTATCGCGTGACTGGTGCTATTGATAATACCCAGCTCAACAGAGGTCGCTCCTAGTCTGGTGATAAATATGTTCCAGTACTCATTGACCCCACTGCCAGCAAACATGGTGTCAAGCAATCCACGTGCCAGGAATACCTTATAGTTTCTTGACTGCCTTTGCCAGAATTCTTTGAACTTGTTAATCAATTTTAGCTAACAGATCCGGGGATTTGGAAATAGTTACCCTGTTCTATATATATTGCTATCGTTATCATAAACACCTGAGCGTTTACATATATTATATATGAAGGTAATAGCACGCAATTCTTGTAAAAGTGGCGCAGATCCAGAGAAAGCATTTCCAGTGGACTTGCCATTTTCCAGTTACTCTAGTTTGATGCTCAAGCGGTAATATTTTCACTAGCTCAATTACGTGTGCTCTCCACAGAGTAGGGGAGAGTGAGGCCTATTTTTTCGCTTATGTGGTGGTCAAACATTTTCCTAAATATTGTCTGGTTTTGGGAATAGTCTGTTATTTTCATTCATTAGTTTACGTATTGGAAGTTCCTGTGGGCATTTTTCCTCGCATTCACCGCAAGCGATACAGTATTCTGAATGTTTTTCAGGGGATATCTCCTCCCAGTACCTTTCCTTTACGCCTGGGTCTCCTCCACTCATATAGTACTCGTTATAATATCCCAGTATAGTCGGGATATCCAGTCCGGCAGGGCATGGCATGCAGTACTGGCAGGCTGTGCACCCAACGAAGCCAAGCCTGTTATAAGCCTCCCTGACCTCATCGTATAGTTTCATATCGGATTCCGATAAGGTCCCGGGTCCACTCCTATCGGCGTACGTCAGGTTCTCTTTAACATGCCACATCTCACTCATACCGCTAAGGACAACATTTACCTCGGGCAGGTTCCAGACCCACTGAAGAGCCCACTCAGCCGGCGTGCGTTCCACCGGGGATTTACCCCAGATCTTCGCAACCTCATCCGGTGGAGTGACGGCAAGTTTACCCCCTTTTATAGGCTCCATAACAACTACAGCCAGCCCCTTATCCGCCGCATATCTCAACCCTTCAAGGCCAGCTTGATACTCGGTATCCATATAGTTCAACTGTATCTGGCAGAAAGTCCAGTCATAGTAATCAACTATCTCCTTGAATAGAGCCAGGTCATCATGGAAGCTGAACCCAAGATACCTGATCTCACCTTTATCTAGCTTCTCCTCAGCCCATTCGAGCACCTTGAAATCCTTGACTTTCTTCCACCGGCTCTCCCTAAGACCATGGAGAAGGTAGAAATCGATGAAATCAGTCTCCAGTCTCTGCAGGTGAGTATAGAAGAAATCATCCAGGTCCTCCTCCTTCTCCACCAGCCTCATGGGCATCTTTGTAGCTATTCTAACTTTTTCCCGGTAGCCATCTTTTAGAGCTTTTCCGAGTAATTCCTCGGATTTTCCTCCATGGTAGACGTAAGCTGTATCAATATAGTTAACACCATTATCTATTGCGTGTCTGATCATGTTTATGGATGGTTCGACCATGATATCCCGGACATTTTTTCCTCTTACCGGAAGCCTCATAACTCCAAAGCCAAGAACTGACGCGTCCCAGTCCAGTTTACCGAATTTTCTATACTTCAATATCACACCTTTATGGCTGAATAAATGTTTACTGGAATATAGACGTTTTAGTAGTGAGAAGATTAACCCAGAGATTCACATTATTTGAAAAACAAATTCATAACTTGTGGCAAAATATTCTGGGATAGTATGTATCCACTGGTATGTGTTAAATAGCTGTGGCTGTGGGTTAGAGGCAGTGAACAGTATTGATTGAGAGATCCTACAAACATTATGGCGTAAAGCCTGGAAGCATTTTCCTAAGCGGAGGAGACCCTAACTTTGCTACCCCCGCGCATATACGTGATGCGGCCATTAAGGCAATAATAGAGGGCTATACGCACTATGCGCCCTCTGAAGGGATCCCGGAGCTAAAGGAGGCAATAGTGAACTATTACAGTAAATACGGGGTAAACTATGACCCGGATCAGGTATTGGTGACCAGCGGCGGTAGCCCCGCCTTACACATGGCAAACACTTCACTGCTTGAGCCAGGGGACGAGGTGCTGGTATTTGACCCCTCCTTCAGCAGGTATTTTAGCGAACCACCTAGCCTCGGAGCCAAGGTAGTCCCAGTCCCACTACGGGGAACCGGTTACCACCTGGAACCGGAGGATCTTTACTCACGGATCACGGAGAAGTCGAAGACTGTTATCCTGTGTAACCCCAATAACCCCACAGGTACAGTTTACACCAGAGAGGAACTGGAGGTAATCGCCGAGGCAGCGGTTGAACATGATCTGGTAGTAATATCGGATGAGTTCTACAGTGAATTCATCTATGATGACAGGGAGCACACCGCGATATCCAGCCTCGAGGGTATGAAGGAACGCACCTTTGTACTCGTAGGAGGTACAAAGATGTTCAACTTTACCGGGTGGAGACTCGCCTCGTTAATAATTCCCCCGGGGTACATTGACCTTGTTAAAGAGAAGACCCGGTTTTTCGGGGTACGCCCTGCAACGTTTGTCCAGAGAGCAGGCGCAGTGGCCTTCGACGCCCTCTCAGGTAAACATGGCCAGGCTGTAATGAGGGCACACAGAGAAGAGTACGACCGGAGGAGGAGGTTTTTCTGTAAACGTATGAACGAGATTGAGGGCGTAGACTGTCACACCTTTGAAGGTGCCTTCTATGCTTACCCAGATGTCTCATCTTTCGGCGTACCCGTCTCAAAATTCGTCGAAGAACTAGGACGCGTGGAAGGAGTGCTTGTAGGGAACGGCGAATCCCACGGAGGCGTAAGCGTAATCGGTGAAAAGAGCCCGGCTTACGGCCACATAAGACCAGCACTGGTACAGGACGTAGAAGTACTGGAGGACGCGGCAAACAGAATTGAAAGATTCACAAAGAACATAAAAACATGACAAGTTAGATGAACAGATAGTAATAGCATTTCCTTCTTCCTTATTTTCCGGGAAAAAACAGTGTGCCTCAAACAGGCTGAGAAGGTACTAGTAAAGATCGAAAAAGGTGAATCAGATTAAGTAAAGTAAAAGTCAAAAAAAGGGTATCCACTGGTAACAGGGAACGTCATAGGGTGACTAGTAGATCAATTATTACGGCTTACTCAAAGTTATTTGATCTCTTGCCTGTTTGCACCCATTCAAAGTTTAAGACAGCTCGATATGCTTTTATGCTGGTTCAAGGGTTTGTGTACCAGCGGGTTTTTGTGCCTTCTATCTCTTGGAAGTGGGGGTCATCTGTAACGACTGGGCATCGGTGTATCTTTGCGGTAGCAGCGATGATGCTATCTGCCATGGGGATTCGGTGTTTTTTCCTTATCTCTGCGCTGTTTACGGCGATCTCGTAGTCGACGTTTATTACATTGAAGCTCCTTCTTATCGTCTCGCTTCTAGTCTTCGCGACGTCCCTGCCCTCCCTCTCCAGGTCGATCCGGTAGATCTCGTGGATGGTTATGGTTGATACCTTTCTGTCTTTGACTGATCTGAGATCTTCCTTCAGCCTCTTTAAGAAGTCGTGGTTGCTGGAGTAGAAGTACTCGATGAAGAATCTGGAGTCATAGATGCTACTCTTGGGCATCCTCTTCCCTCATGGCGTCGAGGAACTTTTTCAGTTGGTTTACGTCTCCCCGGTCTTTGCTTTCCCCGGCGAGGTCGAAGATGCTGGTCTGGCGTCTTACCACTATCCTGCCTTCCTCCTCAGTCACCTCTACCTTGGAGCCTTCCTCTATCTTGAATTTCCTCCTCAGTTCAACTGGTATTGTGATCTGGCCTTTCCTAGTAACTCTGATCTCAGTCATACTCCGCAACAGGTACTACTTATAGTTTAGTAGGACATAAATATTTGGTTCAACTTGTTTTACTGTATCCTAGAGTTTTGTACCAAGAACTGGTAAACAGGTATGTAGAAATAGGTTTCAAGTTACCGGTATTCCTGATTTTCTAAAAATATTCAAAGTACCTGCTACACCTACTGGAGAAGCAAAATTACTTCCTTGAGTACAAACCACACAAAAATAAAGAAAAGGATCCCAGGCTCCATGGGAACGTAAATGTCTACATTCTAAGTGACGCAGAACTAGAGGAACATGACCTACACCTGTACTATATTTTATCAAGATTTGACCTCCTCATCACTGATTATTCATCAATATTCAACGAAGCCGCGCTCCTGGTCATTCCCCTAGTTTTCTAAATGCCTGATCTGGAGGAGTACCAGAGGAGGCGTCCATAGTATAGACTGGGTAATACTGACCGTTATAGGTTGACTGGTTAATCAGTTATTACAGTAATTTGGGAAGTTTTGAATTCTGTGAGGTCTACTTATTTGTTATATCTGTTGGAGGCATTGACTTGGTGGGAATGTTTTAAAATGTGGGATTGGTAATTATTTGTGGGATTAGCTTATGATAGTTAAGCTCGATGAGAAGGGCAGGGTAGTAATACCAAAAGAGGTGAGGGAGAGGGTGGGACTGAAGGAAGGAGGGCAAATAGTCTTAGAGGAAGAGAATGAACAGGTTATACTAAAACCCCTGAACCCCGTCTCAGATAGGTTCTATGGGGCCTTTAAGATAGAGCGGTGGCCATTGGACCTTGATGAATATTCTTCTGAGGCGTTGAAAAACTGGTGGAAAAAGAAGCATACATAGACGTTAACGTGTTCATATACTGGCTAGGGCACATCCAGAATACGGAGAGCGAGCGCTCAGGTGGGTAAAAAAAATCGAGTCAAGTCAAGGTGGATACTCTACTTCTGCACTTACACTTTACGAGGTTCCGATCATACTCTCAGGTTTGACTGGAGGTAACCTCAAAGATGAGTCCCTAATATCCGGGATAATTGAGTCATTTACATCACTATTAGGCTTGAGTATAACTCCTCTGGAGTTACTGGATTTCAGTACAGCTTACAGGTATATGGTGGATTACAAACTTGATCTCGAGGACGCGTTACACCTGGCATGTGCACAGAAAACTGGCGCTAGGAGAATCATAACGAACGATGAGGATTTTAAACGTACACCTCTAGACATAGTATTTTAATAAGACATTTACCTTGATGGTTATTTCTTCAGAATAATTAAGGATTTAAATCCTAAAATTTTTTTTTCCCTCTTTTGCCATGTCTAATGCGTCTCTTGTATGAGTAAATGCGGAGCCCCACATCTTGTTAGGGATATCTATTGTGGGATTTTCTATTGCGC
>WJIV01000244.1 GCA_014730055.1 Candidatus Bathyarchaeota archaeon
TGCCTGGATTAGGAGGAATAACGATTTTTCCAATTTTTAGGTCCTCTGCTAAGGCACATACATGCATTGGTCCGGCTCCACCGAACGCAACAAGGGAGAAGTTTCTTGGATCAAATCCTCGTTCCACGCTAACAATTCTGAGTATCTTAGCCATCATACTGTTGGCTACAAGAATAACGCTCATAGCTGCCTCATGCTTTGATAATCCTAATGAACTTGTTATCTTCATGAAGGCTCTCTCAGCTGACTCGACATCTATTTCCATTCTTCCGTCAAGTAAGCTCTGTTTGTTCAGTCTCCCGAGAAGCAAATTTGCATCTGTTATGGTAGGCTCAGTTCCTCCACGACCATAACAGGCGGGCCCAGGGATCGCACCAGCGCTGGTTGGCCCTACCTCTAGAACTTCATTTTTCACCCTTGCTATAGTCCCACCACCGGCGCTACACTCTGCTAAATCTATGAAAGGAAACCTCACAGGGTAGCCGCTTCCTTTAATTAGTCTACCCATATGTATTTTTCCTGCGACCTCATACTCCGAAACTACCTCTGGAACTCTCCCCCTTATCGTGCCAGCTTTAGCAGTGGTGCCCCCCATGTCGAAGCTTATGATATCCCTTACACCCAAATACTCTCCAAGCCAAGCCGAAGCTATTACCCCGGCAGCGGGCCCAGATTCTACTATTGTTGCTGGTTTCTGAGATACGATCTCGCTCTTGGCCAATCCGCCGTTGCTCTGCATGACATATAAAGGAGCTGTGATTTCCTGCTTGGAAAGATCTTTTTCTAGGTTCGATAGGTATGTATTCATAATGGGCATTAAAATGGCATTAACGACAGCTGTACTGAACCTCTCATATTCCCTATACTCATTACTTATCATGTAGCTGGCTGTTAGAAATAGACCTGGAATCCTTAGCTTTAGGCTTTTATATGTCTGTTCTTCGTGAACCGAGTTTGCATAACTGTTCAAATATCCTATAGCTACGGATCTGATCTTATTTTTAATTAGGTCCTCCACTACAGGTTCGATCTCTTCAGGTTTTAGTGGATAAATTATGTCTCCGTTAGAGTTTATTCTCTCTTTTACAGTGTATCTGAATCTTCTATCAACAAGCATAGAGGGGCGTTCAAAGAAAAGATTGTAGACCTCCGCCCTCCTCTGGCGGCCTATCTCAAGAACATCTCTGAAACCTTCTGTTGTAATAAAAGCGGTAGGGGGTAAATCTAAATCAATCTGGCCGAGAAGAGAATTAGTGGCTATTGTTGTGGCGTGTCCGATCATTCTAATTTCTTCAGGATTGTGTTGCTCTAGGTATTCAGTAATAGAATTTATAACCCCCTTCTCAGGTCGTTTAGGAACCGTTGGTGTTTTGATGTTCAGAATCTTACCCGTCTCTTCATCGAATGCAACCAGATCAGTAAAAGTTCCACCTACATCAACACTTATCCGTAACATATTATCCTAGAGAGAATGATAGGTTGATAAAATGAACGAAAATTAAGTCTTTAGTTGTATCCCACTTAGTTTAATCGTATCTAGCACCACGTGGCTCTCGGCCTTATGAATACCGGGTATTTTGTGTAATTCATTAAGTAGATCTATGGCCTTTTCCCGGTCTTCGCACATGGCTAGAGCTAGAAGCTCGCATTCCCCACTAACTCTTAGAACTACTTTAATCTCTCTGTTTTCGGCAATTGTTCTGCCAACTTTTGATAGATCAGATCTTGAATCTGGAGATATTCGTAAACAAAGAGGATAGAATCCAAGTTTTTCTGGGTTCAATACTGTTGAGTAACCTAATATAATCCCTTCCTCTTCCATTTTCTTTATCCGATTTGAGATACTGACATGACTTACTTCAAGTTTTTTCGCTATTTCTCTGTAAGATTGTCTACTATCTTGTCCGAGTAGTTCCAGAATTTCATGGTCTAATTCATCTAATTTAATCATGTTTTTCACAGGTTAATTACGGTATATCCATCGAACAGAATGTCAACGAAAGTATCATATGTCAGTAGGTCAACACCTGCAAACAGTTTTTCACTAATACCTCTCTTGATTACCTCCGATTCAAGTGCGAATATTTTTTTATCCGTATTCACAGTCTCTCTAAGCCTATCTACGATTTTTGAGTTCTTAATAAGATAATATACTGCATCTTGTAGTAGAAAGATATCTCCCCTTTTACTGGACAATGCAATCTCTAATGCTTTATCATCTTCACGACTTATTATGAATAACTTTTTTTTCATCTTTAGAACACCAAACTGGCATCTGATTCTTCAATAAGTGCCAAAATCTCAGTATCGTCAATTGGCGATATACCATCAAGAATGTCTTCATAAGTGAATCCTCTGGCCACAATTTCATCCCGATCGACGTAAAGTTCTATATCGAGATCGAAAAACTCATCGAAGAATTTCTTCGTTATGCTATTATCAGCCTTTTTTATAGTAGCATGTACACCTTTGCTTCTCCATAATATTTTCACAATATGCTCCCATAATCCAACAGCCGTTCTTAATGCCTCATAATAATTTAGATTGCTGAAGGGCTGAGATTTTATAATTATGATAACATTTTTCTCAGTCATTAGTTTGCACCTGTAAGACTCAAAACAACATCGGCTTCAGCTATGCTGTCCGATAAATCGAAGATTCCTCCGATGTCGATTCCCGGGGGTAAGTCTACCTCAGATATACCTCTCAGTTCCATACACACTCTACATCCACTTATCTCTGCCCCCATTGCTACAAGCTTCTTTATTTGATCGCTAATTGACTCCATATGAAAGGGTTCTCCACTCTGAGAGATCATCGGGTTGTATACCCCATCCATCATCAGGTATATATCCACCTCATGTCCCTTTTCAATGGAATTTCGGGTTAATTCAATAGCGTGTTCAACGCTCTCATGATGAAAGGGTGAGTCACAGAGAAGTATCAGCATCTTGCCCATATAGTCACCTATATGAAAAGCTGTACATCGCATTCCTGAGCAATGGAGAGAAAGGTCGCTGCGCCAACAATTTCATCCACCTCAGGGATGAGGTCTTCTTTTTCTACACCTAATAATTCCATCGTAGTACTGCATGCATATAGTTTTACATTCTCTGTCATCCGGGCCATCTCAAGAAGCTTAGGCAAAGTAGGAACGCCCGCTTCCTTGATTTTTCCTTTCATCATGCCAGTCCCTAACCTCATTATTCCTGGGAGAGTTACTGAATCTAAACCACCCTTCTTGATGGCATCCATGCCCCAAAAGGTGAAGAAAAGATTTGCCTCCATATCCATCGCTCCACTAGTGCTTGCCAACATAAGAACAGGATATAGCTTATCAAGGGTATTACTATGTACTATTATAGCCATTTTTTTAGTTTCGCTCATCTTTTCACCCTAATTATAAACTCGTAAACATCCCCGTTTTGACTAGTTTCTATTATCTCATTTCCTGTCTTTTGTGCCCAAGCAGGGACATCTCTTACACTTCCTGGGTCGGTAGCATGAAGTTTCAGGGTTTGACCGCTTGACATATTTTTTGTCGCTTTCTTTAATTGTACTATTGGCATTGGGCAAAACATGCCCTTACAGTCCAACTCAACATCTACATTAACCATATCCAAATGGTAATTTTATATGAGTCTATTTAACCATTTGGATGTTATTGAGTTTCGCCAAAGATTTTTAAAATAAATTTCTTGGTGCTAGGCATTATTGGAACTTGATCCAAATCGTTAAGAGGAACCCACTTTGCGTCAGGAGCATCTGAATTTGGAGTTACCTCTCCAGCAACATAGTCACAGAGATACTCCAATAATATATAATGATAAAGATACTTTCCATCTTGATCTTTGTGTATAGAATCAAAAACCGCAATCAGTTCCACCGGTTTAACTGTAATCCCGGTCTCCTCTTTTACCTCACGAATCACCGCTTCCTCAACTCTCTCGCCCAATTCAACCGCTCCTCCAGGTAGTCCCCACATACCTTCAGAGGGTGCTTTACCTCTCTGAGTTAGAAGAATGGTATCATTTCTAAGTGTTAGAGCTGCTACTCCAGGAATAGGGAGTTTAGGGTATATTCTACTCGTTCATATCACCTAAATGTGAGTATATCCCTCTTCGAGGGCCCTGAGATTTATTTCTTGCATATCTTCTCTCATGTTCTCTTTTATAGCATCTTTCAATAACTCTAATCTCACTATTTCGCTTCGTTTTGCCAGTGCACCCAACATAACCATGTTTGCGACTATCTGGTTACCCAGTCTCAACGCAATGTCTCTAGCAGGTACTGGAAAGAGTTCAATGTCATCACGTATTTTTTCCTCAACCCTGTTGATAACCATTGAATCTGTAATCACTATTGACCCAGATCTTGCTTTTTTGATGTACTTTTTGAATGCAGGAAGGCTAAGACAGATGAATATGTCGCTTTCTTCGAATTGGAGATCGTTAATTTGATTATCACTAACTATAACCTCACTCCTACAGCTTCCTCCTCGAGCTTCAGATCCATAGCTCCTTCCAAACATCACTTCATAGTCTTTCATGAATAATGCTTGGCTGAGGAATTCGCCAGCAGCAACAATTCCCTGTCCACCAGTTCCCCCTATCAGAATATTTTGCTTCATTGCATTTCCCTCTGTGCTCTCTGGATTATCTTCTGTAAGGAGTCAATAAACTCGGGTCTCTCTTTCTTCTCGAATATGCCAAGTTCTACCTTTCCCTCTTGAGGTCCAACTAGCTTCTCTACAGTATCAATTTTTTCTACCTTATTTTCGAGCTCTCGGTCATTAATTTTTATGACTTGACCGAATCCCATATGATCCACAATTACCGCTTTAGGATCGATATCTTGAGTTATTTCTTCTAAGGTTTCTCTTGGAGAACGCTTGGGAACCACATAGAAGTAGTTATCCCTGTGTTTTTTTCCCTTTACAATCGTGCTCTCCTTGAACATCTCAAGAATCCTTGGGGGAAGACTATCAATAGGTCCTTTTAGATTGAATATTCTTCTCTGTTGGGTAGGGCATTGACTGAGTATCTCGATAAAGCTAAATCCTCTATGATTAATTGCTTCTTTAATACTATTCTGCAGTTCAACAACATGGTACGTGCTCCATTTTGCAACGTAGGTTGCTCCGGCTGCCTTGACGAGTTGGGTGATGTCGAAAGGTGATTCAGGGTTGCCATAGGGACTTGTAACAGTTTTCTCATCGTGGAAGCTAGTAGGTGCAATCTGTCCACCAGTCATGGCATAGCTCATGTTATTTACGAGGATCACTGTCAGGTCTATGTTTCTTCTGGCAGCGTGAATTAAGTGATTGCCACCTATTCCAGCACCGTCTCCATCTCCTGTGAATACAACCGTTTTTAATTCAGGGTTAACTGCCTTTGCTCCAGTAGCATAAGCTATGGCTCTTCCATGGGTTGTGTGCAGCGTATCCCCCTTGAAATTCGGGCTTGGTATCCAAGCGCTGCATCCAATTCCTGAGACCGCTAGAATCTTATCCTGGTCTATCCCAAGGTCGTCTATAGCACGCAAAAAACTGTTTAGTATTATCCCCCCTCCGCAACCTGGGCAGAAAGCACTAGGCTGACTTCTGATGTACTTATCTCTATAATAGTTTAGACTCTTCATTGTGCTGACCTCTTTATGTAATCAAGTACCTCACTGGCTAGTGGTAGAACACCACCCACTTTTGCTAAGGAAAATACATGACAATTGCCTTGAGTTACTCGAGCAACCTCTTTCACTAGCTTACCAAAATTCATCTCAGCTACTATTATTGAATCCACTCTCTCAGCCAAGTCTCTAATCTCTTCATCAGGGAATGGCCATAATGTCCTGAGCCTAAATAAGCCAGCTTTTATCCCATTGCCTCTGGCTTTCTGTACGGCCTCGAAGCAAGGTCTGGCAGTTGCTCCGAAAGAAAGTACCACCGTATCTGCATCTTCTATTTTTTCTTTATGTATGTCGCGAAGATTGGGTTCCGCATTAAGGATCTTATCTCTAGTACGATAAACTATCATTTGATGATATTCGGGGGAAAAATCCCTTACACCATCTGGCCTATGAGTAGATCCTGTTACTAGTAGCTGATGCCCATCTCCAAACCTCGGCATTGGTGGAACACCATCCGTGTCATCTGTTCCCCAAGGGTTTACATCTTTACTTAGGGGAGCCTTCCTATTTTTTATCTGAACATTTTCTGGTACTATTAATTTTTCCTTGATGTGACCAATATGTCCATCGCTCATTAACATAACAGGTGTTCTGTATGTCTCAGCATGATTGAATGCTTTAACTGTGAGATCGAACATCTCCTGTACGCTCCAAGGACTCAGAGCAATTACCTCATAGTCGCCATGACTGCCATACTTAGCCTGATAGATATCCTGCTGACCGGGTAGGGTAGCCTGCCCTGTACTTGGGCCGCTCCTCTGCACGTTAACCAATACCAGTGGAGTCTCTGTCATGTGAGCATACCCGATGTTTTCTTGCATTAGACTATAACCTGGTCCACTGGTAGCGGTCATCGATTTCGCTCCAGCCCATGAAGCACCTATGACACTTGCTATACTTGCGATCTCGTCTTCCATCTGAACAAACATGCCCCCTATTTTGGGTAGTTCGGCTGCGATATGGTGACTGATCTCACTCGCTGGTGTTATTGGATACCCTGCGAAAAAACTACATCCGGCTCTTATAGCACCTTCCGCACAGGCTATGTTTCCTAGAACGAAGTGTTTACCTGGCTCAAGCATCATCTGTTTCCTCCACATTTATCGCGAAGTCGGGGCAGTACCTCTCACACCATCTACAGCCTATACAATCTCCATCTAGCTCTGGCTTTGTACCTCCAAGGGCTGTCTTTTTTTCCGATTCCTTCAAAACCTTTCCCCCTCTAGTGTTACATATATGAACACATAGAAGGCATCCCTTGCACTGGTCCTCGTCTATTGTTACTATGTATTTCTTGGTCGTCTCTTTACACCTCAATGAACTTGGATCCGATAATATTGATAATAGTGAGATAAAACAATAAGGGTTAGAAATCAAGCTTGCTAAGGATTAGATTGGCCACACTGCTGTCTTGTATGGCAATACCAACCGATTTAAATACGGTTAGCTTGTCCTCTGGGGTTCTTCCCTTCTTTTTCCCTGAGACGAGTTCTTTTAATTCGGCGTAAATATGCTCCTCTGTTATTGCTCCCTCATTAATTGGTATTAGGATATCACCAGCTTCCAACATTATGCCCTCGTAATCATCTACTACAAGTTTAGATTCGGCTACAGTTGCTGTATCTAACTCCCTCCAGTCAGGATAAAATGCTCCTATAGCGCTAACGTGCACATTTTCTTTCAGCCACTCGTACTTGATTACTGGTTTGGAGCTCGTAGTTGCTGTAAGGACTATGTCAGCGTCTCTGCATGCTTCTTTCCCGGTTTCAGATATAGATATCTCAATATCTAACTTCTCTTCCATGTCTCGAGCAAATGATTCCATAGCTCTCGCGTCTAGATCATAAACATATGCTCTATCAATTGGCCTTACAGTACATGCAGCCCATAATTGTGTCCTGCCCTGAACCCCAGCACCGAAAACTGCTGCAGTCGTTGCATCATTAGGTGCTAGATAACGTGCTGCTACTCCTGTAATTGCCCCTGTTCTCATAGCTGTTATGTGTGTAGCATCCATGAATGCTTCTATCAGACCGGTCTCTGGGTCGTTTACAATTATCCAAGCTATAGTTGTCGGCAGTCCTTTCTCAGGGTTATCAGGATAGATACTGATTATCTTTGTTGCTTGAGCCTCTGATCCTTTTAGATAGCTGGGCATGAAGCTTATTGACCCATTATATTTGGGCACCATTATCGTACTTCGAGGTGGTAGTATCACCTTATCTTCCGCGTATTCTCTAAAGGCACCTTCGACGGTGTCTATAACTTCCTCCATATTCAGGAGTTTTTCAATATCATGGTCACTTAGAAAAAGCATAATTATCACTACATGATGGTAGGAGGATTAAATAAATATAGAACCAATCATTCTGGGTATGGTTGATTTTCCCATTTTTCACAGTTTCTTCGCATAATCTTTGATTCAATGTAACCAAGAACCTCACAGTATCTGAATTCCTCCAGATCGAATCCACGGTTTTCCAAAATATTCAAGATCTCCTTGTTTTCTTGACTCATTTTCCAGCGAAGTTCTTTATCGATTTTGGTAGCCCATCTGCAGTCGATGCAACGAACCATCATTTCCTCTACTCGCTGAGATACTAAAAATATTTAGGAAAACGATAAAAATTAGACAACTATTAAGAGGATAACCCTTGGTGAGAACGGTGAAAATTAAAGCAATCGTATTTGACTTGGATAGCACACTTATTGAGACAAGTGTAGATTTCCCAAAAATGAAGCGAAATATGATAAATGAACTGGAGAAGAATGGATACCCGAGAGATAAACTTAGTCCAACGAATCAAACTACAGTACAAATTCTTGAAGAGGTAGAGAAATACTGGGATAAGACTGAGAAACCTGAGGAAGAGCGAGAAAAAATACTGGAAAAAATGGATTTTTTCATGAACCAAGGAGAGCTTGAGTCAATTAAAAACTTGAAAGAGATCCCTGGCGCCGCTTGGGCGATCAAAAAGCTAAAAGAAATGGGGTATAAACTAGCGATATTAACCCGAGGTCATAACGAATACGCTGTGGAAGCACTTGAGAAAATCGGTGTGAAAGACCATTTTGATTTAATTTTAGGTAGAGGCGAGACCCCT
Organism: Candidatus Bathyarchaeota archaeon; assembly: GCA_014730055.1. Next base: position 8,790 of record WJIV01000244.1, read on the forward strand.
AAACCTAAGCCATATCCTGAAGCTTTGTTATATACAGCTGAAAGGCTTGGCGTTGATATTTCTGAAACAGTGATGGTTGGTGATCACCAGATAGATAGTGATAGTGCAAGCAGTAGTGGCTGTGATTTTATCGGAGTAGCTACTGGTAGAAGGGGTCTTAGAAGTTGGACTAATGAGATGCCTCCTCCAGTGTTATTAGATAGTGTAAAAGAGCTTCCTGAGTACCTTAAAACCCTTCAAAGAGTGTAAAAGGAAAGAGTTTTTATCCCGACATTATTCCTATACTCCAAATCTATCGAATTGCCGCAAAGCGGAGGTTGTAAAGTTGAGTGAAATTAAAGACGAGTATAGGAAAAAACTTGAACAAGCCATGAGTATCCTCAATATGATTGCGGATGATAATACTACACCTAGAAATATTAGGAGGACCGCAAAAGAGGCAGCTGACATGCTTGTTGATCAAGAGTTGAGCGTTGCTGCCAGGGCAGCTAATGCAATTGCAATACTTGAGGAAATAAGTCAGGACCCTAATATGCCAATGTATAGCAGGACTAGGATATGGAACGCAATAAGCGTTCTTGAGGGCATAAGGGACTAATTTTTATAAAAATTAATAAAAATAACAATTCTTTGGATATTGGTGAATTAAGATGGAGCGTAGGTTTGACTTCGAGGGCCCAAGAATAGAGGGTATAGCTGTAATAATAATTGCTTTATTGATTATAGCCGGTGGTGTAGTATTTTTCAGCGTGGGTAGAATTACTGTAGGTTACGTGGCCGTGATAGTTGACCCAGTATTTGGAAGCACAAATGTAGTTGGGACGGGTCAAAATGCTCAATACTTCGTAAAAGCACCATGGGCAAGCGTTTACAAAATATATGTAGCAACTGATAGCATTCATATGTGGAGCGATGCCACTGGGCAAGGAGATTTTCCTGCAGTAGAAAGCTTAACCAAAGATGGTTTGAAGGTCGATGTTGACATTACTGTAAGATGGAGTATTGATCCAAATTATGCCGGAGATCTTTATACCAGATACCCTCGACTGGATTGGAAGGATAGGGCAATAATTCCAATTATTAGAGAGACTGTTCGTAACTTATTGGTTAATTATACGGCTATTGAGACCATAGAGCTCAGACAGGCTATAGGTACTGTACTCAAACAGCAGTTAAGAGATGCTTTTAATAGCGAGCCAAGCCTCCAGGACGCCATTACATTGGATGCTGTGAACATTCGAAAGATAGCTTTACCAACAACATTCGTTGAAGCCATAGAGAAAAAACTAGCAGCTGAACAGCTGGCAATAGCAGCTGAATTTAACAAGACAAGGCAGCTCGTTTTAGCGGAAGCTAACGCAGAATCAGCCATTAAAAAAGCAGAAGGACAAGCACAATCAAGGTTACTTTTGGCTAATAGCACAAGGGAAGCTATATTAATAATTTCTTCAAGCAACCCTGATTTGAATAGTTCAGAACTTACTAAACTCTACCTTTACCTTGAAACATTAAGAGATATCGCTGAATCTGGTAAAGGACAATTTATTGTTGTGCCCGATGAGAGCCAGTATATTCTTCCAATCCGATAGCCCAACTTTTTATACTCTAATTACTATAATTATTCGGTGACATTTTGGAGACCCAGACAGTCTCAGCTCCATGGATATTGAAGATTTCATGGGAGGAACTAGCAACGCTCTCAATCTGTTTAGGTTTAGACTTGATAGAATACATTGCTCCGATATTCCTAACACCACTAATTGGGGATGTAATTGATTTTATAGGGTTCATATTTTGTGTGGTATACTACAATTTCTTGGGTATCTTTGCACTCGCTGAGCTTATTCCTGGTCTCGACATAGTACCTTTCTTTACAATGACCTGGTTGATATGGTATTATATGAGAAGGAGAAGACTGCAGAAAAGACTTGATCAAGAACTGGAGCAGTGGCTTTAAGCAGGTTAATGATCTCTTAATTAGTAATATTGTTTAATAGATGGAGTTATAGTATCAAAGAACATTACAGTGATTCAAAATGTGTGGAATATTCGGTTGTATAATTAAACAGGGGCAGGCAGTTAAACTGATAACTGACTCTCTTAAGCGCCTAGAATATCGAGGATATGACTCGATCGGTGTTGCCATTCTTGATAATGGAAATCTAGAAGTTAGGAAGGATAAAGGGCGTATAGAAGAGGTTGTTAAGGAATTAAATATAAAAAACATGGAAGGGACAATTGGAATAGGTCACACTCGCTGGGCCACTCACGGGGCACCAAGTATGGTTAACGCCCACCCTCACACAGATTGTTCAGGTAAAATTGCTCTAATTCATAATGGTGTTATTGAGAACTATGCAGAAATTAAAGCAGAGTTGATCGAGAAAGGTCACAACTTTGTATCAAGAACTGATACTGAGGTCATACCTCACCTAATTGAGGAGGAACTCAAAGGAGAGGTAGGGCTTAAGGGGGCATTCCTAAGGGTCCTGCGTAGATTGAAGGGGTCATATGCAATTGCACTACTATCAGTCGATGAGCCAGACAAGATATACTGTGCAAGAAACGAAAGTCCTCTGGTATTAGGTGTATCTGAGGATGGGCTATATTGTGCATCAGATGTGCCTGCTCTTCTCCCATATACAAACAAGATAGCCTATATGAGAAACGGAGAGATGGCAGTTATCACTTTAAATGAATATCAGATCTCTAAGATCATTGATGGATCATCTGTTGAGAGGGAGCTCAAGGAGGTAAACTGGAGCCTTGAAATGGCTGAGAAACAGGGTTACGAGCATTTCATGTTGAAGGAGATACATGAACAACCTGATAGTCTTAGGGATGGGTTAAGACTACAGGAACAATATCTTAATTTACTCACACAGTTCCTAGACAGAGGAAAGGAAGTTTTCCTAACAGCGGCTGGAACTAGTTATCATTCCTGTCTAGCAGGATCGTATATTTTCTCTCAGATTTCGAGGTTAACCACTATCCCAGTAGTGTCATCCGAGTTCGTGGAGAGATATGGCTCAACAGTTGGTATAGATTCAATAATCCTCAGTGTAAGCCAATCTGGTGAGACCTATGATACACTAAAAGCTATTGACCATGCAAGAATGAGAGCAGCCACTGTTTTAGGAATAACAAACACTGTGGGTTCCACGCTAACAAGGGTATCTCGTGCATATATCATACAACAATCAGGCCCAGAGATTGGTGTTGCTGCAACCAAGACCTTTACTTCTCAGGTACTTGTCCTTGCTCAACTTGCTTTAAGGCTTGCAAAGCACCGGGGAAAACTCTCTCAGGACGAGCTTGATGAGATGGAGGAGAACCTGGAAAAGGTTCCCCAATGGGTGAACGATACAATAGATGATAGCTATGAGCAGATTATGGATTTGGCAAAGAAGTATAAAAATGAGAAGTTGTTTCTATTCCTTGGAAGAGGGATAAGCTCCGCTACCGCCCTCGAAGGTAGATTGAAAACCCTGGAGATAACCTACGTACCATCCCTGGCTTACCCTGCTGGAGAGAGTAAGCATGGACCAATCAGCATCATAGAAGACGATGTTGTTTGCGTCTTTGTATGTCCAAGGGGAGAGACTCATAGTCAGATAGTTGGTAGTATAATGGAGATGAAAGCTAGGGGAGCAAAGATCCTATCAATATGCGAGGAAGGTGATGAGGAGATAAAAGGTCTCTCGGATGATTGTATCGAGATGCCCAGGGGTATACCGGAGATCCTATCACCTATTCCATATGTAATCCCAATGCAGCTTCTCTCCTACAAGCTAGCTGTGCTTAAAGGACTTGACCCCGATAAGCCCCGTAATCTAGCGAAGAGTGTTACCGTGCCATAGTCGAAATTATTAAGAGGTATCCCCACTTTTCTTTGATTAAGTTGCTTAATGTAAACTCAGTTCGTAAGGATTTTCCTATTTTAAACCAAGAATATACCTATCTCGATAGTGCCGCTAGTAGTCTTACACCTGAACAGGTTGTATTGAAGGAGATGGAGTTCTACAGGGAGTACAGGGCAAATGTTGAGAGAGGGATACACCGCTGGAGCCAGAAAGCTAGTGAGGAATATGAAAACGCCCATGAAAAAATTGCTGAGTTTATTGGTGCGCCTAGCAAGTCGAATGTTGCACTGGTCAAGAATACAACCGAGGGTATCAATCTAATTGCTAACAGTATGGATTGGGGTAAGGAGGACAAGATAGTCACAACCGTGATCGAGCATCATAGTAATTTTATCACATGGCTGAGAGTTCGAGAACGCTTCGGTACAAAAGTTGAAGTGGTCAGGTCCTCCCCCGAGGGTCTATTTGATATGGCTGAATTCGAGAAGGCAATCGACGACTCCACTAAACTAGTTGCATTCACTCATGTCTCTAATGTTTTAGGATGCATCTTACCTGTTAAAGAGATAACCGAGATAGCCCATGAGCACGGTGCCAAGACTCTGGTTGACGGAGCTCAAGGCGTTCCTCACATTGAGACTGATGTTAGTAGAAACAAAGTTGACTTCCTAGCCTTCAGCGGGCATAAGATGCTTGGACCAACTGGTTCTGGTGGGCTATATATCGCTGAGGCTGAGTTGGCCACAACAGAACCTCTTTGCATTGGTGGAGGCACTATCGCAGATGTTAACATAGAAGATTATACCCTTGCCCCTCCGCCAATGAAGTTTGAGGCGGGGACTCCAGCTATTGCCCAAGTTATCGGACTTGGCGAGGCTTGCAGTTATCTGGAAGGGATCGGGATGAAAAATGTTGAGGAATGGGATTTAAAACTGGCAAATAAGCTAATTGAGGGATTAAGTCAGATAGAAAATGTCGAGGTATATGGCCCAAAGGATCCAAAACAAAGAGTCGGTCTAGCCACATTTAACATAAAAGATATGAATCCACACGATGTCGCTTTGACCTTGGATACAGAATACGATATAGCGGTCAGGTCGGGGCATCACTGTGCACTTCCTTTAATCAAGGAACTTTTCAATCTTAATGAAGGTAATGTGCGTGCTTCGACATATGTCTATAATACATTGGATGAGATTGAGAGTCTTATTTCTGCAGTCGAGGAGATCACACGTTTCTATTCCTGATTTTTTTTCATATTATTTGACTACTATTTATTATTTATCAAAAGACTCCGTATATATGATGAAGTTGAGACTATACGATAGTATACTGGAATCTATTGGAAATACGCCTATCATCAAACTACAGAAGGTAGTAGAGGAATCTAGAAACGTTTTCGTCAAAGCTGAGTATCTTAATCCAAGTGGTAGTCTGAAGGATAGGATCGCAATCCAAATGATACGGGATGCCGAGAGAAGAGGTGATCTGAAACCAGGCTATACTATTGTAGAAGCGAGCACAGGCAATACAGGAATAGCACTTAGTTTCGTAGGGAAACAGCTAGGATATAACGTAGAGATTTATCTCCCTGAAGGTATGACGAAGGAGAGGATCAGTATTATGGAGAGTTATGGTGCCAGAGTCTTAGAGCTTGAGTTAGAACATGGAGAGGAAGGAAGTATCGCTGGTGCTGAGGTTGAGATTGATACAAGAATACGATGCCTAAAAGAGGAGACAAGCAGATCTGATGTTTGGTGGGCTAGGCAATTTAGTAATGAATCCAATACCAGAGCCCACATTAAAACCGGTAAGGAGATATTAACACAGCTCGATTCTAATGTCGGCGCGTTCGTTGCCTCTATTGGTGTAGGCGGAACTCTATACGGCGTCGCTAAAGCGCTCAAAGAAGCAGACTCTGAAGTTATGATCGTAGGAGCAGAACCAGCCTCAGCAAAGCACCCTCTCAGCGAAGGTTACACGAGAGTTCCTGGAGCTCCCGACGAGGTTACTGGTGGGATAATAGAGGACATGATAAATAGTGGCATCATCGATCGTATTGTCAAGGTCTCAAATGATAACGCCATTAATATGGCTGAGAGATTAGTCAGGGAAGAAGGATTATTCTGCGGTGTAAGCTCTGGAGCCAATGTATTTCTAGCAAACAAGATTGCTAAGGAATTGCCTGCTGGCAAGAATGTAGTCACAGTACTACCTGACCATGGTGACAGATATCTATCTGACAAAAAATATACGACATAAGAAGGCGCTATTCTGGCTCTAGGGTCTGTCTCTGAATAACCTTGAATAAACCAAGCATTCCTTTTTTAGGCCCCTCAAGTATAAACTCACCGTTACTTCCTGTGAATTTAAACTGCCCTTTTCTACTGAGCTTACCTGTCTCATTGTATTGTAAGCCGGTTATCTGCCTCCATGTCTCGGTAATGATCTCTTCATTTCCAAAGAACAATCCTTTCGCCTTAAACATTAGCAGCCTAAGATTGGTAATGTAAATCTTGTAGTCTTGCCCAGCGTAATTCACATTGAAGTCGCTCCAATACTTGATGTACTCACTTGATAATAGATATTCTCGGATGGGCATGTGACATATAACTATACTATTAGATAATAAATTTGATTAATTATGTAACTTTTTTAGAGCTATTTTAATTATATTTTTGATAACTATTTCAATGTATTAGTTTTATTTTAATTTAGCTTGGTTTAAGCCGTAACAGATTATTTTAGTTCGTTATGATCCCTATAAAATATTAAACTCTTCATGTTTTTCTAATATAAATAAAAATATGAATATGCTAGTTCAATTTAAATTAGCTTTCCGGCCTCTTCTAACATTGGTAATTTATGAGATTTATTTTTCTGGGTAACTGTCACGAGATCGAAGATGTTGAAGCCTAATCGTTTTATGTAATCTTCCAGGAGATATAACGCTCTAGCGGCTCCGTTACCACTACCTCCAGCGGCTGCAATCCCTATCGCTGTTTTATCAGTGTATCTTTGAAAGTTGTAATGGGTCTCACATCTTCTAAGTCGATCTAAAAATGTTTTTGCTGATTCACTAATATCATGCCAGTATACAGGTGTGGTGAAAACTAGAAAATCAGATTCATCTATTTTCTCCCTTAGTTTCTGGAAATCGTCCTCAAGTATGCATTCACCTTTTGATCTACATTCTCCCCACCCGGTTTCACACGCTTTACATTTCTTGATAATATGGTCATTTAGATTGATCAACTCAACCTCATGCCCATTTGATTTTGCGCCATTTAGAATGGAATTTGCTGTACTAGCAGTTAGTCCATTATAGTTTGGGCTCGTCTGAATAGCTAAGATTTTCATTGTATAGATATGGGTATTTTGTAAGAAATAAATTATTGGCTTTACTATCTTAACCGAAGAACCTGTCTAGTGTGGTTCTCTCTCCAGTAATTTTGAACCCTCTATTCATCTTTTCAATGGCACTCATCACTCTGCTTTGACTGAAATCATGTTTTCCACATAGAAATCCAATTATTGCAGCTGTATCTGGTTTCTCCCAGTTAAGCTCATATTCATCTGTTACCCTTGGCTTCAGGAATAATTCCTTTATCTCGTCTACTGGATGTGGAAACTCTGCGTTCTCGATGTGCTCTATAGCGTAGTTAATGTCTTTATGTTCTCGTATTAGTTTGAGGGCTGTCTTTGGACCGATTCCTTTGATACCTTCTGGATTGTAATCCGTTCCAATGAGGATTCCAATATCTACGAGTTGTTCTCTTGAAACATCTAACTGTGAGAGTACCCGCTGGAATTCGAATAGCTCTGGCTCAATCTTAATGTACACATTTTTCCCGGGAAGCTTTCGCCTTCCAGTAACTGATAGATTTCTAACATACCTTGGAGCACCGTACAAAAGTGAGTCATAATCCTGACTCGCAGCACACCAAATATCATCTCTCTTGGCCATGTGCGCAGTCTGTGCTTCCCCCTCACCTGGCGCCTGAACACAAGGAATCCCCATTCTCCTTAACAACTCTTTTGCATCTTCAACGATATCCTGAGTCGCCAAAACTGATTGTTGGCCAAATTTACGTGCCTTCTCAGCGTCTCCCTCTTCGAGCGCCTTCTTATACTCTTTTTTTGCTTCGTTTCTTGTGTTGGAGCGCTTTCTGAGGACATCTGTCTTGAATTTATGGGGCTTTCCATCAAATACGTAGACTATTTTCAGCCCCTCCTCAAGAAGGTTAGCGTTTCGGTAGAGCAGTCCGCTTAGGTGGCTAGTTATTCTTCCTTGCCTATCCTTTAGAGGCTGGCCGTCTCTCCCTCGTATTATGGATAAGAACTGGTATAGTATGTTGTTGCCATCGAAGGCAACCTTTCTGCCAGCTAGGTCTTTTATCTCTATTGTCCTTGGTTCTACGATGTCTCCTAGCTGTACACCCAGTATTTTACCCTCCTAGGCTAGCTCTATTCTTCTCTTGCCTCTGGGCATTCGATAGACTCTTACGAGTCCCTGGATTTCCATCTTCATTAGGTACTTTTCCAGTTCCTGCTCTGTGAGGTCTTCATGTCTTTTCACTGCTTTTTTCAGCATCTCATCTACTTTCAGGGCTCCGTTTCTCTCTAGGAGTTCAACTATAGTTGTAGGTAAGAGTTTTCTATCCATTTCATTTCACCTATGCTATGTCTATTGGGGGTTTTACCTGTTCTTTGAACCTGGTATGCATGCTCTCGTACCAGCTAATCATCTCGGGAGTAATACTTGCAGCTACCTCATCCATGGCGGCATTGAAATCAGAGACCATGACTTCATTTGCGTCTTCATTTTTTCTCAGGGCGTATAACCCGGCCTCTCGAACGACGGAGTCGATATCTGCTCCACTGTAACCATCCATCCGATTAGCTAGAACCTGAAGATCAACGTTATCAGCAAGTGGCATATTCTGAGTCTTGATTTCCAGTATCTTCAGCCTCGCCTTAGAATCCGGAGGTGGTACATAGACTCTACGGTCAAATCGACCAGGCCTCAGAACGGCCGGATCTATTATATCTGGTCTGTTAGTTGCTGCGAGTACCACAACGTTTTGAAGGCTCAAAAGCCCATCAATCTCTGTCAGGAGCTGACTTATAACCCTTTCAGTCACTCGGCTGTCCGCAGCAGAACCCCTACTTGGAACAAGGGAGTCGAATTCATCGAAGAATATTATGCTGGGGGCGGCCATTCTGGCCTTTCTGAATATCTCTCTTATAGCCTTCTCCGACTCTCCAACCCATTTGCTGAAAATCTCCGGTCCACGTACGCTTATGAAA
>WJIV01000245.1 GCA_014730055.1 Candidatus Bathyarchaeota archaeon
CTTACAAGATCTTACCTACACTTTAATGGAAGAAACGGGGACACTTGGAGTTAGGTTTTACTCTAGTCAACGCCACATAGCTGCTAGGAAAACAGAGACCATGAGTATTAGCATAGAAGGACTGGAGGAAGAGGTACGATACAAGGTCTCAAAAACCCTTGATGGTAAGGTTATTCAGGTTAAACCTGAGCATGAAGACTTGGTGAGACTAGCTGAAAAGACGGGTACCTCTCTTAGACTGCTAAGGGACTTTGTTAAAAAGAAAATTGAGTTTGGGGATGTTCTTGGACTATAGTGAGTTATTTGAGAGGAAGGAAAGTATTAAAGACTATATATCTAGTCTGGGACGGGTAATTGTAGCCTTCAGCGGTGGCGTTGATAGCACCGTTGTTGCTGCACTCGCGTACGAAGCTATAGATGATAGCGCCTTGGCGGTTATCATTGATTCTCCTTTTTTCCCTAGGTCTGAACTGGAAGAAGCAAAAAAGGTGGCAGAGGAGATCGGTATCAAATATGAGGTCCTCCAATTTAACGAGCTAACCACAGAGAATATAAGAAAAAATCCAAGAGATCGATGCTACACGTGTAAAAAAGCCAGATATAAAGCTCTAAAAAAATTCGCTGAAAAAAAGGGATTTGACTATTTACTTGAAGGAACCAACGCAAGTGACCTTTCAGAGTACCGCCCTGGGTTAGCTGCATCAGATGAGCTCGACGTGAAAAAACCCTTATTAATGTTTGAGTTCAGCAAACAGGATACGCGAAACATGGCTGAACTCTTAGGGTTATCAAACGCATTAAAGCCATCCAACTCGTGTCTAGCTGCAAGGGTACCATACGATGAAGAGCTAACTCTTGAAAGACTTAGAAGAATTGAGAACTGCGAGGAGATCATCAGGGAAGAAACTGGAGCAAAGGTGATCAGGGCACGGGATCATGGAGACCTTCTACGTATAGAACTCGGCTCCAATGAAAGAAAACAGGCATGTTGTGAGCAGACTATGGATAACCTTTATGATAGAATAAAGGCTCTTGGCTTCAGGTTTGTTGTCTTAGATCTAAAAGGCTATCGCTTCGGATCATATGACAAATAGAAGATCTTCTTATTTTCCCCCAAATTAGCATAAATTAGTGTTTATTTACAGCCATATTTGAGTAGATATATTGTTCCCATTTTGCATGTTTCCACATTCCCTTTAGTTACCCCTGTGGTATTCACCCAGAATTTTGTTTCACTGGTATACGTTATAGATTGTTGGTTATTTGACACGATAAATTCGTATCCGTGAGTATATATTGGCGAACCGGTGCTCGCAGACCAAAAAAAGGGGGTTATTGGCTTCTTGACGTCAAAGCGCCTTCTAGGTCATAAATTTATTTAGAAATATTTATTGTTAAATATTTTAAACATATTTTTAGAAACATATACCGTGTTTATTTTGAGTGAAGAGATGATGGGTATTATTGGGAACACGGAGAGTAAAATGGTACCTGGAGTATGAAGAAGTGGTCGCTGGTCTTCACAACTGAGCGTGTAATCGTGGTAAGGTGTTGGGAACTCTGGGTATGGTGACCAGCAGCCTTGGGGTTGCTATTGGACGTCTTCAGGAATTTAAGACGAAGGGTAAGATGGAGGATGTCTCTGTAGCCAGATCGACTCCCTTGTGGATGATGAGGATAATATTGCTATTCCTAGATCCGAGATAGAGACTGTGGAGATGAAAAAAGGCGGAATGTTATCTCCCCTAAGATAGACTTCCACACAAGACAGAGGATTATGAGTTGCATGCATGCCATCGAGACGATGAACCAGATGACTACACCAGACTTGAAAGAACCAATAACGTAACAGTGGACCCCAAGGCGACACTAAACGATATAAAGGAAACTATCAAAGACGCTGATATTCTGTTCGGAGACTGGACTAGAAGCATCAAAATAACTAAAGAATTCCTTGAAGCTGCCTATCACATTTACAAGAAGATGGGATATGTGGAAGTGGAAAGATACTCGGATGGAGAATGGGACCACAGAAACGATATTCATTGGACAATCTTCATGCAAAAGACACTCTAATCGATGATTTTATCCTTATTTCTCTAAATTTTTGGTTAACTTAAAGTTATAGGCAGTATGGTTATTCTAATTATTCTTAAGTATATAACGTTATGAGCGGGGAGGAAGAGCTGTCAGTGAGAGTAGAAAATATTGGGATATTATCCCCGATTATTTCTAAAGTCGTTACTAATCTACCGAGTCTAATAGTCAGTCTTTTTTTATTGGTGTTGCGAAAATATAAATATGCAATAGGATTAGTTGTGCAAATTAGAACAACATCAGGGCTATAAAGCATCTAAATATCCTTAGTTACCCGCTAAAAAGCTCCACCAGGGCTTCTTTTCATTGAGTATGTTCTCATTTTCTGGGTCTATCAGGGTTTCCGTCTTCATGTTTATTTTGAATAATCCGAATAATTTTACTGGCTTATTTTTAGTCATTTTAACTGCTGGTTTACCCTGGTAATTAGACTCGCTAAGCTCTTCAAGGCTTTCTCCTTCCTTTAGGAACTTTTCTGGTCGAACCCTATCTAATCCTTTTCTTTCAGCAATAGTATATAGGCTGAATCTTGGAATAGTTGCAGATATTGTGTTCAGCTGCGCGTTTATTATTGATGGTATCATCTGCCATTTTTCCCCATTAAACCTGTAGATAGCAAGATTTCCCTCTGTGGCTTGCCCAAGTTCTTCTTCATAGTAGGTTAACGTTATTTTTACTGGTTTCATTGATTGCTTATTACAAATTATACTATATACATTACAGAGGGGATTGATGCCTGTATACTCTGAAGCTAATTCTAATTGAACCCTCGCCATCCCCTCGAATGCTTGCTCTGGAATATCCAAGACTATGGAACCAAAATCCATAATCCCCCCGTCCTGACCGATATCCTTGATAATCTCAATAATGTGGTCCATCCC
>WJIV01000246.1 GCA_014730055.1 Candidatus Bathyarchaeota archaeon
GCGCAAGCTACTGGATGGCTTCCATAAGTATGACCATGGGCAAAGGGTTCATCAAATCCATCATATACTCGGTCACTTGCGATGGTCGCTCCGAGAGGTAAATAGCCACCAGCCAGTCCTTTGGCTGTCGCGATTATATCTGGAATGGTATCCCAGTGGTCTAAACCCCATCTCTTACCGGTCCTGCCCAGCCCTGTCATTACCTCATCTGAGATAAATAGAACATCGTGTTCATCGCAGATTTCTCGTATAAGCTGGAAGTAGCCAGGGGCAGCGGGAAGGCTTCCTAGAGTAGCTCCAACAAATGGCTCAGCAATGAAGGCTGATACATACTCTGATCCAGTGGCTTTTATCTGGGTGTCCAAAGCCCTTGCACACTCTAAATCGCATTCGTCTGGCTTCTTCCCGAACCAACACCTGTAACAGTAAGCAGGAGGGATATGAGGAAAATCAATTAACAAAGGCACGTAACGTCTCCTCCTAGCGATATTACCGGACATGCTCAGAGCTCCAAGGGTGTTACCATGGTAGCTCTGCCAACGGGCTATTATCTTGCTTTTCTGTGGACTACCGGTCAGGAGATGGTACTGGCGGGCCATCTTTGCAGCTGCTTCTGTTGCCTCGGAGCCACCGCTGCAGAAAAAGACATGGTTTAACCCCTCTGGGGCAAATTCAGATAACTTACTGGCGCAGTCTCTAACTGAATCGGTAATAAAGTGGCTGCTATGAACATAACTAACGCCCTCCATCTGAGAATTTACAGCATCCCTTACCTCCTTTACACCGTGACCAATATTCACACATATAGGCCCAGCGCTTCCATCAATATACTGGTTCCCATCTACATCCCATAAATAGATACCTTCGCCATGGGACATTCGGTGAAGATGCATAGACCCACGGGAGAAAACATGATCGCTCATGAGTTAATGTAGCATTAAGTCAACTTAACAATAACGCCTTGGAAAATAAGAAAAGCTTCACGAGGTAAATTATAGTGATATCAATGATAGAAGGAATAGAGAAAATTGCATGTGTAGGGTCAGGTCTTGTAGGACAGGGTTGGGCAGCTCAGTTTGCCGTTAATGGATACGAGGTCACCCTGCAGGATTTGACGGAAGGTAAGCTGGATGAAGCTCATGATAGAGTGGTTAACCACATACATACCTTGGTTGAAGCTGGATTGGGTAGAGATGCTGAAGGAGCTATAGCAGGTTTGAAAACCTCAACAGATCTGGACGCAGTGCTAAGGGAAACTGATTTTGTAATAGAGTCTGTTTTTGAAAACCTGGAGGTTAAACAGAACTTGTATGAAAATATGGATGAAATTACCTCCAATGATGTGATACTCGCCAGCAGTACATCTGGATTGATGATGACTGATATCGCAAAGAATATGAAACTACACCCAGAGAGGGCAATTGTAGCTCACCCATGGAATCCAGTACACCTAGTACCTTTAGTTGAACTGAGCCCGGGCGAGAAAACAGACCAGAAAACTGTTGATACGACCTATGCATTGATGGAAGACATAGGAAAGGAGCCCGTAGTCCTGAAAAAAGAAGTTCCAGGCTTCATAGCTAACAGAATATCAGCAGCTTTGTGGAGGGAAGCCCTAGATCTTGTGGACAGAGGTGTTGCCAGTGTGGAGGATGTAGATAAAGCCATTCGAGCTGGTCCAGGAATACGCTGGGCAATAATGGGCCCGTATCTTGTTTACCACCTCGGAGGTGGGAAAGGAGGAATAGAATATCTCATGAGACATATTGGTGTAAGTAAGGCAAAGTGGCTCGAGACTATGGCGAAATGGACGGAGACACCTGAATCTGCAATCCTGAAAGCAATAAAAGGGGTAAATGATATGGTCGGGGATAAGAGCCTTGAGGAACTCGAGGAATGGAGAGATAAATACCTAATCTCTCTAAACAGGCTTCTATGGAGCGGCGAAGATCAAATCTAATAATCTTCTATTTTTAGAGAAATATTATACGAGTTATCGAGTAGTAGTATTCATGAATATTCTTCAAGAGGGCCAAGGGGAACTCCTGGGTTGGATGCCCCCTGATGAAGCCCGAAAATGGATGAGGGAAAACAAGGAAAGATCTCTAATCGATAAGACCACATCATTACCCGAGGCGATTAAAAAATTCACAAAGGATGGTAATTATTTCGCTATGGGTGGATTCGGTCACATCAGGTTCAGCTCAGCCGCAATCTATGAGATGATCAGGCAGGGAAGAAATAATCTCACTATAGCTGGAAAAACATCAGTTCACGACGTGGATATTATGATAGCCTCAGGGATAGTTGATCGTGTGGAGTGTGCATACAGTTTCGGTCATGAGTTACGAGGCTTATCACCTGCTGGAAGAAGGGCAGTTGAAACGGGTAGGGTTAAGGTAGTCGGTGAGTTAAGTAACGCAGCCTTCCAGTGGAGATTCAAAGCAGCAGCAATGGGCCTCTCTTGGCTTCCAGCTAGGATAATGCTTGGGACGGATACCCTCAAGTATAGTTCAGCCAAAGTGGTTGAGGACCCTATGACGGGGAAGCCAATTATACTTCTTCCAGCTTGTTATCCCGATTTTAGCTTTATACATGTACACAGATGTGATAAGTATGGTAACTGCCAGATAGATGGCATAAGCATAGAAGATATAGACCTCGCCAGAGCATCAAAGAGACTCATAATCACCACGGAGGAAATCATCGATGAGGAGAAGATAAGAGAAGAACCAGACAAGACATTAATACCGTACTTTCTTGTTGATGCAGTAGTTGAGGTACCATATGGGAGTCATCCAGGAAACATGCCTGGACTTTATTATAGTGATGAGGAACACATGGCAGAGTGGCTCACTTTGAGTAGGAGCGAAGAAGGAGTACAGAGTTACTTTGACAGATATGTATACGGTGTTAATGATTTTGTGGAATACATTGAATTAATTGGTGGAGAAGAAAAAATGGATTATCTGAGGAGATTAGAGAAATTAGAAGAACCTCTAAAGGCTCCATGGGCGAGGGGATAACTAATTGGAGTATAATACAACAGAATTAATGGCCTGTGTCGCAAGCAGGGTACTGGAGAACAATAAAACAGTCTTTGTGGGTACCGGTCTACCGCTTGTCGCTAGTATGCTGGCTCAGAGACTGCATGCACCGGACTTGGTTCTGATATTCGAAGCAGGTGGAATAGGCCCAAGACTACCAATGATACCGATAAGTGTGGGGGACAGCAGAACATTCTATCAAGGCGTCATGGCTGCTAGCATGGACTATACCATGGGTATTGCACAGCAGGGGCTAGTAGATTATGGTTTTCTAGGGGCTGCCCAGATAGATAAGTATGGAAATCTGAACACCACGGTTATTGGTGATCATGATAAACCGAAGGTAAGACTACCAGGAAGTGGTGGGGCAAACGATGTTGGAAGTCTTTGTACGAGGACGATAATATTGATGCGTCAGGATAAGCTAAGATTCGTTGATAAGCTTGACTTTCTAACTACTCCGGGGTATCTTGATGGACCTGGAAAGAGAGAGGAAGCGGGACTACCTGAGGAAACTGGACCATACAGAGTAATAACTCAGCTTTGTGTAATGGGTTTCCAGGAGAGATCCAAAGAAATGATGTTAATATCAGTGCATCCTGGTGTTTCAGTGGAAGAAGTTGAGGAAAACACGAGCTTCGATCTAATAATTCCTGACCAGGTTGAAATTACCGATCCTCCAACTCTGAAGGAACTTAGACTCCTTAGAGAGGAAATCGATCAGGAAGGGATCGTTATAGGTAGGTAGGAAGATGACAACAAAGTTCAAGCTAGGAGTTGCAGGCTTCGCTCATGAAACAATTACTTTCTGGCCAGGACTAACTACTCTAGAGGATTTTGAGAGGACGGCAACATATGGAGAGGAAGTGTTAGAGAAAGCTCGGTATACCAATTCCTGTATAGGTGGCTTCATGGAAGTATGTGAAGAAGAAAATATCAAATTATTACCGGTCTGCAATGCATCGGGTGGTGCCACCGAAACAGTCTCGGACGAGGTTTACGATCACTATGTTTCTAAGATGAGAAAAGGCTTCAAGGAGATGGAAGGGCTGATAGATGGAGTACTCCTGAATCTTCATGGTGCTATGGCTACCGAGAGCAGGGAGGACCCAGAGACAGATGCTGTCCGGGAGATCAGAGAAGTGGTTGGGTATGAAATCCCATTAATGGTGACTCTGGATCTTCACGCTAATAAGGATAAAGCCTTGAAGGATTTGGTTACTGGCATCTTTGGTTATCACAGTAGCCCTCATATAGATATGAGGAATACAGGCAAAAGAGCTGCAAAAGCTATGGTTCGGACTCTAAAGGGAGAAGTGAGCCCAACAATGGCTCTAAAAAAGCCAGGAGTAGTAGTCCCGTCAGTTTTCAGTGCTACTACAGTGAGCCCCGCTAAAGATATCATGGATAGGGTTCATGAATGGGAGAAGAAGGAAGGGGTAATTGACGTGACAGCTTTATTCGGATTTGCCTGGAGTGATGTAAGACCTCTAGGGATGGGAATGGTAGCAGTGACGGATAATAACCCCGAACTAGCACGAGAGATAGTGGAAGATCTATCAGACCTCGCATGGAGAAAAAGATATGAGCTCACAGGGAGAACTGAAAGTTCTTTGTTTAATGTTGAGGCGGGGGTTAAACTAGCCTTGGATAAAGCGGGAGAGGCCTCTAAACCTATTATTATACTTGACCATGCGGATAGAAGTAACGATACTACATTTGTGTTAAGGGAACTTATTAATCAAAGAGCCGGTAACACGGCTTTCCCGATGTTATATGACCCTGAATCAGCGAAAAAGTGCGTCGAGGTAGGAGAAGGGGAAATAATTGAACTGGATGTAGGAGCAACAACTGGTTGGCGTGATGGAGGTAAAGTACGAGTCAAGGGAGAGATCCTTTGGGTTGGTGAGGGAAAATACATAGGCACAGGCCCCATGCGGATTAATCAAGAGATTAACCTGGGCCCTACAGGGATTTTACAGGTGGATGGTATATGGTTGCAGCTGATCTCAAGGCAGAGCAGCTTAATAGATGATGACCCGATGAAGCAGTTCGGGTATAATCCAAAGGACTTCGATGTAATTGTAAGTAAATCAAAGACTCACTTCAGGGCAGTTTATGAGAAGCTGGGAGAGGAGATTTTAATCATTGATGCCCCAGGGCAATGCCCTGCCGACCTGAGTGTATTTAATTATCAGAACGTACCAGAAGGAACCTACCCAATTACCACTAAAGAATAACCAACAAGTTAAATCCTTTATTCATTCTTTTCTATCATCTGATGTGAATAGTTTGGGAAAAATTACAGTTACACAAATTAGGAAAATGAAGGATTTGGGGGAGAAGATCACCATGGTCACGGCTTATGATTATCCGAGTTCTCTGCTTGCCGACAGAGCGGGGATTGAGATGTTATTAGTCGGTGACAGTCTGGGAATGGTTGTACTGGGGTACCCAAATCCTGTACAGGTAACTATGGAAGATATAATTCATCATACAAAAGCTGTAACGAGAGCGTCTAAAAATTCATTTGTGGTTGCTGATATGCCTTTCATGAGTTACCGTATTAGTAGAGAACAGGCTTTGACAAATGCTGGTCGCTTAATACAAGAAGGGGGTGCTGACGCTGTCAAACTTGAGGGAGGAAAAGAAGTAGCACATATAGTTAGAGATATCACAAGTTCGGGGATTCCTGTACAGGCACATATTGGATTAATGCCCCAGAGAGCATCAGTAGGTGATACTTTTAAAATTCAAGGAAAGGATGCGCAAACTGCTAAGTCAATAATTGAGGACGCTGTTACACTGGAAAGTGCTGGGGCATTCAGTGTCGTATTAGAGTTTGTTACAGCTGAAACAGCGTCTGTGATCACCAATAAACTTGGAATTCCCACAATTGGAATTGGTTCAGGTCTTAGTTGTGATGGTCAGGTACTCATCTTGCACGATATACTCGGAGTCTATGATGAAGCTCCTTCTTTTGCCAAACCATATGTAAATTTGAATAAGATAATAGTTGATTCGCTGTCAAATTTCAGGAAAGAAGTTAAAAACCTAGAATTCCCAAGCGAGGACTACATTGTACATATGGAAAAAATTGAAGCGGAAAAATTGATTGAAAAGAAAGAAGAATTGAACTAGTCCAGGTAACAAGCTGGGACAGGAATCGACTTCCAAAGTTCAATAAACTCAACCATGAAGTTTACGGTCTCTTCCATTCGCGCCGCTGCCTCTTCTGGCTCCGCTTTACGTGGGTCACTCGTAGCATACTGCCCTGTTGTAGTAATATCTTCAGTATTTGGCCCTAGGCATGCGTTGAAAACTTGGTTGACTAGTTCAAAATCCTCCCTGTCTGGGTCCATAAATTTCTGAAGTTCCTCTGGAATAATAACTCCGCTCTCCCATTCTTCTAATCTCCACATCTCGACCAAGTCTGGGAAATAATGCAGAGCATAGGCTGTTTCTCTGGGACCGCTGTGTACCTCAAAGTAGCGGTTCATCCTGTCCTGAATTTTCTTGGCCAACTCTGTACCACTAGGTCCACTGGGGGTCGCAACCATCACATTAAAGTCCCTCTTAGCTATCTGTGCTGCGAGGCTCATTATATTTGAGTTGCCTCCGTGGTGATTAATCAAGACAAATCGTTTAACCCCATGCACAGCGAAGCTCTCTATTGTATCCAGAAGTATATTGAGAAGAGTATCAACACTGAAGGTCACTGTCCCCGGGAAGGCCATATGGTGGGGGCTATAACCCGGCCAACAAGGATGTATGCAGACACTGTTGGTCCGTTCAGCTACCTCATGAATAAACGCCCTTGCACCAAGGCTATCAGTTCCTAATGGAAGATGAGTCCCATGCTGCTCAATAGCTCCTATACCGATTATAACTACTGGAGAAGGCTCATTCTCCAGCCAGTCCTCAAAAGCAGGACGGGTTAGTTCCTGTATCCAGAACCTGCTTAATTTTCCGTTCTCTGACATAATTCATGAGAATAGAAAAAGAGTTTTAAGGTTATGCATAAAAAACCGATAAGCCTAATTAAAGGTGCATACGATTCTAGGGGAGGCATATAGTTGTCAGAGAAGCTTAAGAAATACATGGATGACAGGAGCCTAGAGAAGCTTCTAGCTCTGAATAACCCCCATGTTAAGGAACAAGTTGAGAGGTTTCTTGAACTCTGCAAGCCAGCAAAAGCCACTGTAATAACCGACTCAGAAGAGGATATTCAGTACGTTAGACAACTGGCAATAGATTTGGGAGAAGAGATTCCTTTAGAGATGAAAGGACACACTGTACACTATGATAGTTACAGGGACCAAGCGAGGGATAAAGAGAACACCCGAGTCTTAAAGACACCCGATATGAGGATGAGTCAGGGAATTAATACAATCGGTAGAGATGAGGGGCTCGAAGAAGTCTTGGGAATAATGGATGGGGCTATGAAGGGAAAGGAATGCCTGATACGTTTCTTTAGCCTAGGACCAACGCAGAGCAGATTTACCCAGAGAGCACTACAACTCACTGATAGTGCTTACGTCGGCCATAGCGAAGACATACTTTACAGAACCGGTTATGAGGAGTTCAAGAGGCTAGAGGGAGGAAATGACTTTTTCACATTCGTTCACAGCGCTGGAGAGCTTGATGAGAGAAACACGACCAAGAATATCAAAGATCGTAGAATTTATGTTGATGTAATAGATGGAAAGGTGTACAGTGTTAACAACCAGTACGCTGGAAACAGCCTTGGATTAAAAAAATTGGCTCTGAGACTCGCCATCTATAAGGCAAACCACGAAGACTGGCTCACAGAACACATGCTGATAATGGGAGTACATCCACCAGGCAAAGATAGAGTCACCTACTTTACTGGTGCATATCCTAGTGCCTGTGGTAAAACCAGTACCGCGATGATTCCAGGTCAGACAATTGTGGGAGACGATATTGCGTATCTCAAAGAAGATGATCAGGGTAACTGTAGAGCGGTGAACATAGAGTCAGGGGTTTTTGGGATTATAAGGGATGTAAACCCGGAGGATGACCCGGTTATTTACAACACGCTCACAACGCCAAGGGAGATGATATTCAGCAACGTACTTGTTCACGAAGGAAAGCCCTACTGGTTAGGAATGGGCTTACCCGACGAGGAGATCCCAGATGAGGGAATGAACCACAGCGGCGAATGGTACAAGGGAAAAAAGGACTCAAATGGAAATGAGATCCCCATTGCTCATCCTAACGCTCGTTACACAATCAGATTAAATGAATTAGATAATATCGATCCCAATTGGGATGATCCAGAAGGACAAATAATTAGAGGAATATACTATGGTGGTAGAGATCCAGATACAAATGTTCCCATAAGCGAAGCACTTAGCTGGGAGCATGGTGTTTACATGGGGGCCACAATAGAATCAGAGACAACTAGCGCCACACTTGGAAGAGCAGGAGTACGTGTGAGCAACCCTATGGCCATAATGGATTTTATGGTGATACCATTCGGACTATATCTGTCTAACCATATTGATTTTGGTAATAGGTTGAAGAATACGCCCAGAGTATTCAGCACAAATTACTTCCTTCAAGATGAAGAAGGTAGATACCTAAACAAGAAGGTTGACAAGAAAGTCTGGATTATATGGTCAGAAGGAAGAGTTCATGAGGAATACGACGCTATTAGGACACCAATTGGCTTCCTACCCTTGTATGAGGATCTGAAGGACATATTCATGGTTGTCTTCAATAGGGAATATACCAAAGAAGAGTATCTTGAACAGTTCAGTATACGGATAAAAAAGCACCTAGAAAAGATTGATAGAATGGAAAAACTCTACGGAAGAGAAGAGGGTATTCCAGAATCTTTCTGGGAGGTACACAACAAAATTGGGCAAGAGCTAGAACAGATACTCAAAAGTACTGGTAAGGATACAGTCCCACCAAGTTATTTCCAATAATCTAATTTATTTTATCTACTTATAATCCTGGCATAATGAGGAATATTTAATGGATTACAAGGAAAGGACAAAGAAGTCAGAGGAACTATACAACCGGGCAAATAAGGTTCTACCCGCAGGGGTAAGCTACTCAATCAGAGCACTCCCGCCTTACCCATTCTACGTGAGGGAGGCAACTGGCGTGAAAATAAAAGACGTGGATGGGAACACTTACACGGACTATTGGGTTGGACACGGAGCACTGATACTAGGACATAGTCCAAAGCCTGTAATAGAGGCTGTCATGGAACAGCTGGATAAGGGAACCCACTTCGGATTTGCTCATGAGCACGAAGTAGCTCTAGCAGAAAAGATAATCAAACACCTGCCTTCTGGAGAGAAGATGAGGTATTGCGCAAGCGGTACAGAGGCTAACATGTATGGCTCAAGATTAGCGAGAGCTTATACTGGTAATATGAAGATGCTTAAGATCGAAGGAGGCTGGCATGGAGGATATGACAGCCTACATGCTCATGTCAGTCCACCATATGAAAGATCAGAATCCGCGGGCTTAAACCCAAAAGTAACAGAAGATACCTTCGCGGTTCCTTTCAATGATCTTGACTCTACAAGGAAGATTGTTAAAAAACACAAATTCTCCTGCATAATATTAGAACCAGTTATGGGTGCAGCGGGTTTCTTGACCCCTGAACCTGGCTACCTAGAAGGGCTTAGAGAAATTTGCAACGAAAACGATATTTTACTTATCTTCGACGAGGTCGTGACAGGTTTTAGACTTGGACTTGGTGGTGCTCAGGAATATTACGGGGTTGAACCTGACATGACCATTCTAGGAAAGATAATAGGTGGAGGATTTCCAATCGGAGCTTTCTGCGCATCAGATGAGATAATGGAGAAGATTAGTCACATTAAGTATCCAGAACCAGAGACAAGAAGTGCTCATGGTGGTACATTCACAGGGAATCCAATAAGCACAGTAGCAGGAAAAGCAACGATCGAGGAACTTGAGAAAAAGCCCATCTACAAAAAGATCGATAGCCTTGGAGAAAAAATGAGGAAAGGACTAGGAGATATATTTGAGAGAGGAAAAATCCCGGCATCTGTAACTGGCGTCGGATCAGTTTTTGGTATTCATTTCCAGGAAACTCCACCAAAGAACGCAGGAGATACCATGAATAACGACATGAATATTACAAAAAAATACTTCCAGCATATGCTCGAGAAGGGGATAATATACCTAAGCCCGACAACCAGTCATAGCTGGATCAGTAGTCCACACATTGAGGAAGATGTAGATGAATATCTAGCTGCTACTGAGGAATTTATCAAGAACTATACAGTATAGTTGCTTTTTTCCACAATCTCTATGGATTCTTCAATTATCTCAATAGCCACATCGACCTGTTCCTCGTTGATAATCAGAGGAGGAGCAATTCTAAGGGACCTCCCACCGTAAGAACCCATATTAAGAATAAATAGCCCTCTCTTGAAAGCCTCCTTACAAATTGCAGCCGCCTCCAAAGGTGCAGGGGTCTTCTGATCTCGGTCCTTAATTATCTCTACCCCAATCAGTAGACCAAGACCTCTAACATCACCAATAATTGAGTGGTCCTCCATTAAGTCAAACAACCTCTGCTTCATGTAGGATCCAATGACATCCGAGTTTTTACACAGATCATCTTTCTCTATTACATCCAGCGTAGCATGGGCAGCTGCTATACCAAGGGGATTAGCGCTGAAACTCTGGGCATGAAGGGGAATGGGCTCCGAGTCTGTTGATTCAAGAATGTCCCTGGGAAGCAGACAGGCACTTAACGGAACCCCACTTGAGATGGATTTTCCTAGGAGAGTGACATCCGGTTTTACTCCCCAGTGATCCATACCAAACCATTCTCCCGTACGGCCAAAGGCGGTCTGTATTTCATCAGCTACTAGTAGCATATTGTGGCTGTCGCAGATTTCCCTCAGTCTTTTGTGCCATCCTTCCGGCGGAACGTACCAGCCGGAGTCACCTTGAACGGGCTCAACGAAGATTGCCGCTACCTCATCAGCTGGTAAATAGCTTTTCAGAACTATGTCCTCAATGTAGCTTAGACAGGCGAATTCACACTCGGGGTACTCATGTTTCATCGGGCAGCGATAGCAGGCAGCATAAGGTACATGGAAAATACCGGGAACAGTAGGCCCATAATATCTTTTCATGCTCGGATCATAACCACTAAGGCTCAGAGCTCCCATGCTTGAGCCATGGTAGCTTCCTGTAAAACTCAGTATATACGGGCGTCTCGTAGCCCTTCGCACAGCTTTCATTGCGAACTCATTTGCCATACTTCCTGATTGCCCCCAGTAAACCTGTATATTTTCCTCATTGAGGAGACCACTGAGTCTTTCTAGAAGCCTATAAGAGCCTTCAGTCTGCCAGTGAATTGATTTAGAAATCTGACTTCTAAGTGCATTCATAATATGTGGGTGATTGTAACCTGTGTTTGCTACGCACCGGCCGGAGATGAGATCAAGGAAAACATTGCCATCTGGATCCTCAATATAGATTCCCCTGGCTTTTTCTACAATTGGTGAGGAATACGAGCTTGCACTGATGCCCGAGTTCTCAAGTATCCTAGATACCCTAGGTCCGGGTGGTCCGGATACTATATGTGGTCCTGTGTAATTGTCTGTCAAGCATTCATCAACCGGGATATATCCCAATATCTTAAATTATTACCCCTTCACTTGAGAATCCAAACCCTATATAGTTGAATGAGTAATTCATTAAATATGTCAGTAATAATAATTGATTATCCTCTTCTATTAGTGAATCTTAAGACATACAAGGAAGGAATGGGTCTGAAAGCCTCCGATCTCGCTAGGACAGCTGAGAGGGTTTACGAAAAAACCGGTATAAGCATTGCGCTGGCACCTCAAGTTACCGATTTACAGGCAGTTGCGGAGACAAGTGAGACGCCAATATTTTCTCAGCACATCGACCCAGTATCTTTTGGGCAATACACAGGCCATATTCTTCCTGAATCAGTCGCGGAGTCAGGTTGCATAGGAACGCTTCTGAATCACTCAGAGAGGCAAATATCACTGGAAATGATAGAGGAATCTATTAATAGGGCTAAGGAAACCGAGCTTCACACGGTAGTCTGTGTTGATACTGTAGATAAAGCGAAAAAAGTAGCATTATTGAACCCGGATGCTATCGCAATTGAGCCACCTGAACTAATTGGCTCAGGAATACCCGTATCCAAAGCTCAACCTGAGATAGTAAAAGGTGCAGTCGAAGCGGTTAAGGCAGTTAACCCACATATAAAGGTACTCTGCGGTGCTGGAATAACCAATGGGGAAGATGCTTCCGCTGCACTTGGTCTAGGTGCTGAAGGTATCCTCGTTGCAAGTGGAGTTGTAAAAGCCGATGACCCTTACAGAGCTCTCCTTGAGTTAGCCAGGGCAATGCAAAGTTACGCAAGTCCCTGAATTATTTCCTCAACAATTTCCCTATGTCGCTGAATTAACTTATCCAGAGCAGCAATATCTCCTGATTCTGCATAGATTCTGAACTTGGGTTCGGTACCACTTGGTCTTATAAGGATCCAGTCCCCGTTTGCGTACGTGAGTTTAACGCCGTCCCTTGAATCTACTCGTGGCGCATCTACCATTTTGACTAGTTTTCCAAGAACCTCATTTTTTACATGATTTGGGCATTTTATGTCATCTTTACCTTTGTAAAACCCTGGTTGCTCTTCTATCAACTCGGATAAAGCTCTTTTCTCCTCGGAAAGAATCTGTGCGAGTAAAACTGTAACCATGGTCCCGTCTCTTACAGGATGAAATGGTCCATACATAATGCCTCCATTTTCTTCTCCTCCGAGCTCAAAATTGTTCTCTACCATAGCCCTCGATACATCAACACTCCCGACCCTGGTCCAGTAGACGCTTCCATTATGTCTCTCTGCGACTTTTTCTATTCCTATTGATGAGCTTACCGGAGTAACAATAGTCTTACCCGGGTTTTTCTCTAAGTACCAGTCAGCGATTAGGCATAGAGATTTATCGCCCCACACGGCATCGCCCTTCTCGTCCATTATTATTGATCTGTCGCCATCTCCGTCGAATCCTATACCAAAATCGGATCCAGTGCTATCAATTAGGTCCCTTAACGCTCCCAGGTTCTCAGGGGTCGGTTCACTACCTCTGCCTGGGAAATGTCCATCAAGTTCGGTGTTAACGGTATATACACTGCATCCGATCATACTTGCTGCCCTGGGAGCAGTTAGAGATGATACTCCATTGCCTGTATCAAGGACTACTTTGATACCAGAATCTCTGATTAGATCTTGATTAACCTGAAGTATTAAGTCATCAATATAATCCTCTAATACATCTATCTCTTTGATTCTACCAATTTTATCCCAGTCAGATAGTGGAGGTCCTCCACGTTCATAAAGGACCTCAACATCTTTTTCAAGAGCTCGTGGGATCTCCACCCCATCAGCAGCTATCACCTTAACACCGTTAAATTCAGGGGGGTTATGACTCGCAGTTATCATCAATCCACCATCAAGCCCAAGTTTTTTCGTCATATACTGCAGACAGGGGGTAGTTACCAAACCCATATCAAATACATCACAGCCAATGCTGAGGAGAGCACTTACAATTGAGTCTCGGATCATAGGACTACTTGTACGGGCATCTCTTCCTACGGCAATTCTTTTCCCTAGAAACTTGGCGCTTGATTTGGCAACTAAGCACAGTGTCTCAAGGGTAAGATCTCGATTAATTTCTCCTCTAACGCCATTTGTTCCAAACAGATTACCCATCACATCACCTGTTTAGGAATCAGGATACTTTCATCGATGGTTTTACTTGGGCAGATACTAACCCCTTCGGTTATGGTCACACCGTCCCCTATCTGAGCATAATCGCCTATTAGGCTCCCTGACTCTATCTTTACCCAGCGTTCTATGAGTGCATTCTCGCCGATTATTGCGTTTTTAATACTGCTGTAGTCTTCAACTACGGCCCCATTAAGGATGATGCTGTTCTCTATCTTGCATCCCTTACCAATATGAACATAGTCGTTGAGTGATACATTAGGGCCTATTATGCTATCTTCTCCTATCTTCACTTCTTCTCCAAAGATGCATGGTTCCTTTATCTCAGATGAAGATGATATCTCAGTGTTCTTACCATGAACAATGTTATCGTTCTTTTTAAGAAGCATAGCATTGGCTTGTAGGTACTCCTCGGGGATGCCTATATCAATCCAGAAACCGTGGCACTCGAAACCGTAAAGCTTTCTCTCGGCGGCAAGTTTTGGGAAAACCTCGGTCTCAATCGATACTTTTCTGCCCGAGGGTATGTAATCAAGAACCTCGGGTTCAAGTATGTAGATACCAGCATTGATTAGATTACTCGGGGCTCTGCCTGGTTCTGGCTTTTCTACGAAACGAGTGATCCTTCCCTCCCAGTCCAGCTCAACGGCGCCGTATCTGCTGGGATCAGGAACCTGAACAAGCGCAATGGTAGCAGCCCCTCCTTTTTCCTTATGGAAGTTTACCAGTCGCCGGTAATCAATGTCAGCAAGTACATCGCCATTCAGTGTGAGGAAATACTCGTCATTGAGAAGATCTTCTGCATGTTTTATCGGTCCGCCTGTTCCTAATGGTCGCTGTTCCCGGCTGTATAAAATTCCTAATCCAGATTTTGTTGGTCCAAGGTATCGGACAAGACTCTCTGCCATGTAATATACAGATAGTATCACCGTGTCGACTCCTCCGTCTGAGAGATTCTGTAAAGTGTAGTCGATTAGTGGTTTGTTTGCAACGGGGAATAACATTTTAGGTCGGCTACAGCTCAGGGGTCTTAGCCTAGTACCAAATCCGCCGGCTAGAACTATGGCTTTCAATTATCAGTCGCCTCCTATCATGTTGGAGGCGTGTTTAAGAAGCTTTTCTACAGCTATAGTAGGAAGCCAAGCTCCTCGCTTAGCCTTTCGTTGCTGAGTTTCTCATATTTCTCCATGCTTCCAACATCATACCAGAATGAGTCCGTAAGATGTGCTGCAACTTTTTCTTTTTTGTTTACGAGATATTGTATAACATCACCCATGAGGTCGAATGATTCAAACTGGCCATCATTGTAAAGTTCCTGCATGTAGCGTAAAACTTCACCTTCTAATATAATGATCCCGATGCTAACTGGTGTGTTTAAACGGGGCTTTTCTATAAATCCCTCGATCCAATTGTCTTTCACTTCAGCTGTGCCTACGTTGACGTTGAATCCTGTTGCTAGTGCTACCGTTGCTAAAGCTTTTGATTCCTTATGATTTTTGAGCATATTTTTTAGGTTTATGTTAGAAACGATGTCTCCGTAATATACTATGAGTGTATCATCCTCTGTTAATGCTCCTTCATCGTAGGCGTTAAGGAGAGCATTTGCGCTTCCTTTTCTTTGTGGCTTATCAATTACGTATTGAAGACTGACATCGAATCTCTCACCATGATCGAAATAATTCTGTATTTGTAGGTACTTGTATCCAACAAGGAGTATTAGATCGCGAATATCATGGTATCTGTAAA
>WJIV01000032.1 GCA_014730055.1 Candidatus Bathyarchaeota archaeon
AGGGCAACATCCGATCTAACTGAGGAAAAACTTGACTGGCAGAGTTGCCGCGAGGCCAACACCATCCGGTGGATACTAACACACCTCAATAGCGAGTTCTTCGGCTTCATCCCCAAGATAGTCTCAGGAAATAAGGAACTGGAATCAGAGTTACCTGAGGACTATGTTGGGAATATGGAATACTCTCTTGATAAGATCATGGGAGATCTTGAGAAGGGGAAGAGCAAGCTCATGGATATGCTAGGTGATCTGGATAATGAAGATCTAGAAGAGGAAATGGACTGGTTCTTTGGTAAGAGGACAAAGGGATTCTACCTCATGCTAGCTGTGTCAGAAATCGTCCACCACGAGGGTCAGATAGCAGCAATCCTCGGTGTCGAGAAACGGATGAAGGGCACGTAACTCGTATTCTTTTTATTTTATCTCTCAAATTCACGTATATTCTGGTGTTTAGATTGAAGATTGGTATAACCTGCTATCCAACAGTTGGCGGCAGTGGGATCCTGGCGACACGTCTGGGGGTTGAGTTCGCTAAAAAGGGAAACGAGATACATTTCATTACCTATGAGCGACCCGTTGCAATTCAGGGTGTCGATTATGAGAACGTCTATGTCGATCTCGTTGGTGTTGTGGAGTACCCCCTCTTCAAGTACCCTCCTTATACTATAGCCCTTGGTAGCCAGATGGCGCGAATAACCAAACAAGAAGATCTTGACTTACTTCATGTCCACTATAGCATACCACATAGTAGCGCAGCTTTCTTGGCGAGAGAAATGACAGGTAAGCCCTATATTGTAACGCTGCATGGCTCTGACGTGACACTGCTTGGAAGTGATCCATCCTACGAACCTGTCAACACCCTAACCGTGGAGAGGGCGGACGCAATAACAGCCGTAAGTAAGTTCATGGCTGACGAGGCTCAAAATAATTTAGGGATAGATAGAGAGATAACGGTTATACCGAATTTCGTTGATACTGACATGTACTACCCGGCTCCTTGTCAGGTATTGGAGGAGAGACTTGAGAGGGATATTGTTGTTGTCCACGTTAGCAACTTTAGAAAAGTCAAGAGAATAGATGACTTAGTTTACGCCATGAAGATCGTTGTTAAGGCTGCGCCTGATTCGAGGCTATTACTGGTGGGTGATGGTCCTGAGCGCCACAGTATAGAGAGGCTAATCAGTGAACTGGACCTTAAAGATAACGTTCTGCTAACTGGGTACAGGAGTGATATCCCTGATATGTTAAGGTGTGCTGATGCACTTGTCCTCTGCAGCCAGACCGAGAGTGCTCCACTGACACTTCTAGAGGCCATGAGTTCTGGTATACCTGTCGTTGCTACAAGGGTAGGTGGTATCCCTGAGATCGTCGAAGAAGGGTATAATGGGCATCTGGTGCCCGTAAAGAGTCCTGAGGAGATAGCTGAGAAAATCATATTAATGAATAATCGTCCCGAGAGGATGAGGGAGATGGGAGAGAATGCTCGTAAGACGGTCCTTGATAAATACAGCGTTGAAAGGATCCTTGGAATGTATGAGCAGGTTTTCTCATCGGTTCTAGCTAAGCAATAAATAACCCCCTTACACGTCAGACATATGGCTGATAAAACAACATATTATGATAAGAGAAGCGACTTCTGGATGAAATACTGGGATCAGGCTAAGCCCTATGACGAGTACCTGGCAGGGCATGAGGAGTCCCTGACGGAACGGTGGTATGAGACAATTGAGCGTTTACCTGAACTCGAAACTGAGCAACTGGAGAGACTACAGGGGTACAATCGTGAGCTTAACATATTTATGTACGCCGGGGTCTGGTGCGGCGACTGCTCCAGGCAAGGCCCTATGCTGAAGAAGATAAAGGACGCTATCGGGTTGGACGCAAATCTCCGGGTAATTGATAGGGAGAGTAGCGAGGAGCTACAGGACGAGCTCAGGATATTGGGTGCCCTCAGAGTACCCGTGGTTGTATTCCTCAGTGAGGATTTCTGGGAAGTTGGAAGATTTGGAGACCGGATGCTAACTGTTTATAGAGCTAAAGCTGCAAGGCAGCTGGGAAGAGAGTTCGATGCTGGTATCTTGACCCCGAGAGCTTTGACGAATGAGATGGCTGAATGGGTCTATATAGTTGAAAGAATGCTGATAATGCTCCGCTTGTCACCGCCCTTAAGACGAAAATATAATGACTAGGTGTTAACGAAAAACATGCTACTGTTTGGCGTGTGTTTGTTATACATCCTTCGGTAAACACCAAGGACATCGGTAACACCAGATGTGAGTGCTAGGTCCATCCAAGCCCAGCTCACCTCCTGTCCAAACTTCTCAGGGCTGAACCTACCATATGCGACACTTAGGTAGTGCTCTATGTTGTTAGACTCTCTTTGTTTCTCCTTTAACTCCTCGATTAGAGGCTCTCTATCCTCAGATGTACTCAGCTTTTCCTTGATCTCATAAATTTCCCTCTCGATAATGTCTAGGGATTCAAGGAGCTCCTTATAGCTCAAGTTTATCGACTCCCTGATACCCTTATGGGCTTCCGCTAGCTTCTGAGCTTCACCATTGTTTCTTGCCTCCACCCAGTTTCCAAGGGCGTTGAAGAGCTTATCATTTAAGATCGTCTTATATCCTCGCTCCCGCAGTTCCCCTGCCATCTTCTCACCCCAAGGGGTATTATAGAAGGTCCTTGTATATCGGAGGAAAATAGGGAATGGTATATTGAGGGGTCGTACTGCTGGAATTACCTCTGCGTAGTAACTTGTCTCCCCAGGTCCACCAATGTGAGCGAGGACTGGGTATATTGAATCTACTATAACCTGTCGGCTGTCAACGCGAGGTGATATCCAATCAATTAATTCTGAGAGGTCTGGGGATGAAGGATCTACCGTGAATTCATATTTTTCGTTGCACTGGGAGCATTTTCCGGATATCGTGCTTTGGCTGCTCCCTGGAGTTCTTTTGTATTTTAGCTCTACTCTGGATCTGTGACAATCAGGTGTCTTGCACTCGAAGAAGAATGGTACATAGTCTTCATCCCTGTATCCTATCTGGGGCTTGTATCCCGCGTCCTCGATTAACCTTACTACATCGTTGGACGATTCAATGAATTTACTTCTCTCGGATTCTCCTAATAGAAGCTCGTAACCGTCCTGGAAGTATTGCCTAACTTCCGCTATACTTGGAGCTACGAAAGGGATACCTAAGTCTCCCTCTATATTTACCAGGGTTCCAAGTATCTTAGCGGCGAAGTCACTTAGGTTATCAGTTGAGTAGTATGCTGTCTTGAGTATGGTGATGATGTGCTCTATGTTATGTTGGGTGTTCTCTTGTTTTCTACTCTCAATACCATTGAGCAGGCCTCTGTAATTGCTCTCCATCTTCTCTATTACATCAATTAGCCACTCCTCCTCAGGATTCGGAACAGCATAAATCGGGCTGTTCTCATACCCTTTCGGTATAGGGTAGCTTATGAGAAGACCCCTACTAGATGGACTGGGTAATCGGATATTGATCAGTTCGGCTTGAACCCCATCATAATCCGCATGATAAAACACCGGCACATATCCGCCTCCCAACTCGCATAGGCTTTTTGCGTAGGCCATCTTATTAAGGGATAAACTCGGACCTCCAAGGCAGTTTGGCTGTTGACCACCTTCCACTACTCCGATACTAAGGGTTTCAATGGATTCTTCGACCTTACCCGTCAAAAAACCCATTCTTCTGTGGTATTCTTTTAGACCCTTCTGAAAACCTGAGATCTCTGGCGATATTGTGTATTTTTCCTTCATCTTCTCAAGGCAGGAGAAGGCTTCTCCCATATTGGCTGGTATACTGCCCCATAGGCGTTTGGCTAGTTCCTCATTCTGTTTTTTCTCGACGTAGTTTGTATAAATCTCGTGGACAGGGGGAAGCTCTTTCTCGCTCAATGATATCACCGATAATGTTTTGAGGATAAGAGGAGAGAATAAAAACCCTTTCAGAGTCAGAGTTTGAGGAGTTTCTCTGCGTTCCGGTGGAAAATCTTCTCGATATCCTCCCGATTCATACCTATACCGTAGCAGGCCTTAAGCTGCTCTCTAAGATAAGGCTTGCTGAACCCCCTAGGAAAGTAGCTAGAGTCGGTTCCAAA
The DNA here is from genome assembly GCA_014730055.1 of Candidatus Bathyarchaeota archaeon. The sequence continues at coordinate 4,126 of WJIV01000032.1, forward strand.
CAGGACCCTCTCTGGTCCAACGGTCTCCATAACCTTTCTGAATAGATCTTCGAGGTTAAGCTGATATGGCATCCATTTCATCCACTGGTTAGAACCCGAGGTATCTATCATGACGTTTGGGCAGGACCAGCATAGCTGGAGAAGTTCCCTGATGTAGCAAGCTCCAAAGTGAGGCACTACAAATGGTATGGTTGGGAAGTCAGATGCAACCTCCCACAGTGTTAGAGGATTCATATTACGAAGATCCCTGGCAGGTCCACCACCGCCCCCGAGTACGCCGAAATGTATAACCACTGGAATCTCAAGCTCCTCCACCTTCTCCCAGAGGGGGTAGAGCCTACGGTCATCAACTGGTAGATCCTGGCTGCTGGCGATCATCTTGTATCCACTGAGACCCAGATCATTAACGGCCCTATCAAGTTCCTCCGGTGCTCCTTCCATCCATGGGTCATGGTGAGCGAATCCCGAGAACTTAATCTTGTGGAGTTTAACTATCTCAGCTAGATTGTCATTGCCTCCACCTGTTACGAAATTAACGTGTGAAATTCCTTTTGATTCGAGATCCTTGACCCATCGGTCTGCTTGCTCCTCATCGCTATGCGTCCGCTCCTCCGGTGTTTCGAAACCCCACATATGCCTCCAGTCGTCACGGTATCTTCTGCTGTTCTCTAAGATGATCTCAGCCTTCCGCTCTCCGTACCTATCTACCAGCCTCTGCCGCCAACTACCCCTTCCCCATCTCTGGGTTGGGAAGTGGCTGTGAAAATCTATAATATTCAGACCGAATAGATTCAAATTGTGCACCTAATAGGGAAAGGGATTAAACGGACAGGTTTAAAACTTATCCGAGCTATACCAGCAAACGACTAGTTTTTTCAGGATAAAAGGGGCTATTCTTTGCAAGACACTCTTCCAGGAAGGCCTCAGCATAAGTACAGTTCCCCTGGACTCCCCTGAGTTCGGCTTTCTTCAGATTGAAACGCTGGTAGTACCCCCAGTTGAACTTTGAGAGCTGACTAGTATAAGCTTGGATAGCCTCCTGCTTCCTCTCAAAAACATCAGTGACATCGACAATCACGTGAGGGTTGCTGATTAGCGTGTTAATCTCCATCAGCAACAAACGCTCTACTAGCAAGGGATTCTCATAGGTTGTGGTATGGGCTGCCCATTCTATTGCTTCCTTTACCAGACTATAGGCTGCCCTGTGATCCCTGTGATAGTCGAAGGGCCCATGCGTTATCACCACCCTTGGCTTGCGATCGACAATGACATCCGTAACTCGCTTGATACTGCTGGGGTCCACCACCACATTCATGTCATCAAATACTACAGGGTATTCTACTCCTAACTTCTCACTGGCTGAAACAAGCTCGTTACGCCTCTCGGCAGGATTGCAGGTTAAGCACAAGACATCCACTGGCAGGTCTTTATCGGAATGAATGGTTAGAACTCCTCCGCAGCCGAATGTCTCATCGTCAGGATGGGATACGATAGCAAGTATACCTCTTTTCATATTTACATAATTAGTTAGGCAGCTTTAATCTATATCCATGTTGCATTGATTCTTGTTAATATAACAGATAGAATTTTAAATTAGGACTATTTTACTGGACAAAAATGAGGCAAATACAATCTACAATAGTAGGAATAATCGCTCTTATCATACTCGTTTTCATTATAAGTCAGGCAAGAAGAATTAGCAGCCCATTTCCTTTCACGATCATTGGCGTTCTAATGGCTATATTAATAATAATCAATATAACAAGAACATGGGTAAGAGGATATTGATGTGGAGAGTAAATATAAAACCATTTATTATATAGAATCTTAATTATATAGAACAATAATCTGTAATAATA
>WJIV01000247.1 GCA_014730055.1 Candidatus Bathyarchaeota archaeon
CGAAAAGAGTTGGATATGTCATTTAATGAAAAAATTGAAACATCCCACTTGAACCTTATCCGCAATTACAAGGAAATGACCTTGGATCGGGATCCTTTGAATACCCATTCATGTTGATTGTATACTGATGTGAGTTTTTTTGCTAGTTCTATCTCATCTTCATGAGGACCAATTTCTTCAAACTCTACATTGAAGGCTGTTTGAACCTTCTGGATGAACCTTCTTTTCCAAGTTATCAAATCCAGCTCTTCTAGGTTTGTTGTTGGTTGATACCTGCTACTCAATCTCTCTTCTCCAGAGTTGTGTATTAAGCAAGATTCCAGGCGATTAAGATCCGAAGAGTGAAGCAAGGTGGCGTGATACAATACATAGTCTTTTGTGAAATAGGCTGCCGCTCCAGAGATTTTGCGTTTATTGTAAAGGATGTTTGTATTGTCTCTACGGGTCACAGCGAATCCCATTTCTTGTAGACTCTCAACTAACAAGTCGCAGAAGGAACGTTGCACGTATACAATGTCGTGCTCTCTCTCTAGAAGTTTTTTTGGTGTGAATATGCTGGTATTCAGGTTTCCCATGTCATGGTAAACAGAGCCACCTCCAGAGATTCTTCTTGCTATTTTAACGCCATATTTCTTGCAATATTCTAGTTCAACCTCTTTTCGAATATCTTGACCTCTTCCGATGATAACGGAACTCGGGTTACGCCAGAATCTTAGTGTCATTAAATGATCGGAAGTAGGATGAAGACGTAGTATGGATTCCTCTAAAGCGAGGTTAAATTGAGTATCCTCTGTATAGTATTCCATTATCCGTCCTGTTGTCTTCACTCTGAATTTAATTCAATGATTGCTGCTTTAAATAGATAATTTCACCTGGTTAACGCCCTTATTTAAAAGAATAATATTGGTATTAGATATGTGCTTAAGTAAAGCAGAATAAACAAGAACCCAGATCTCTTGTCGTTAATTCTTCGATATACGAGGACACCGATGACAATGGAATGAATGATTAGAGCATAAGATCCACTGAATAATACCTCACGGCTTCTGACATCCAGTGGCCTGATTAGTGAAGCGATGGCTATGGAGAGCGTTAAATCAACAATACAGCTCCCAACGATATCCCCCACCGCTAACTCATAGTACCTTTTCCTTATTGCTGAGACCGCAACAACCATCTCTGGCAGCCCAGTTCCAATGGACAGTAGGAAGTAACTTACGAAAAACTCTGAGACTCCAATTATGTCAGAAATGACTATCGCTGACTCCACAACTAGATATGAGCCCAGGCCTATCCCAGCAAATCCAAGTACGAGACCCAATGCGGTCCATGGAATACTGAATCTCTCGACCTTGTATTCCTCACTTTCTTCCACAGCTATATCTTCTACACCAAATCTCCTCATGAGGATTATTGAAAAGACCCAAATAGCGATTAAGATGAATGCATCGAACCTAGAGACCCTTCCATCAATTGATAATAAGACTGCTACAAATAGGGAAATTACCTCCACCCCTCCGACAATGAAGAACGGTCTCGGGATCAACCTGCAGAAAGTGCAGAAGAATGGTATAATGCCAAGAAGTAAGACCAGTTGAGTATTTGTGGAACCTATACTATTGGCGATAGCAATATCCCCATGTCCGAGAACTGAAGATACTATCCCATTAACTATTTCAGGTAAATCCGAACCAATCGATGAAACTATGAATCCTATACTAAAAGCTGAGACTCCTAGTATTCTCGCTGAGAGGACAAGTTTCTCAACAACTATGTCACTAGAGAAGTATAGAAGTGCGACCCCTAGTAACAAGGCGAAAAATAAGCGATAGAAATTCAATTCCTCAAACCTAATGGATTACGTTTTTTTGATACAAAGTATATTTCATTATTGATAAACATGTACAGAAAAATTTTAGCCGGTGTGGATGGATCTGAGACATCAATGAAAGCCCTCAAGCACGCCATAGAGCTAGCAGAGATCCACGATTCAGAGCTTCATATAATCTCAGTTCTAGAAGAGTTTAAGCTACCATTTGCTTCAGAATACGAGCTTTGGGCAAATGAGAGCCGGGATGAGCAAGTATCAAAGGTCCTTGAAGAGATGAACTCAGCCGTAATGAGTATCAAGAAGGATGATATAGAAATTGATGTTGAGACAAGAATCGAAAAAGGCAAGCCCGCTAAGGTCATAACGCAGATAGCTAAAAAAGAAGATTTCGAGCTTATAGTAATAGGTGCAAAAGGGCTAGGAAGAGTCGAGGAATTTCTCCTAGGTAGCACAAGCCGAGAAGTTGTTAACACTAGTAAGGTTCCAGTTTTAATAATTAAATGAAATATATAAAGAATTAACTTTCCAAAAAATTTCAAAATTAGCTTATTAGCTCGAAGCTGGTTGATGGTGCATTACATATGGGGCATTTTCTTGGAGGGGTTTCTTCCACAGTGTTACCACAGACTTGACAGACGTAATAGTCAACAGCCGGCAGGTCTTTGTCCTTTTTCAGAGCTTCTGCTGCTTTCTTGTAAAGTTCAGCGTGAATCTTCTCTACATCATTGGCTATGTTAAAGCTCCAACTTGCTCTATTCTCCTCTTCTTTAGCTGCTACCTCAAGGAACCCAGGATACATCTCCTGAAACTCATATGTCTCTCCCTCAATTGCATCCTGAAGATTCTCCTTAGTTGTCCCAATACCTCCCATTATTCGCAGGTGGTTATGTGCGTGTACAGTCTCAGCTGCTGCTGCAGCTTTGAAAAGGCGAGCGATCTGGGAAAATCCCTCCTCTTCAGCTTTTTTAGCGTAAGCAGTGTACTTTCTGTTGGCCATGCTCTCTCCAATGAAAGCTTCTTTTAGATTCTCTTTTGTATTTGTCATGTAATCACAGAACTGTGAATATCAAGAAAATGGAAGTTAATAAAGGGCGACTTTAGTAATGGGAATTAAGTATTTCAGCGATTTCCTCTTTTTTATAGATGACATTTATACCCTTATCCTTTTCAATTGATTTGATATGTTTTCTGTCGATTTGGCGCTGTGTCAGCTCAAGTTTCTCACCGTCAGGAAGCAAGGTCACCTGAGGAAATATCTCGCAGGGATAGACATAGACGGGTATATTGGCTTTTACAGCCATACTGACAGAATTAGTTATTAGCGTATCGCCTATACCGAGGGCTATCTTAGCAGTAGAGTTTGAGGATGTGGGTGCCACTAGCAAAAAATCATATTTCTTTGATTGAAGTTCACCAGCAAGAAAAGGTACATTTGGCGAGGATTCTCTCTTAACCTTAAAGATTTCTTGTAGTTCCCCTTTGAGGCCATATTTTGATAAAACATATTCACCCGACTTTGAAGCAAAGACCCTAATGTCTACATCTTTATTCCGTTTTGAGAAACTTTTCATTATATTGAAAATATCAGGCAGCTCGTGACCAGCACCTGTTATTCCCCATGCGAATCTCTTGTTGGACTTCACGTTAAGTATAATGATCATATGTGAATAAAATTACTGGTTTGTAAATAGGTGAATTCAAACTACTGTATTGATGTATTAGTTTCTAAAAAAAGCGTATGGTTGGATAAGATAGCATATGTATATAAACTAACATTCATTGAGCTAAAGTGGTACAAAATGGAGAAAGGTGTTAAAATACTAGTTCCCTATGACGGTTCTAAAGAAGCGGAGGCAGCATTAGATGAAGCCATTGATATAGCGAAAGCGTTCGATGGCTCTGTCACGATGCTTCATGTGTACTGGGATCCCTCTGAGACCCGGGTTATAAAGGCTATTGAGGCTACAGAACAGATAGGTGTCCGGGATGAGCCTAGTCACAGGATTTTTCATGATAAGGAGAAGGACTTGGAAAAAGCAGGTATAAAGCATGATTTCGTCTCAATAAGAGCCACAAATGTTCCGGACACTATACTGAAGATATCTAAAGATGAAGATTATGAATTAATAGCCATGGGGAGTAGGGGTGCTGGGCGAGCTAGGTCTTGGCTCCAAGGTTCTGTTTCTCAGAAGGTAATAGCTGAGGCTGATTGTCCTGTATTGACTTCTGGTGGCTAACCTTTTTTTTAGAATAGTATTAGAAGCTGTCTAATTATATCGCTAAGTAGGACCTTGAAGGTCGTGGTTATGAGTAGTGATATGATAACTATTGATAAAGACCGTAAATCGAAAATCCATTCCGGGATTGTTTCAATTATATCTTGATAAATGAAATAATAGGTTTTCCTCTCTTAGGACTGTCTCGTTATTAATATCATTTCCTTAACTTTCGTTTAATTGATTCTGGTTATTAAAATTAGTTCAATAAAAAGGGTGGGTTGAGTTATTCGTTTAGATGATTTGCTAAGATCTTTTCTAGTTCTTCGATATGTTCTTCCTTATCTTTAGCAAGTTTCTCCCAATACTTTTTGCAATCCTCGCAGTGACTTGAACCTGCAATGTAATCTCTTTTTATTCTCCATAGACTCTGACTTTCCTGAACTAGTTGGTTCATTAGATCGTATACATGGTTGTCAAGCATATTTTATCACTTAAAAATATAGTAAACATATTATAAAAACCGAAGCAGGCTGAAATTTATTATATTATACCCATAAATTTCTAAACTTATATAGTAGTAATAATAGAAAGCTATCCCGGTTAAAGTAGCTATTGCCCACATTATAGCCGTCCATCTCATCCACTTCCTGTTACCAAGACATCTCTGGTATGACTTTGAGAACCGCCATCTATAGACAAAATATATCCCCGAGGCAAGAGCGTAACCGCCCACCAAAAGGTGTATTGCGGATATGATCACTCCGGGATTAGTTGGGGTGCTGACAAATGCTCCTGCACCCTCAATTAGCGATGGTAACATAACAAACAGAAAGCTTAAAACATTCAGAGAAACCGCTATTGACATAAGTTTACCGTGATCAACATAGTTGGCTTTTCTTGCGACTGTAAATCCTATTGTTAGAAATATGATTATCAGAAACTGTAGAAGTAGATTGATATCCACAATATTACTTGCTGTTGTTCCTAAGAATTCCAATTACTTCAAGATTAAAACAACGATTTAGACGATTTAACGGTTATCCAACTTGTTTCATTCAATACTTGCATGAGGCGTAAATGCATTTGATAAATGCACAAGATTGGTATCCTTCTGGTCCATATATTTATTCTTGATTAATATCTAAGCTCGATTTTTTGTGAGTTGTATATTCAAATTATATGTGTTTATTTTGTAATATGTAAAATAGATCAGATATTTTTTGAAATATTAATTTTATACCTAAAATTGTTTCTACTTGGTTTTATTATATAATTAAGACCCGACCATGAGTGCCTTTTTTCAATTTTTTCCCACCCTCTAATTAGACAAGCTCCATCTAGTTTTTCTTGGCTATAACTTAAGCCTTGTTCACTAATCAATTTAGCTGAGTCTGCTTCAACTATGTCCCATGCACCAATTTTTTCCTTTAATAGATATAACCCATCAGAATCAGAATATAGAGGAAATTGAGTTGCCCCTTGTTCATTTAGAATAACAACTTCTTCCAAGTTTTCTTTATTTAATCTGGAAAAATCTACATTAATCTCAATCATACATTTTCTTATCTCATATACAACCTCAACGACTCCTCTAGGCTTTGTTCTTACAAACCTAGTTTCAATACCCATTTTCCTCCTCGCATATATCAATAAATTGAAAGCAGGTCTTAAGGGCTTTAATTTTAGATAAAATAAGGTGAATAATCTATGAACTGGATGATAGATGGAATCTTGTATCCATCTCTTTCCTTGAAACTGTTTTAAAGATATTGAATCCATGAGGAATTCCTTGGTTACTTTATTGATTTTATCCGATTCTTTCTCTACTTTTACTTTAGCCGTTTTAGAGAAGTACGTCTTATCTCTATACTTAATTACAGGAGAACCGAGCCCAGCACCCTCTTCTATTAAGTCACTTCCATTGACTGACAGAACTAGCCCTTTTTGTAGCTCCGATATTTCAAGATTTCTGGGATATGGAAAATCGGAGATTTTAAGGGATACCCCATTTTCAAGAGGTATTACTATTAGTGAGGAGAAATTTTTGGCCATTATTGTTATCTCATATTTTTAAAGATAATATTTGTAGCGAGATTGAAAGGAATCTCAATCAGTGGAGCTACTAAACCGAGTTTTTTCCTCATATAAAACTGAGCTGTCCCTTTAAATATGGCAAACCTTAGCTTTCCTTCAGAGAAGTCTGACTCGTAGATTAATTCATGGTCTATCAAATGGCGGTGTTTAGGTTCTTGCTTTTCTTTGGATAATCTATCATTGGTTTTTTCGTATAATCCAGTACCAGGAATCGGGTATGGAATAGAGAATGATAGATAATCTAGGGGTAAACTTAATGCAAAGTTAATAGTTGATAAAATTGTATCATTTGTCTCCCCTGGATACCCTAAAATGAAGAATCCGCCAGTCTTAATCCCCGAGGAACTGCCTATTTTTACAGCCCTTCTGGCTTGCTCTGTATTGGCACTTTTTTTCATAATTTTTAGTATATCGTCGTTCCCAGATTCGAGGCCAAAGAATATCTTTTCGCATCCTGATGCTTTCATCTTATCTGCCAGTTCCTTGTTCATCGAGTCTACTCTTGAAAGGCAGTCCCATTTGAATTCTAGACTCCTCTGATTTATTTCATCGCAGAAATCTATGACTCGTTTTTTTGTTAAGGTGAAGCAGTCGTCTTGAAAGAAAACTTTTTCGTATCCTAGAGAAAGAATGTCCTCGACCTCGTCAGCTATGCTGCTTGCAGATCTTTCTCTGAATTCATTGCCGAATACAGGTCTACTGCAGAAGTCACAAGAGAAGGGACAACCTCTTGAAGTCATAATTGAAGTTGTAGGAGCTAACCCCTTTTTCCTGTAATAATCTATGTACTCTTCATTCTCAAATAGCTCCCTAGCAGGTAGTGGTACATAATTAAGATCCTCTATTGGCTCTCTCTTTTTTGTTTTAATTACCCTACTTTGTACCTTATTATCGGATTTCAATGGATTATTATTGTTGCTTCTGAACACTATACCCTCAATTGAATAAGGATCGTTAAAACCGTCTTCCACTATATCAAGCATGGTCTTTTCACCCTCTCCTACGGCAACTATATCAAATTCATCCAAGAATGGTTCAGGTTCAGTCGATGGAAGTGGTCCTCCAGCTACCAGTAAATTAGAGTCTTTTCTAAGACTCCTTGCTATCCTCAAAGCTGCTTCTCTCATAGTGAACATGGAATATATTCCGATAACCGAGGGATTCATCTCTCGTGCTTTCTTTATAGCGAGTTTTTCACCCATGAAAGTGCAGTCCAGTAAACTTACGCCAAATTCTCTTTCTTTCAGATAGGATGCGATATAGCCTAAACCTAGTGGGGGAAATCGAAAAATCGACCTATTATGAGGGGGATCAGTATAGGGATAAATTAGGAGAACATCCTCCTTCAATTCTATCATTATCTTTTTTGAAGGACTATTTATAAATAGAATTAAAATGCACAATTCAAATTTGAAAAGCAATATCTTAGATGGATATTCACATTAGATAACAATGCTAATAAGGAGAGTAGAAGGGCTAATAAAAGGAAAATCTAGATTTCTACTAGTCCCCCTCTTACTCATATTGTTAAAGGTTCTTGGAAGTGTATTCATCTATAGTTCTACAGGTCTTGATACAGGGGACTCATATTGGATGAATCCTGATAAAATTCCTATAGTCAGACAGAATGAAATTCTTCTTGAGAATGTTAACAGAACTCACTCTTATTTCTATACTTTTGTAGGCTGGGATTCTGCTTGGTACTTAAGTATTGCATTCAAGGGATATGGCTTTTATGAACAGAGTTTCGCATTCCGCCCTCTTCTTCCGTATCTAAGCAGATGTATGAATTATTTATTTTCTAACCAGGTTTTGTCAATTGTTATGGTAACCTTACTATCCGGCATTTTATGGATCCCGTTCTTTCAGAAGATCTCAGAGATGTATATGAGCAGGCTTTCATCGATATTTATAACTTTAATTTTTTCAGTATCTCCATATAACCTAATTTTTACTACTGTTGCTTACTCCGAAGGAATTTTCCTCCTTTTTACACTTGGGGCATTCTATTACTTTAAAAAAGAAAAATACTACTTGGCAGCTATTTTTTCTTTCCTTTCCACCTTGACAAGACCCCCCGGTGTCTTGATAGCAGGATTAATGCTACTTGAAGGGCTAAAAGACTTGGACACTATAAAGTTTAGGAAGATTATAACTAGCTTTTCCCCTATACTAACCTCGTTTTTATGGTCACTATATGGATTCTTCTCGGTAGATCGGTTCAATCAATGGATCTATGTTAGTGAGTGGAACTCTTTCTATACTTTATTAGACTATTTAGGTCAAATTATTCCAAGATATGGGTTAGAATCACTGAAATTTCCACATGAGAGCTTAAACACTATAACTATACTACCTATTTTCATATGGATTTCTCTTTTTTCTCCTTTATACCCAATTTATAAGATGTTTTATTCCAATAAACCAATATTTTTTTACTCCGTATTTTACTTTCTTGGAGTAATTCTTTTTGGGACTGTGTTCTCCTACCCCCGTTTTATGACCTTCATGTTCACTATCTGGCTGAGTTTAGACTTTGAGAAAGTTATGGAGAGAAAATATTTCTCAGCCTTCTTATTTTTATATACTCTATTATCCTTCTCTTTATCGATATACCTATGGAGAGGGTTTGTTATAGGATTATTTATATCGTAATAAATTTTTTAAATATGGTTTTTGTTTATCAACTTTTTAAAGAACAAATAAATGTAATTTATTTTTAATCGGAAAAAATCAATCAAGAAAAATGAGTCAAGTATTGTTTTAAACAATATTCTGATATGACAGATGAAAGCAAAGGTCTTTTTTTACCCCTGTTAATTATTACTTATGAGTCAAGAAAGTCCGTTGTATTGGGTAAAGTTTGCTTGTGAGGAACGGTGGGAAAAGGGAGTAAAGGATGTAAAGATAAGCCTCCATCGCTTGGGAAGATTTGAGAATAAAGATCAGGCCATGAATGATTACTATTCAGAGAAAGATAAGGTAATTGGAAAATGCTCTGGTGATTATTCTGACTATATCTTCATTGAACTAGTTACCGGTGAGGAAGAAGAAACCTAATAATAAGTCTTAATATTCATGATTTAATTAAAGTTTTTTTAGAAGAAAATTAGTGGATAAATTTTGATGCCCATGCAATGGAGAGCTTGTTCAGGGTGCCTATTGTGGGGATTCCATCTTGATTCCAGCCCATCATCTCATAATATGCCTTTATGGCTGATCTCAGCTCGATTGGATTTACGCTGGTCTCACTAAGTGCTCCTGATGTATGGGGCTGGAAGAATCGGGGTGGTAGCCAGTCATCTTCAGCCGTAAACCCTGCTTTAAGGTTGAATATTCTAGCCAGTGTTAAGGTCCGTTCCGCGACTTGAACCAACTCATGCATCGTGACATTCCAACCAGTTACTGCTTGCACTAGGTCTCTGTACTCTGTAAAGTCCCATGGGGGGAACTGGCAGACTGATAAGCAGTTGGCAAGTATCCTCATCTGCATCTGGGCTTTGAAAAGGTGGGCCTTCTCTGGTCCAAGGCTCTCTACTGGAACCTCTTTGTATACCCCTAGTGGTCGAAGTTTAGGGTAACTCACAACTGTATCGTGTAGGTTGTGGCAGTGGTCTGCCCCTGTTGGTGATACTGCGTATCCTATTCCTAATCCACGCTTAAGCCTTGGTTCATGCATAGGTACTTCCTGGCCTTTGACCTCAACAAGATATTGCCTCGAATCATCTCCGAAGACCTCTGAAGCCCTCTTGGTGCCTTCCGCTAATACTTCTCCTATGCCCTCTCTCCTACCTATCAAGTTCAATACTTCCAGCATTGCTTCCGCGTTACCAAAGTTCAGTTCTATGCCTCCAGTTATCTCGTCGTCTATGATTCCTTCCTCATAGCACTCCATTGCGAAAGCGATGCTTGTCCCAGCTCCGATGGTGTCGATACCGTATCTCTGGCAGAGCTCGTTTGCTTTGCATATAGCTGCTAGGTCAGAGACACCACAGTCGGAACCGAGAGAACCCAAGGTCTCGTACTCTGGCCCACCGTATCTTCTCTCGACTTTATATGGTGTCTCTAGGGAGACCTCTTTTTTACACCTTACCGCACAACTGTAACAGGTTCCCATTCCTTCTCTGTATTTTTCCTTTACTGCGATAGCATCTATCTCGCTTGCATGGGGCCAGTTCCCATCTCTAAAGTTATGAGTGGGGAGATTGCCTGTAGCAGCATAAGCGTCCATTGCGGCACCAGTACCGTAATCATGCAGGCTTTTCGCCTGTGTATCGATCTTCTCGATAAGGGTCCGGGCTAGCTCCCTTAATCTTTCAGGGTTTGCCACTTCTGGTGGATCTCGACCTCGAACACCTACACCCTTCAGCAATTTTGAACCCATCACGGCTCCAAGGCCACATCTCCCAGCCACGTGATTTAGATCATTTATCACACAGGCTGTTCTGACCAGCTTCTCCCCAGCTGGACCAATAAGGGCTGTTTTGAGCTGTTTTTCACCCGTAATAGACCGCATTCTGTCCTGACACTCAGCAACTTCCAAACCCCATAGCTCAGAGGCGTCCCTCAGCTCATATTCACCATCTTCCACTAGAAGCCAGACAGGCCTGTCCGAGACCCCCGTGAAGATTATCTCGTCGAAACCAGCGTGTTTTAAATCAGCATTCCAGAATCCCCCTGCATCGGCTTCCCCAAAGCCCCCGGTCAGAGGAGATTTTCCACCTACCGCGTTTCTTCCGCTTCCGGAGAATGCTGCTCCCGTTATCACACCTGTTGACATTAACAGGATATTCTCTGGTCCCAGAGGATCTGCTTCTGGGGTCATCATATTAAGGAGATGGTAGGCTATTGACCCCATCCCTCCTAAGTATTTCCTGTACCATGTCTCATCCGGTTCTTCTACATGGATCTTATTTTCCGAGAGGTCGACTACAAGCCTTTTCCCATTATATCCAAAAGGCATACATACACCGTTTACCAGATTGTAAGGGTTAATTATAACCCTGAGCAATCTGGGTTCGAGTATTAGCCTGCTGTCAAGGTTAAAGAGAGATCAATCTTTTTTCTAATCATGAGATTTGGAACTTACTTACCCGACAAACCAGAGAATGAACCGAGAAAGACTTACCTGCCTGGGAGTCCTGAGAGGGAAGAACTAGTTAAAAAATTGGATGAATTGAGCTCTAAGATTATAGAGATCCCTGTCATCGTTGGCGGAGAGGAGTATTACACCAATGATGTAGTGGAGGTTGTTATGCCTCATAAGAAAGATGTTCGGATTGCTGAGGCTCATCTGGCTGGTGAAGGCCTGCTTCACGAGGCTGCTGATGTTGCTCTATCCGCCAAGGATGCGTACATGAATCTGTTAACATACGAGAGGTCCGCCATCTTCAATAAGGCAGCGGCCCTGATAAGCGGTCCATTGAGAAGTACACTAAACGCTGCTACCATGCTTGGGTTAAGTAAGAACATCTACGAGGCAGAGATTGATGTTGCTCTGGAATTGACTGATCTTCTAAGGTTTAACGTCTACTGGATGAATCAGATTTACCTAGAACAGCCAGACAGCCCTGAGATCTCTTTTAACAGGATGGAGTTCAGACCCCTCGAAGGGTTCGTACTAGCAATAACTCCTTTCAACTTTTCCAGCATCGCTGGAAACCTACCTTCTTCACCAGCAATTATGGGAAACACGGTGGTCTGGAAGCCCGCATCCAGCGCTCTGTACAGCGCGTACCACATCATGCGGGTCTTTCAGCAAGCCGGGCTTCCTGATGGAGTAATAAACTTCGTACCTTCCCATGGCGCTCTTGTCGGTAAAACTCTCTTAAGTCATCCAAAGCTTGGTGGTGTCCATTTTACTGGCAGCATTAACACTCTCCACTATCTATGGAAAAAACTGGGAGAAAACGTGGAAACCTATAGGAGCTTCCCAAGGCTCGTGGGTGAGAGTGGAGGAAAAGATTTTGTCTTCGCGCACATTTCAGCGGATAAAGACTCTTTAATAACAGCCCTCATCCGGGGGGCTTTTGGTTATCAGGGACAGAAATGTTCCGCTGCTTCACGGGCTTACATTCCTGAATCTTTGTGGGAAAAAATTAAAGATGAGATTATAGAACAGGTTTCCAAAATCAAGTTTGGAGATATCAAGGATTTCTCTAATTTCATGGGGGCCATAATCAACGAGCAACAATTCAATAAAATTAATGAGTACCTGATATTCATTAAGAACGACGAGGATCATGTGATATTATATGGTGGCTCATCGGATGACTCTGAGGGCTTCTTCATAGAACCCACATTGGTGAGAACATACAATCCGATCTCAAAGATAATGAAAGAGGAGATATTCGGTCCAGTCTTGACCATTTATGTATATCAAGACGATGAGTTTGGTGATACATTAGAACTCTGTGATAGTACTAGCCCATATGGGTTAACAGGCAGCGTATTCGCAAAGGATAGAAATGCCATATCGAAAGCAGAAAAGGTACTTGGATATTCAGCAGGAAACTTTTACATAAACGATAAACCTACTGCTGCCGTTGTCAATCAGCAACCTTTCGGGGGCTCAAGAAAGTCAGGGACTAACGATAAAGCTGGGTCAAAATATAACCTGTTGCGATGGGTCTCATTCAGAGCGATAAAGGAAAATCCTGATCCACCAAAAAATTATAAAAGAGAATTCATGAAATAATTCTCATTTTTAGGATAGAGACCTAGATTTTTTATTATGGAGACTTGAAGATTTTAAATATTACAAAGTGAAGATCGAACCGATGTATAAGCCAAGCGGACGTTCTGCAGCTAAATCTATAAGGATAGACCAGGCTTTACTGGATATAATTGAAAAGAGAGCTGAGGAAGAAAACCTCAGTACAAATGCCTTCATAGAGAACGTCCTCTTAAAGTACGCAAAACATTACATGTTCCTTGACGACCTCTCAACTATGACTATAAGTCAGTTAATTGTGCAATCTTTCCTAGAGGAGATACCCGACAAAAAGCTGGAGGAACTAGGAGCTGACTTAGGGCGTAGAGGACTCAAGAATTATCTACTTATGAGGGGGATAGAGCCTTCCCCAGATTCGATAATCGAGATATTAGATGAGAACTATGCCGAAGGAGCTGGTTGGTTTGAGCTACACAGTCACGGTCTGGATGGTAATAAACTCCTCCACTTCACTCATAGAAACGGCTTAAAGTGGAGCAAATTCCTTTCAAGCTACCTCGAATCAATGTTTCTGGAGTTGCTTGATTTAGATATAAGTGTTGAAATGACAGAGTCATATGTTACGGTCAGAATCTAGTTTACTAAAAATTTTTTGATAGAAGGATTGATATTATCATTTCTCTTTCATTAAATTGATTACTTTGATTATCCAGGATCCAAGGGTTTCGACTGGAGAAAAACAGCTCGATGAGGTTCTAGGTGGAGGTTATAGGGAGAACAGCGTCGTGCTAATTTCGGGCAACCCGGGTGCAGGCAAGACAATATTATCCACACAGTTCCTAGAGGAAGGAGCAAAGAAGGGTGAGAGATGCATATACGTCTCCTTCGCAGAGAAAGAGGAAGACTACTACTACAATAATATGGCCTCTATGGGCCTTGACATAAGGAGTCACTCCAATAGAGGACTCTTCAAGTTCCTGGAGTACCCCACCCTGGATCCCGATGGCATGAGGGAGGCCTCCGAGAATATCACGAGACACACTACTGATGCGAGGTTTGATGCCGGACCATGATAATGCGATCTGGTTAATCGAAAAGGTTTACCAAACTTCAGATTTTCTAAAGCTACATAAAAATGAGACAGAAACACATTACAGCTTATTTATGCGTCATAACATGGGACAAAAGTGGAGTTACTATCTCAAAGGATACTTCGAAGGATTCTTCAGAAATCTCTTAGAGATAGAGGTAGAACCGGAGATATTGATAACTCCATTTTAGTAAACCTACCAAAAAATATTGATAATATCTAAATTATTGAAGTAGTTAAATCCACATTCATCTATCTCTCACCTAAATTCTTATACGGGTACCTTAATAGCTAAAATACAACATCACGACTCGGTAGCCCTTAATGAGATTTCTAACTATAGGTATAGGACACTGTGGAGGAAAAATCGCGTCCACCTTCAAATCCTCGGCCATGAATGAGAAACATTTGATTATGGATGTTTGCGGAATAAACACAGATAAGACCGATCTTGCATCCCATGATGAGATCCCTTCAGAGAACAAGCTTCTTGTTGGGACAGGAAAAGGAGCGGCTAAGGACTGGAAGGAAGGTTTCCACGCAGGAAGTGAGGCTAAGAAGAATATTTACAATATGATTAGGAAGCTGCTCAAACCCGAGACAGATATTGTCATGCTTACCCTAGGAGAAGGAGGTGGAACGGGCTCAGGAATGGCTCCCATTATTGCTGAGATGATAGGTGACCTAGGAAGGGAGTGTATCATAACGGCAACTCTGCCTTTCCAGATGGAGAGCGTACGGACCAAGATCAATGCGGCGAAAGGACTCGATATGTTATACCGGGAGGAAGCCGTTAAAGCCATAATACTTATCGATAACGACAAGATTGTTGCACATTACCCAGACAAGGTTCTCACTGACGCATATCAGGAGGTAAACAAGACAACAGTTAACACCTTTATTAACCTTCTAAAGCTAGCTAATACCCCAAGCCAGGCAGATAGAGTAGATGAATCCGAGTTAAGTAGTATTTTCGGTTATCCTGGATTTGCAACTCTCGCCAATTACAGGTCATACTCCAACATGGTATCTGAACTCGACTCCATGCTTAAACACAGCTGGGAAGGAAGCCTGTTTGCGGACGTGGATCCCAACTCAGCCGCTGGAGCCCTATTAGGAGTTTATGGTCCCAGCAGCATGTTCACAACAACACAGGTTGACAAACTACGTGGAACCTTCAAGGAGATGCTAGTAGGTAAAGATGCAATGCTAGGAGTATACCCTGTAGATCACTGTAGGTGGGTCAGCTATGTTGGAATAATGACCGGTCTTGACATTCCCCAGAAGGTTAAAGAGCTATTAGAAACCGCTCGGGAAGAGCACCATCACCACGAGCAGGTGCTTGAGGAAAGAAAGGCTCAGAAAGCAATGGGCTTAGGGTTTGACCTAGGTATTGAACCTTCAAATAGTAATACAAACGCAACCTCAAAACAACACTATAATCCAAGACCCAGAACAAATATGGACTTAGAATCTAAGGCTTCAATGGCTATCAATAGTGGCAGGGATATTTCTAGTAGTCTCCAAGATACCATGACTATTATCCAAGGATTAAGAATGCAGGAGATGTCTGAGTATGACCTCGTCAAGAGAATACAGCGAAGTATAGATATCAGCGAGGAGGAGGCAGCCGCTTGTATTGTTCATCTAAAGGATGTAGGAAGCATAATTCAACCTAGAGCAGGGGTACTGAGAATATTATAGTTTCTTAGAATCTACTTTTTTTCTCTAATCTACTGTTTAAGAAAAAATAAAAGAAATTTTTGATTACTTCAGAACACAGATGGCTTTGGGCTGTAATAGTCTTAAAGCTATTGATTCACTCATTGATAACTCGTAGTCAGTACCTACTGGTCCAATGAAACCTGTCATAAGATCCTGTCCAAGTGCTATACTGGCATATTGTGGTCCATCATTAACTACGACCCCACCTTTTTCGATTCCGGGGGCCTTAACCAGCCTTGCAACTA
>WJIV01000248.1 GCA_014730055.1 Candidatus Bathyarchaeota archaeon
CCCCAGGCCTGAAGGAGATAGTTGAGGCCTGGAGGGATGATGAGAAGCGGCATCACAGGATGCTGAAGAAGCTCTCAGAGAAGCCCTTCATCAAGGTGGATCCTAATGATTTCTCCACTATGTTCAGGAGCGATGAGCAACTGGAGGAGAGGTATCTGCGCTCCAAGAGGATACAGGAGAAACTAAGAGAAAAGGAATAATTCTCTTTTTATTGTCCTCGGGACTAAATGTGTTTTAAATTAATTTAATATGAAACATTATAAGCTTCAAACTCGAATACATTTGCGTTGATTTAGATCTTCCATTCTGAGGAGGCTGCCTGGTATTGTTACCTGGGATAGGTCTAATAGTGTTAAACCAGTTCACATGGCTATAGCTACAATTAGAACTATATTAGACTCAGTCACCTTTTCTCATTATTAATCTCATGAAGGGAAGATTTACAATTAGTTCGTTTCTAAACGATCTTTTTACATTATTTCTTGAGCAATCTTTGTTGAACTCGGGTGAGTACTATTTCCTGTTTACTAGAATATTTATATCCCTCTATATCTAAATCTGACTTTTAGTATTTAGTAAAAAATGATGTAAGATAAATGGTTTTGGTTGTTAAAGTTTTGAAATAAGAGTTTTTTTGATAGGATCCTTGTATTGTTCGGGGCCTCAAAATAAATTGCTTGAATTGAGATACGTAGCTCGTATTTCTTATTGGGTACGATACTGATAATAATATGTTAGGATAAAACTATGATGGGTTTAATAATGCCTTACTGTACAGAGTGTGGCTCACCTGTAAAGGACACGGATAAATTCTGTACTAATTGCGGGAATCAGATTAAACGAATAAAGAAAGAGGCCTCAAGACCCAGGAATATAACTTTAGAAGGAACGGACTTCTGGAGGTCAAGAAACTTCAAGGAATTCATGCAGGTTACCGCCTGGATAGTTGATACTAACTCAACAGCATTACGTGATATGGCAACGGAGATTGTTCCTTACATGAGATCTTACATAGTTAAAGAACAGGATAGCGTGCAAATTACGGAGGGGGGTGGTCCTGCAAGTCTTTATGGTTTGCTCTTTTACTTGAACTGGCTTGATTTCATTGGTAGAGGTTCTATTAACGACTTTGGGATTGTACCTGATGATATCAAGATATCCAATGAGGACCTTAAACGAATAGAAAACAAGTTTTTCCGACTTACCAAGGCATATGATGAGACTCTCGAGGCATCAAAGAGTATTAATACCATCTCATCGACTTTCTCCGATTACGCCAGCGATCTAGGTCAACTACTTTTCAAAGAAGATGTAAGTGATATTAAGAAGGTAAGGAATTATGAGAGAAGCCTCAAGAAGTTCAGGGAGAACTTAGAAAAGAATGATCTAAGCCAATATCCTAAAGCCGATTACCGACGATATATCGAGGCAAATCAGACAGGGAAACACGTGACTACCACAATCAGTGCAGAGACATCCTATGGAGAATTCCAGTACCCTTATAGTTATGTTATCCACGATGAATTTGAGACGGATCCGGAGCGGTACATCTCACCCCTATTTAGTCTTGAGGGAATAGAGGAACAATACCATGAGACTCTTAGACTTGTTGAAGAATGTAAAGAAAAATCAGGTTTTATGAAGAAGCCACCAGAGAAGCTAAAGCTGGATGCACTAGAATCACTAACCGCTTGGGATACTATGGTGTTGAAAATTGCAGCCTCCTACTATGTTGCCCAGACAAACTATCTCACCTATGACAAGATCAAAAGACGGAGGGATGACGTTTTAAGATACATTCGTAATCATTCATATAGTGAGACAGTTAAGGAAATATACGACATTGTTTACTATGCGAACCTTGTACAGCCTGTCCTAAGATTAATTTCCCACTATTAGAATCTCCGAATAAAATATATTTATGTTAGCTTAAAGATAACTGAGGGCACTTGAGTTATTGTTCCAATTGTGGGGTGGAAATAGAACCGGGCAACAAATTTTGTAGTAATTGTGGTACACGAATCCGAGCAGAGGGGTTCGATATCGACGCTCATATTGTCAATCTCAAGCGAAAAGGGATGCAGATAATAAACGAGAAAAATAAGATAGAGACTAAAAACTGGGACCCTGAGAAATACCTCAATAACGTCTTTCAAAGCATAGTTGCAGGGGGCTTCTCATACTTCACATATGGGGAGGTTATTGAAGAATCTGAAGTTGTAACGGGTATTATTCTAAAATCCAGGGAAAAAATGGATGTAAGAGAGAAAAATCCACTTCTACTAGAGGGGGAGACCTTAGAGTTCATAGGAAATGTCAGGAGAAACGGCTTTTTCGGCGAGCATGGGGGTACCACCTTTGGTCCAATGTACTTCACAGGTAGGAGATTTATACTCGATACCCTTGAGTTTGAGACCGAGACATATATGGGACAGGAAATAGAGTACTCACTACCATTGACTAGCTACTGGATCAAACCAGACTTTACAAATCTATTCAAGAGAGTAGATTTTGACTTCTTCTTCAAGGACGGGATTATCAGGAAGAAGAGATTCAACACTCTAAAATTTGAACTCAAGGGTATAGAGAAGCCCGGAATTTTATCTGGTAAGGCATTAACATGTGGGTATCATCTAAGAGGGGAGGATGAGATGTTTTTCGATTTCTCAAAACAACATATAGTTAACTTGGATGAAAAACCCATCGAAGAATTTAGTGAGATGATTCATGGTTTAATTGAAGAGTCTTTGGTAACAGACGTGTGCTCGCTTATCGAGCATACTTATAGTGCCATTGAAAATAGGGACTCAGTTATTGAGACTTCTCTCGCTTATAGTGGCCGAAATCTAGAATCTTCACCCTATTCTTTATGCGGTAGGGCAGGATTACTTGTTTAAAACTGATTTTTTGGAGTTTTGTTGTTATACCTTTTATATCCTTAAATCAATTTTCTAACTAATATTAAGG
>WJIV01000005.1 GCA_014730055.1 Candidatus Bathyarchaeota archaeon
GAGGAAGGCACTAACTTCAGGGCCGTATGGAAGGGTTTACAGCCAAAAACCATAGAGTTTGGGTATTTGGCCCTTTGCGCTAAGAGAGGATACTTCGATGTAAGAAACATTGATTTTGAGGCCAGGCACCCACTTATGATAAATAATACAGATCTGGGGGTAATAACCGCTAAGAGGACAGTTGTTGTCCAACCTCAACCTCTTTTCGTTCGTAAGATCAAGAATCATAAGAGTATTAGTAAGATACCTATGCCGATGGATGCGAGGTTCAGATTTGGTATACCGACAACAGACTTCAGGGAGATAAGAGAATACACCCAGGGAGACCACTACAGGAATATCAACTGGAAAGCCTCAGCGAAAAAACTCAGCTTACAGCCAGGAAAGTTTCTTGTTAACGATTACGAGAAAGAGGGCAAGAAGGTCGTATGGATATTCCTGGACTGCGCTGCTCATATGGCCATGGGTACCACCGTTAACAATACCTTAGAATACGCAATAAGGGCGGCAATGGGTTTTACAAATTTTTACCTAGAGAGGGATTGCCGCGTCGGTTTCTGTATTTACGACTTGGACGCATATCAATGGGAGGGAACTTTCCAGCCGAAGGGCGATAAGCTTGACTTGGATTTCCTCGCTTTCATTGACCAGATGGAGAGCATAAAGGAAGAGGACAAGGAAGAAGACAAGTATCATCGACCAAAGCAGAAATCAAAAGTCATCTTCCCTGACACAGGTAAAAGACAACAGTACAAGATTACCCGAGAGATGCTGCACGTCGATGTTAGATACAGCACAGAGAGCCTTAAAGAGGCAATTCACAGTAACAGAAGATACATCGTTGGGACCCAGCCACTCTTCGTTATAATCACGATGATCGAACCCAAGAACCTCAGAGGGATAATTGAGGGCGTTCGTGAGCTCCATAGATATATTGGTAGGGTTAGAAGAAAACCCAATATAATCCTCTTTAACGTTCAGGGATATAATGTAGCCGCTCAGACTGATGAGGAGCAGCTGGCAGCAGGATTTCTCAGGTACCATAACCGACCCTATCATGACATATTACGTTCACTAGGATGCATGGTAATAAACTGGGACCCTGTGGGCGAGAGCTTCGCCCAGGCCCTGCAAAGACAGAAGGTGGGTGGATGAAAGAAAACTTCATTCGAAGCATTGAGCTAGGGGTTGCCCTGACCGCTGGGTATATGGGTGCTATCACAATGGTCCAAACTACCCTCTATGCAAAGATAATTACTAAAATAAAAGCAAGTTTCATAGGCGAACTTTTAAAATCATATCTAAACTACATTGACCTCGCTGTAATAGCCCTAGTTCTTATCTTGATCTTCTACCTCTGGAGGAAAGCAGATGATACATCTTTTGCAAGAATTTTCAATTTGAACATGCTACTTTTCTTCTCTGCTGTCCTTGATTACAGCAGATTTAATTGGATAGGGCTAATTTTTAACCTTAAACCAGAGCCAGAGGTCAGTGCAAACTGGGTATTCGGCGTTGGGCTTCTATTACAGATGACCTACTTATTCCTCAGATATACTCTTAGATTCAGGTATACAAGAGATGAACTTTTAGGGAGGGGGGCAACTGCTGATGATATAAATCAAGTTAGCAGGGGACAGATGGGTTACCTAGCTATAATATTATTTTTAACATCTTTATTTACAGCAGGCATCTTTTTTTCAGTACCTTTTATTGATAGAGCCATTAGTCAGCCCTTTAGAAGTGTTCCTGTACCTCATCTGGTAATAGGCTTCATCGTTGTAATGGGGATCTCAGCTTCTCTGATCTTTTATCTCAGAGGTTCAATTATTCAAAAATCTTCGGATAATAAAGTTGAAGAGGATAAGGTCGATATTCAGGAAATTTAGAGTATTTCCCCTGGCTCATATTCAGCCTCATTACTATATTTCTCAAGGATTGGTTTACTTTTTCTCTTGACCTGCTCAATTTGTTCAACTGCGTTTCCGATAAAATGTCTTTTATCAGATACTATCTCTTCCAGTTCTTTCAATGAAATACCAGCCTCCAAAAAAACAGGGTCCTGAGAGAGTCTTTCTATGAGTCGGTTCTCACTGATCCCCTTTTCTCTCATATTCAAGGCTTCAGATATAGCATATTTCTTGATAATACTATGTGCCTTCTCCCTCCCTAGGCCGTGCCCGTATGCCTTGATCAGGATCTCCGTTGTAGCTAAGAAAGGAAGGTACCTCTCCAGTTCCTTGTCGATTACAGCGGGATAAGTGCCCATCTGGTTCAGTACTGTTAGGGTCGTCTCAATAAGACCGTCAGTTGAATAGAACGAGTCTGGAAGTATCACTCTTCTTATTGCGCTACATGAAACGTCCCCCTCTTCCCACTGGTCCCCACTAAGCCTGCTGGCTCCGTCAGCGTACATCTTCAGTAGCTCGGAGAATGCGCATATCCTCTCACTACTACGAGTATTCATCTTGTGAGGCATAATACTGCTACCTACTTGGCCTTTTACGAATCCCTCTGTTACCAGCTCATATCCCGCCATGAGCCTTATGGTCTTGGCAAAGTTCTCAAGGGGAGCAGATAAAGCTGAAAGATGGCTGACCAACTTGTAGTCAAGGCTACGAGGGTATACCTGTGCGGTTGCGTTCAAGGTCTTGCTGAAGCCGAGTTTATTAGCTATGATTTCTTCAAGCTCCTCTGCTTTTTCCTTACTTCCCAATAGCTGTATCATATCAAATTGAGTACCAACTGGGCCTTTAATACCCCGTAAAGGATATTCCTTGACGAACCTCTCAAACTCTTCTAGATTAAGTAAAAGCTCATCCGCCCACATAGCGAACCTCCTTCCCAGTAAGGTTGTCTGAGCTGCCTGATGGTGCGTCCTACCAGTCAACTCGATGTGCTTATACTCTTCAGCCTTATCTAAAAGATGACGTAAGACAGAGACATACTTTCCGAGAACCAGTTTCATAGATTTCTTGATTTGGAGCTGCTCGACATTATCAGTTAGGTCCCTACTGGTCATTCCCCGGTGGATATACTCAACCCCGCCCGCTGCGAGGTTGAAGGCCTCTATCTTTGCTTTTACATCATGCTTCGTTCTTAACTCGATTTCTTTAATGAGCTCAAGATCAATTTTCTCTTTCGCCTCCCGATACTTATCTATCACACCATGAGGGACATCTATGCCTAGGCGCTCCTGCGCCTCCAGGACGCTTAACCATAGATCCCTCTCAAGCTCTACTTTGCCTTCCTCGCTCCATATCCTGTTCATCTCCGGTGTCGCATAACGCTGACTTAGAATATTGGGGTTCAAGAGATC
>WJIV01000033.1 GCA_014730055.1 Candidatus Bathyarchaeota archaeon
ACTGTTGTTGGAGACTTTGTGATGGGATGACCAGCTGTTAATCACCTGTAAACCGTATTTCATCGTTGAGGATCGTATATACTAGTATTTTTACTTTTCAGGGTTTTCGGGAATGTTTAAATCGATTGATAAAGTCACTAGGGAAATCCAGTGATACATCTTGTCCGAGCAGTTGGCAGAACCACAATCTCAGTCACTTCGCAGTCTTTTCAAAGGTAACATCCTAATCCTAACAGTAAGCAGGGTCCTATGGAGTATGAGTGATGCTCTCGTACTGCCTTATCTGAGCCTTTATATCTTGGCACTTGGCGGTGATAAACCAACTATTGGCTGGGTAAACGCCATGGGAAGTCTAGCCGCGTGTTTGCTTTACCCTATCGGTGGATATATAGCTGATAAATCAGGTAGAGCAAAATTCGTCGGATTATCGACATTATTCTATGTGTCTAGTTTCCTCATATTCTCCTTCGCACCAAGCTGGCAGTGGATAGCATTTGCAGTAACATACCAGAACATTGTCCTGTTCTATATGCCAGCCCTCAACGCCATAATGGCCGACAGCATACCCCCTGGGACTAGGGGCAGATTATATGCACTTACAATTGCGATACCGAATGCAGTGAGGATATTCACACCATACATAGGCGGGCTACTCATCGCGAGGATGGGGCTTGTACCTGCTATGAAGAGAGGTTATTTATTCAGCTTCGGCATGGGCCTGGTGGTAGCTTTCCTGAGACTAAGATATCTAAAGGAGACAATTCCTGATGCCGAGGGTATAGGAAGAAATGTCCTCAAGATACTGTTTGAGGGATATAGAAATGTGTTTGGAAGCGTACGCTGGACTTTCCAGAATATTCCAGGTTACGCAATTGTAAGTATGTTAATGGCCTTCATGGGAAGTATTATTCTTCCCTTCTGGGTCGTATATGCAACCGAGATAATACAGATAACCGAGTACCAGTGGGGGGTCATAATGCTATGGGCAGGGCTAGTCAAGACAGTACTTAGTTTCTTCATAGGAGGTATAGTTGATAGAGTGGGTAGCAAGAAGTGCTTCCTAATTACTTATGCCATTGCAATCCCGGGGATGTACCTCTTCACACGAGTTCCTGGATTCTGGTCCACCATGGCGCTCTACATAATGCTGGTGGTTAGTAGCGCATTCATGTGGATAGCGTCCAGTGTTTATTTGGCAGACAGCATTCCCCGGGAGACGCGGGGAAGAGTTATGGCAGGTTTAGGCAGTGGTATGAGCACGGGTGTAGTCGGAGGGGGGTATGCCTCCGGGTTCCTCGTCTTCATACCTATGACCCTGGGGAACCTTCTTGGAGGATACATATACGATGCAAACGCCGCATATCCATGGATAATACAATCAATCATGCTCATGGTCGGGCTTATACTCACAGTTGTACTGCTTAAGGACCCAGAAAAGATTCAGGTATAATTTTATCTATATTATTTATTGATTATATTTACGGAAAGTTTAACCATTAGGACATATTACTTGTTTGATTAGCTAATTGAAAAACGTCTCCTCCACAGAGAGAGAAATCATACCCCGAAATGTTATGGTGCTTACTCTTAGCAGGGTGTTCTGGAGCACGTCAGACTCAAGCATTGACAGTTATCTCCCACTCTTCATGACGGCTATGGGGGCATCTCCCTCAATAATCGGCCTTATCACAGCCCTGGGAAGCTTCGGAGCCATGCTCCTCTACCCTGTCGGCGGCTATATCGCGGATAAATCAGGAAGGGTTAAGCTTGTAGCCTACAGCACCCTTCTATATGTTTCAAGCTTCATAATATACCTCCTCGCTCCTAACTGGCAGTGGGTCGCCGTTGCATCCATTTACCAAAGTATGGTACTGTTCTATCTCCCTGCGATGAACGCCATTATGGCGGATAGCATACCAGTAAACGAAAGGGGACGTCTCTATGCTTTCAACTTCGCTCTGCCAAATCTTGTCCGTATCCTTAGCCCATATATCGGTGGCCTGTTCATAGCCCAATTTGAATTAATACCCGCTATGAGGATCGGGTTCATAATAAGCTTCGTAATAGGCCTTATAGTTGCGGGAATGCGCCTTCTCTACCTCAATGAGACCATAACGCAGATTGAGAAGATTAGCTGGAACCCCCTGAAACTCTTTCCGGCTGCCTATAAGGACATGTTCGAGAGCCTAAAATGGGTTGAGAGGAACATTCGAAGCTATGCTGTTTTAAGCATACTTATGGCCTTCCTTAGCAGCATGATCCTGACATTCTGGCCTATTTACGCAGTTCGCCATTTAGGTATCAAGGAATACCTCTTCGGGGCTATATTACTCTGGAGTGGCGTTGCTAGGGCAGTTCTCAGTTTCTTTATAGGTGAGATCGTGGACCGTATAGGATCAAGAAAGTGCTTCCTAATAGGATTCATGACCGCAATTCCGAGTATGTATGTCTTCACATTAGCTAAGGGCTTCTGGATGGCACTACCCATATACACACTGATCGTAATAAGTAGCGTTTT
Organism: Candidatus Bathyarchaeota archaeon; assembly: GCA_014730055.1. The sequence continues at coordinate 2,519 of WJIV01000033.1, forward strand.
CATCTGGATATCATCCCAGGTATACTTGGCGAACAGCATACCAAGACGTAACAGGGGAAGGGTAATGGCCAGCTTGGGAAGCGGGATGATGATAGGAGTATCAGGTATAGGGTTCCCCAGCGGTTTCCTGATCTTTTTACCTAGGATTTTTGGAAGCCTCATGGGAGGAATAATTTATGATCTTGACCCGGTCCTACCATGGATTATTCAGACAATTTTCCTAGTTTTTGGCCTAGTTTACACATATTTCATGGTCCATGATCCAGTGGAAGCCTACGAGTGAAATTTATATAATAATAAAAATAATTTCTACTTAATCAGAAATCCAATGCATTGATTTATTTCATCCTCATACAATCAGGAACTTTTCTAGAAATTAATTTGAATTCTCTGGATAGAATCGAATTGTCAATTTTTCAGCTCTTTTTCTTTGCAATAGATAGGATGCTTAGATATGGTCTTACAATAGCTCCATTATAGTTGGTATCTATGATTTCCCTTATTCCTTCGTAAAGCTCTATTTTTCTATTTTTTTCTAAGCTAATATGATCTGAGTATGTCTCAAGTAATTTCAGATACTCTATAGAGGAATAATGACGTTCCCAAGGGTATCTCCTAACCTCAAAGTCTTCAAATAGAAGAAAAGGATCCATTCTATCTCGAAGGTTTTTGATTTTCTCCTCAGTGCTTGGACCTTCACGGGGATTTCCCCATTCTGGAACAACTTTCTGATAAGCTCTCTGTACATCTACAAAAAATCCAGTATACGGCGTGGGATGAAGGTTCCAGAAAAGGGCAATATACCCATTATTCTTTAGTATTTGAGCTGCCTTCGAAAAACCAATTTCTGGATTTATCCAGTGGAATGCAGTAGCTGATATTAATAGGTCAATTTTCTCATTCTCAGAAATCCAATTCTCAAATGATATATTTCTGAATTTTACGTTTTTATATTTGCTTAATTTGTGCTTGGCGATGTTAAGTAAATTTTTCCCGATATCTAGGCATAGCATTTCATATCCTTTCTGAGCAAAGGGTAATGTAGCCTGGCCTGAACCACAGCCAATTTCAATTATTTTTCCATTCCTTGGGATACCTGATAATGTAATTATATCTCGGATTAGTTCATCTGGATACCCTGGTCTTATCTCATCGTAGTATCTGGCAGATCTATCAAATTCTTCACGGAGAGCAATATTTCTCGGATTCACTGATATTATTTACACTATTAAGTTTCATTTATACCTGATGTTTTCCATTGAATGTTTTTTAAAACACTATCAAATTGATATCTATTGAAGATCCACTATTCTTTAAACAAATCTTGGAAACTTCCACTTAGAAATTTTTATGAGTAGGCATCCAAGTAAATTGAGGTGTATTAAAAAATGGTACTAAAAACTCCCCTCACCGATACAGGTTTCTATGTATCTAGACTATGTTTCGGGACCGAGCCCTTCACATTCAAGAAGGGCCCTAAAGGAGCAAAAATCCAGGGAGATATAGATCCAAAGGAGGGAGGAAGAAAATTAAAACAAGCTTTTGATCTGGGGGTAAACTTCTGGGATACAAGTGATGATTATGGAACTCATCCTCATGTTGCCGAAGGGTTGAGACTGGTAGCACGGGATGAGGTCGCGGTAGCAGACAAGACAAATACACTATCATATAATGATGGTTGGCGTGCCCTCGACTTGGCATTAGATGACCTCGGTACCGATTATATCGACATTATGTTTCTTCACATCGTGCCCCCTGTTGGTTCAAATAGAAAAGACAGTCAGGGAAATCCCTACTACTCTGGAACTTTGGAGGAGAGAAAGGGCACCCTTAAGGCTTTTTTGGAGGCAAAGGAATCTGGGGTTATAAGAGCCATAGCACTCTCAACCCACAGCACGAAGGTAGTTAGACAGGTAGCCTCTGAGCCAGATATTGATGTGGTATGTACGACGCTTAACAAGGCTCAGGGTTTTATCGATGATGGTTCTTTAGAGGAGCATATTGATGCTATTAAGCAGGTCAAGGAGTCTGGGAAATTTGTTTATGTGATAAAGCTGTTGAATGCGGGCAGGCTTAGGTATGATGCAGAAGACGCAATAAGATATGCTTACCAGTTCCATGACTTTGTTGACGCTTGGAACATAGGTATGTACGGTCCTGAGGATGTCAAGAAGAACCTTGCCCTTATGGAACAGGTAATAAGATAAGAAACTAATTAGGGCAATTCCATTTTCCGGCTCACTTAAATGATGGGCCAGTGACTTCCTTCAGTAATTCATGAGCAGGCTAATCAAATATCTAGCCCTTGAGGGAAATATACGTATACTGGCAGCCCAGACACTGTTAAGCCAGATAGGATTTGGCATGTTTTATGTTATCTGGCAGCCGTACCTCCTTAGCACAGGTATAGGTCTGCCTGAACTCGGTTTAATCCAGACCCTTATTAACTTCAGCACGGGCCTGGGGCTCCTTACCTGGGGATACCTTAGCGACAGGCTAGGAAGAAAACCGGTCATCATAGCTAGTAACGCCTTCAGGATTGTAGCAATTGTGGTTCTGATGATCTCCGGGCATCTAATTGCTCTGCTGACTTTTGGCTTCTTCATCGGTTTCACGGCGATGTTCATGATGGGGAACCCCGCTCGAAACGCGATCATAGCAGAATCAGTGGATAGCACAAACAGGGCAACCGCTCTCAGTACACTTCTGACAATTAGTCAGGGCGTGAGTACCTTGATGGCCTCAGCGGGGGGATGGATAGCCACGGTAAAGGGCTATTCTCCTATCTTCTACATCGTCCTGATAACCGACCTAATCGGTATATCTTTACTGGTACTCTTTATTGAGGAAACACATAGTCCCGAGAAGTTTGAGAAAGAAGAAAAAACCTTTATGGAGAATGCAAGGTCTTTCTTTCTCCCTGAGAAAGAGAATCTTCTTTTATACACCATTATGTTGACCGGTGGGTTCAGTTATGGTGTGGCATACAACCTTTTCTACGGAGCTCTAACAGATTTCCAAGCGTTCACACCATTACAACTGGGATTCATGAGCACCTCGTTTAATCTGACCTGGGCCTTAGGCAGCATACCTCTCGGGAAGCTAAGTGATAGATGGAGCAGGAAAAAGATGCTCATGGGCAGCATGATGATGGCAATGATAACTGTTCTAGGTTTCATCTTTTCTTGGAGGCCTGAAATTTTTATCCTGTTTAACGCTGTCAGTGCCTTGGATATCTGTTTCTGGCTGCCCAGTTGGACAAGCCTAGTAAGTGAAAAGGTCCCGCCTGAGAAAAGGAGCAGTCTGCTGGGTAAACTAGATGCCTATGGTAGGATAGGTTCACTGCCAGCGAGTTTGATAGCAGGATTTTTACTTGAGAGATATGGGTTTTATTTTCCTCTTTACGTCCAAGTCATTGGCTTATTGTTTAGCTCGTATCAAATACTTCAGATCAAGGAGCCAAAAAGGCAATGATTTTTCCATGCAAGGGGCGTCGAGGTTGATTACCATTCATTATTTTCCATCCACCCATTGAGGTCAATTCCTTGGCTCTGTCTCTGACCTCATAGAGTTTGTCTAGGGATTCAAATACCTCCTTACTCTCCTCTGACCTGTTTTCTATTCTTCTTAGCGCTTCTTCCGGGTTTATCTCTATAAATATCATATAATCACTTTTGGGTACAAGTCTGTAGAAAAATAGGTACGCCATCTTGTGGAATGGGGCAGGAAGATATGCCGTCCCTATAAGATACCTTACAAATACGATAAAGTCAGCTCTTTTCCATCTGTATAGGATTATGCTTCTTATAACATCCAGCATATAGAACAGGCTTGCAGCTATCCTGGCGCCCTTTCCTTCAACTCTGAGGTAACCTCTTCCTAATCTACCGAAGAAATTATCCTCAGATGGATGTGTTCTTAGTATATAGCTGCGACCCTGCAGCGCTAATTTGCTGCATAGAAGCCTAGCTTGAGTGCTTTTACCTGAGCCATCAAGGCCGTCTATAACTATGAACAGTCAGGCTCCTCCTCCAAGGATAATAAATGTTAGAGCTCCCAATAGGGGTATGGAGATGTTATCAAATCCCTTAGGGCTAATAGCCTCAGCCAGTGTGGTTATCAAAGAAACCGACAGGATAGGAATTATCTGGCTCTTCAAACTGAATCCATAAATCGATGTAAAATAAACCATTCCTATCGATAATGAGATAAAGCTAGCCAAAAACATCCCAATACTGCCTTCCAAGCTCTTCTCCTCGAATACCTTGAATCTGTGTCTTCCTACGCTCTCCCCTACTATTGCAGCAGCGCTGTCTCCATAGGCCATGGGAAAAATCCCAGCGGCGACAATATAGGGCGTAATACCAAAGAAGAGCGCGAGAGCGCTGTAGCTTATAGCGTATAATATTAGACCTGTGTGGTGACCCTCCTCTGTTATGTCGGCTAAGTCCTTCATTCTTTTTCTTATTGAAACAAAAGGGCAGAAGGGAGAAGCTAGGAAAGTAACGATTACGAAGGGTGAGGCAACTAGAAAAGGGAAAATGTTGTCCGTAAAGAAGGGCATCATGAATGGTAGATTACCTATCATCGCGTGAAGGAACTTCCGACTCACCTTTCTTGAAGTAAAGGTGTCGTCGATCTTCCCGCTAAGAAAAATAAGGGCAGCTATGTAGGAATAGCAAGCAGCCATTACCACCATATTACCCTTAAGGCTCATCAAGATTCAAGGAAATAAGTTCTTGAAATATAAAAACTTCAATATAGTTAGAGCTTTTCTCGCTGCTCTGGAACGAGAGTAGGTGGTCTCTCCCCCTCAAGGTAAGCCCGAATGTTATCTACAGCAAGCTCAGCCATCTTTCTACGTGTCTCCCAGGTCGCTGAGGCACAGTGAGGTGAGAGTACAACGTTTTCAAGTTCGAGGAGCGGATTATGAAGTGGAGTTGGTTCCTCATAGAATACATCCAGTGCTGCACCTTTAATCTTACCATCCTTTAGGGCCTCGTAGAGAGCATCCTCGTCAATTACCTGACCCCTGCTAGTATTCACTATCAGGGCTGATGGCTTCATAATGCTAAGCTCATGTGACCCAATAGAGTGCCTGGTTGACTCTAGAAGCGGAACATGTATACTCAGTATATCCGATGCCCTAAGCAACTCCTCTTTATCAACAAACTGTACACCAAATTCCTTCTCAAGGTCCCTCTTTCTTACGACGTCATTGTATACCAACCTCATATCAAACCCTTGAGCTCGCTTCAGTACCTCCCTTCCTATACTTCCTAGACCCAGTATTCCTAGGGTCTTGTCCTTAAGTTCCCACCCGAACTCAAGTCTTCTCTCTCGATTTGCCCATTCCTTCCTTACGTACTTATCCGCTTCTGGAATATGCCTCATGAATCCCAGAATTAATGCCCACGTGTGATCAGCCACACCAGCACTCAGGACATCAGGAGTATGAGCGACGTAAACCCCCCTTTTCGTACAGGCTTCGACATCCACTGAGTCGTAACCTACCCCGAATCTGGCGGCTATCCCAAGTTTTGGAGCCTTATCAAGGAAGTCATCATCTATGGTTTCTCCTCCGACAAGTAAAGCCTCAGCTCCCTCGATATGATCTTCAAGATCCTTATTCAAGTAAATTACATCAGCGAGGGGCTTCAGTTTTTGGCTCACATTCTCTGGCACATTTCTTTTATCCGGGCTAATAAGAACTAGGGATTTCATGTAAAATAATTCTCTCTAAAACTTAAAAGATTAACATATATGCTGGGCCCAGCTACAATAGAGACCTATACTTGTGCTGTTTCAGGTTCTTTTACCAGTAATATTACAAGTAATGCCGATAACAGAAGAGCTCCACTTGTTATCTGCCAGACCAGATTAGGGTCAAAAGCATATATCTGGCCGCCTACCCACGCTCCGGCAGCGGCGGCTGGGAAGATCAGGAATCCTCCGCCCCAGAAGTTTCCCCAGCTGATGCTTACCCCTCTCTCCCCTAGGAGGCTATAGAGGCGCCCTCTTCGTTCACGTGGTATCATGTTCGCGATAAGGGTACTGAAACCTGGTATCATAATCTTATTACAAAGGGCTATTACCGTTATCACAGCAACTACGTGAAGATAGCTGTTTGCATACTGATAAAGGTAGATAACAACAGGGCCTGCCAGCATCCCAACTAACACAGACCGCTTGGCACCCCAATTATCCACTATCTGACCCATTGGGAGGGCGAATATAAGCGCAACGACTCCGCTTATCAGGTTAACATCCCCCCATTGAGGTGCGGTTATATTTACGATCTCTGTGGCATAGATCACATAAAACGGAGCGCTTAACGCCACGAAAAAAGCTGCTATAACCTCGATAACCACTATCGTCTTGAGACTTCTGTCCATCCATTTAATACTCTCAAAGATACTTCTATAGGAGTCTTTCAGTATCCTGAACAAATCCCCGTAGCTATAAGAATCAGACTCATCCACCTCGATGGTTTCTGTTAGGTATCTTAGGCGAAGATAAGCGACAAGTAATCCTGTAAGGAAGGCAATGGTCCAGGCAATCCTAACTGCCCTGATTAACGCTAGGTCCTCGCTTACTGCCATTGTTTCTTGGAAGTATTCAATTAGTAAGCCACCCATATACGGACTGAGTATTCGAATGGCCCCAGGTACAGCCATCATTATTGCGAAACCCTTACCACGAACATTTGGTGGCAGGCTATCGCTGCTCAAGGCGTTCATTGCTGGAACATAGAATAGCAGAAATTGGCTCAAAAACTGACCAACCGCCAACCACTGCCATGTTGGAGCAATAACGAAGAATATGTGTGCGAGAGCATAGAATACCGTGCTGTATCCAATGAGCTTTACGCGACCTGACTTATCCGCAAGGAACCCTCCCACAGGGTATAGGAACATTCCCGCGAGGATACCTATGCTACTGATTAGGCCAACATTTTGATGGCTTCCCCCTAGAGCTAATACGTATAAGCTGAAGAATGGGTACACCATGCTGGTGCTCCAGCTCCATAAGATACGGCATATCATGAGAACCTTGATATTTCCCCTTATGAACCAGAACATTCCTCTCTGTTCTTTATCTTGCTCAGCCTCTGTCATACATATCTCTCGGGTTTCTAACTGATGGATGCTTTTATCATAATAATATTTTCATTTTAACATTTAGTGCTTCTAGTGTTGTGCCTCCTCCGGCTCCCTTACCAACAATAAAATAAGAAGAGCACTAACAAGTATCGCACTGGCTGTGATCATCCAAGGATAATTTGGGTTGATGTCATAAATCCATCCACCAACGTACGCACCTATCGCTGCAGGCGGAAATAGGAGAAAACCCCCTCCCCAGAAGTTCCCAAAACTAATCATCACTCCCCTTTCTCCTATGAGGCTGTAGAGTCTCCCTCTCCTCGAACGAGGTATGATATTAGCTATAATCGTACTGAAAGCCGGCATCATCATTGTGTTACAGATGGATAATCCACAAAGTATCAAAACTACAGCGAGGAATCCAGTAGCATATTGGTAACTGAATATGATTAAAGGTGCTAGGAACATTCCTGCCAATATCATCCTTTTTGATCCTATTCTATCCACAGCGCTTCCAAAGGGGAATGCTAAAAGAATTCCTACAAGGCCGCTGATGAACATCACCAATCCCCACTGTGCCTCACTAATACCAATTATTTGTTTTGCATATACGACATAGAATGGGGCACTCATGGCTACGAAGAAGCTGGTGAACATCTCTATCCCAACAATTATTTTCAAGCTCTTATTCATCCATTTGATGCTGTCAAATATGCTTCTGTAAGCCGGTATCAATGCTTTAGGTATCTCTCTAAAACTAAACTTCTCACCGCTTGACTCCTCATCTGTTATTGTCTCTTTTAAGTATCTCAATCTTATCCATGCTACCAGAAGCCCTGTAAGAAAAGCAATTGTCCATGCAACTCTGACCGCCGTTACCAAAGCCTGGTCACTACTGAGTTCGCTGGTTCTCTGGTACCATTCTATTATGTACCCTCCCATTATTGGAGCAATAATTCTGATGGAGCCAGGTACCGCCATCATAACCGCAAAACCTCTACCCCTAACACCCGGAGGGAGGCTGTCAGCCTCAAGGGCATTCATAGCAGGCATGTAGAATAGGAGCAGTTGGCTGAAGAATTGTCCAATGGCGATTATCCTCCAGTCATAGGCTATAACGAAGAATAAATGTGCAAAAGCATAGAGTAGGGTGCTGTAGCCTATGAGTTTAACTCTGCCTGCTCTATCTGCGATGTATCCTCCGACCGGATATAGAACCATTCCGGCGAGTATTCCAAGGCTGTTAATTAGCCCTATCTCTCTGCTCGAGCCACCTAGAGCTAGTATATAAAGGCTGAAGAAGGGATAGATCACGCTGGTGCTCCAGCTCCAGAGAATGCGGCAGATCATCAGAATCTTGACATTTCCCTGTACAAACCAGAACATACCCCTCCGCTCACTCATTGCAACCACTTAGTTTGGGCAAAGAAGTATCTAAATCTAATAAACATTATTGTAATGCTACAATACAATGTAGTGAATTTACTCTTGTACCTATCTTCCAAATTCAGCGAACTGTTAAAGATGATCATCTGAAATAATCATTGAGGAAAATGGGGAAAGCGGATAGTGTCTTCGAGGTAATTGGTCCGATTATGATAGGGCCTTCCAGCAGTCATACTGCTGCCGCAGTGAGGATAGGAAAGATAACTAGAGAACTCGTCGGAGAACCAATAAAAAAAGCTAAAATACTCCTTCACGGTAGCTTTGGATCTACGGGTATCGGCCATGGAACAGATAAGGCCATTGTTGCAGGTCTTATGGGGTTTGATCCCGATGATGAGCGTATAAGGGATGCCAAGAGCCTAGCAAAAAAGAAAGGAATGAATTTCAATTTTGACAAAGTTGATTTAGGAGACGAATATCACCCAAACACGACCAGGATAGAGGTACAAGGAGTCAACAAGACGAGTTTTACAGTGACTGCCTCAAGCCTGGGTGGTGGCAATATTGCTGTCAACGAGATTAATGGTTTGAAGCTGCAGCTTTCAGGGGAATATAATACCCTAGTGACAATCCACAAAGATGAGAGAGGTGTAGTCGCGAATGTGACCTCGATAATTGCCGAGTACGATGTCAATATCTCATCCATGAATGTGAGCAGGACCAAGAGAGGAGGGCAGGCTATAATGGCAGTTGAGATGGATCAGGCACTTCCTGAGGAGGCCATAGAAGAACTCGAATCGGTTGTTAGTGTAGCACGTTTTATCCCACCTATATACTAGGAGGAATAGTGATGCATTATACATCCTTGAGAGAACTTATAGATGAAGCTAATAAGCGAGAACAGAGCATAGGTGCTATAGTCCTCGAGGCTGAATCTGAACAAGAGTACACCGACATAGAATCATCGAGAGAGACCATGAGAAAAACATGGCGAGTAATGAAGGAATCAATAGAAAAGGGTAGAGAGTCCAATGAGTGCTCTAGAAGCGGATTGAGCGGTGGTGACGCCTTTAAGCTTCTAAAGTTTAGCAGCGTCTACTTGGGGAAAGAGGTCTCCGACACTGTGGCTGAGGCTTTGGGGGTCGCAGAACTTAACGCCTGCATGGGGAAGGTGGTTGCATGCCCAACTGCTGGTAGCTGCGGGATCGTACCGGCAGCCTTGAATTATGCCCAGAAAAAATTTGACTTGGATGAGGAGCAGATTATAAACGCGCTCTTCACCGCGGCTGGGATTGGAATCGTATGCTCGGTGAACGCTTCTCTTTCCGGGGCAGAGGGAGGATGCCAAGCTGAATGTGGTGTAGCTGCGGCCATGGCCTCTGGGGCTCTGGTGGAATTGGCAGGCGGATCTCCTGACATGATAGGAAACGCCGTCGCGATCTGTTTCACTAACCTTATGGGGTTAATATGTGACCCTGTAGCTGGGCTTGTTGAGATCCCCTGTATCTTCAGAAACGCCGGTACTCTGATCCAGGGAATTCTCTCGGCTGAGATGGCTCTGGCAGGTATAGAGAGCAGAATACCCGTGGATGAAGTAATTGAAGCTATGGGTGATGTGGGAAGGGCCTTGCCTGAAAATCTGAGAGAGACTGCGGAGGGAGGACTCGCTGCAACAGAAACTGGTAGAAAAATAGCTGAGGAATTCGGAAGTTAGTCCTTCTTTCGGATCTTGAAGGTCACTAGATTATACCTGTCAGGGCACTCATACTTGAACTCGTCATTGTTCATCCAAGGTATCTGTCCACCATAACACATGTTCATCATGGTAGGAAAGAGGTCATGGTAGCAGTAACCGCATATCCCCCCTGTCTTATGAGTGTTTATCTCAAATTTGTCGCCAACCTTGTGACCAGCGCTGCAGTTTCTCTCGATACTCTCTACCTCGGCTACATATACTGGTTCTTCAGACATCATGTATCGAGATATTTTAAGATCGGGTGGTTAATTAAAGCAGTTATTGAGACCCTATGAGTCGATAAGAGTTTTTACTTACCCCAGATCTTAATCCACTATGAGTCTTAAAGAAGCAATCATTAGCCCAGCAGAGTCACTTAAAGGAAAGATGGGTGTATCTGTAAAAGACCTAAAGACAGGTGAGGCAGCTAACCTTAACGGTGACGACCTCTTCCCCACTGCCAGCACCTTCAAGGTACCTGTCTTAGTAGAGTTCTACAGGCAGGTCGAGAATGGGATTATTAGCTTAGATGAGAAGGTTATCCTCAGACAGGAGGATCTAGTTCCCGGCTCTGGCGTTCTCAAGGAACTTACCCCGGGGATGATCATAAGCTTCAGGGACCTCCTTAAACTGATGATGGTGATCAGTGACAACACCGCAACCGACCTGGTTATCCGAGAGGTAGGGATGGAAAACATAAATAACACCCTCAGGGAACTCGGCTTGAAGAAGACAAAGGTCAAAAAATACTGCAGGGAGATTCTCTTTGACCTAGTCGGTGTAAACCGTCCGTTAAAGGAGATGACACTGGATTTATGGGATGAGGTAGAGGCTGGTACTGATTATAATGGAACTTGGAGCCTCGATGTAGATGATAATGATGTAACTACCCCAAATGAAATGACAGAACTCTTGGAGATGATTGCAACCGGAAGAGCGGCTTCCAAAGAGAGCTGCGACGAGATACTTCAAATAATGGAAAAGTGCCAGACAGGTCAATACAGAATTCCAAAATATCTTCCAACAAAAGAACTAGTCCTTCAGAGAAAGACCGGGTCACTACCAGGAATACGGAATGATGTTGGTGTAATAAAAGCAAAGGAAAAGGATATGAGCTATGTATTAAGCTGCTATACAATGAATGCTGAGGATGTATTTCAGGCTGAGGAAAGTATAGCAAGGACATCAGAGAACATATACCAATACTTCACCGGATGATTTCAAATAATAATGATACTTTTTAATAATTTACATATTTACGCAATTTACTAATTATTATATTGCATTTTCATTATATATAAATAAATTTCATTGAAACTATAAAATGTCATAAATAAAGGATTAGTTTTTGTCTTAATATTAAAAGATATGTTTTTTTCCCGGTCTTTATTCGGAAATTGATCACACAGGTGATAGAAAATGAGCGAGCAACGTATTAGAGAATTGAGTTCCCAACTGGTCGAAAAGCAGCTAGAGCAAGCCCACAACCACAAGAACAAGTCCGAGGTAATTCAAGCTGTTAGACTAGACCAAGAGATAATCAATCTCAAGAGGGAAATAAATAATGAACTTGACGTCATCAGGGGAATTAAAAAGATGAAGGTTGAGTACTCAGAGTAATGATTTGTTAGAGCTGTTTTTATAAGGATTGAGAAGGCCAAGATCCAATTTTATTTGGATTGTAATTATAATCTCGCTTAAATCCCGAGGCTATTTTTTTACACTTATCGGAAGCATTTGTAGAATAAAAGATCGGGTGTTCAGGAATAGAAATAACAATTTATCAATTTTTTACAGTAGATTCAAGAATAGTGCAATTTCTGGCATGACAAGCTTCGTGATAGCGAGAAACGTACAGCTCCAGCTTTCACCTTTGACACTATAGCAGCTAGTTGGTGTTACCTCACAGCCTTGAACTTTGTGGAAAAGATGTTCCAGGCTATTAAAAAAATTGGTCTCATGAATATTATCGAGTAAATATAAAGGGTGCTCATCCGAGCAAAGTATTGAACAGGAGCTTGAATGTCCCGTGGGTCTGGCACCTATGCTGTGGACGGATTCCTATCAGTACGGCGCTTCCCTCTCCCTTCTCGACCTCCATAGCAGCTATCTTGTCCGCTATGTACTCTTCGCCGATTAACCAACCTGACTCTAGGATCTCTTTTTCAGGGTAGGTGGCTATCACGCTGTATTTGTGGTTGTCGGGGTTTGGCTTGATCTTGAAGGCTGGGCTGTGCCAGAATAATCCTAGAGCCTCCTCTGGCATACCATAAGCCACTGGATGTGTTGTATTAATATCTAAGTGAAGGGTAGAACCTGGGCAGAAGAAATCCTTGCTCGAGAGATCCTTCAGTACGTTATCTGCCTCAAGTTCCAAGGTCTCTATAGCGTAAATGCAGGACTCACCCATACAGACGAGCTTTCCTCCATTCTCCACGAACTCCTTCAATGCCTTTTTTCCTTCGTCACCTAGCCCGCTCTGGTACTCTGGTGGGAAGTTGGGCATTGGCCACCTTGGTTGGTTTTTCTCCCACCACTCCTTCAGTTCGTCTCCCCCGGTAATTATCGCGGGAGTATCATGAGGTATTATTATAACGTCATACTCGCTGTTCAGGTCTCCCCTTTTGATATCGTCGTCCATCATGGTCCTGTAAGGGAAGTTGTACTGCTCAAGGCAGAGTTTCGTCCATCCTTCATCCATGTTACCGCCCCAGTACCTCTGGTACATCCCTACCCTGAGTTGCTTAATGGGCTCCTTATCTGCTTCCAGCTTCTGGAGTGCATGGAATACAACCCCCGTATCCTTGGCTACCTTCTTTAGGGTATCCTCGTGCCCGCTCTCCACCAGGAAGCATCCGGGGGGTAACTCGTATACCCCAGTATCAAGTGGTATAGTTATCCTCTCAACACCTATTCCCTTATCCAGCAGTATGTTCACCGCCTTATAGGCGAAGTTCTCCCTAGTATCAAGCAGGTATCCTAGGCTGCTCTCATCATCCACCTCTCCCTCGGCTGCCTCGTATTCCACAACCCTCTCCAACTCAATCTCGCTGAGCCACTCAACCGGGTGAGCCTCCACTCCCATGAACTCCGCCATAGTATCGGTCGCAGTGTCATATGGTCTGTGGGGTGAGCCGTCGGGCTGCCTCGTGAAGCTGTCATCAGGGAAACGCGTCCTCCCTAGGAGGGTCTTGATGAGACCCATCTTCGGCTGTGCTAGAGGTATGACGTAGCTACCTTCCTCGTAGACCACCGCGTCGGCCATGAAGGAGTCCTTGGCCCTGTATATCTCGATGTTCTGTAGCATCAGTTTCTTTATCATGTACTCCATGGTCCCGAGGTCGTGCTGTATTCTAGGTATTACGAAGGCCGTGTACTGGTCATCGATGCCACGCTCTGTCTGCCTTTTTGCCTTCTGGTAAGCGTTCCATAGAACGGTCTCCTTGTTCCTGGCTATATGGTCGAGTAGGGCCCAAGCGCTGATCTTCTGCTGCTCAACAATGTCCCTTAGCGTCCACCATCCTCCTTTCCATGGGTTAGGGAAGTTTGTCGTGGGCTTGTAGTGTGGGAGCATCCTAGTCCCTACGAGGCTCCTCTCGCTGGTCTCCTCTTTCAGTTGCTCGGGGTGCACGTAGAGGGGCGTTGCTAGTTTCGCTGATGCGGATTCCGTAAGCATAGAGGGTATGTTGTGATAGATACCTATCCAGTGGAAGCCCAGATGAGCCCAGCCGCTGAAAATGGCGGCATTGACTATTCCCGACTTACCCTTCTCCTCCAGCTTATAGGCCATGTGGCTGCCGTACCACTGAAGCTCTCTCCAGACTAGAGGATCACCGTGGGGATGTATTGGATCGCTGTAAGGCGCTACATATAGGCGTGCACCGTAGCTGCCCATATGATGGTGGTCTTGGTAGGCTTGAGGTGGCCAATCGTGGAACATCAGTTGGGCCATGTACTGTGACTCGACTATATTGGTCATGAAGGCGTCACGGTTATTGTCGTGGCCGGTATATTTGTGGTAGAGGAAAGGTGTTGTAACTCCCTCATAGGGTGTATCTAGCCACTGGTTATACCAGTCCGTGACCATGATCTGACCATCAGGGTTGAAGCACGGAACCATTATGCTAATGACGTTATCACGTATCCGCTTTGTATCCTCATCCTCACCTGTTACCAGGTCATAAGCCAACTCTGGTGCCATCTGTGTTCCCCCGATCTCAGTGGCGTGTAGGCTCATGGACTGGATTACCACAGCCTTTCCTTCATCTATCAGGGGGCTGATCTCGTCTTTCTCGCTGTCTCCGGGGTCGACTAAATCCTTGTTGATCTCCTTTATTCTATCCAGGTTTCCAATGTTTTCCTCGCTTGAAATTATTACTACTAGGAAGGGGTAGCCCTCCGTGCTCTCACCCATCTCTATAACCTTTATCCTCGCTGACTCTTCCTCCAGCTTATGGAAATATTCAACGATCCTATCCCAGCGGGCTATCTTACGGTCCGCGCCCAGCTGGTGTCCAAAAAAGTCCTCAGGGGATATGACGCTCATGTTGTGTGTAAAAACACTGCAACTGTTTTAAAACTATCATCTAAAGGTGGAAAAGATGAGTTCATCTCTCCCTGAGGATCTCGCTCTCTACTGCATCACCGAACTCATCGGTCTTGTTCTCACCACCAAGATCCGGTGTTCTGACCTCCGCCTTCTCTAGTACTCTATCAACAGCTGAATCAATTCCCTCCCATGCACTAAGCAGATCTTTATCACCTCTTACTCTACCGAGCCAGTTCAGCATCATCCCCACGGAAAGTATCATGGATGTTGGGTTGGCTATCATACGGCCTGCTATATCAGGTGCAGATCCGTGGGTGGGCTCAGCGTAGCAGTGCTTATCCCCTGCGTTGATGCTACCAGCTAAGCCCATGCTCCCTTGGATGGCCCCCGACATATCGCTCATGATGTCGCCATACTGGTTAGGCATCACCGCTACATCATAATAATCGGGACGCATAATGGCCCAATAGCTCCATGCGTCGATCCACGCGTAATCTGTCTCAACATCTGGATATTTAGGCTCTAGTTCCTCAGTTATTGATTTAAATAGATTATCACCCTTGCATATCCCCCACTTCGCCGCACAGGTGAGACGCCTTATTCTATCACGAGGAGCCCCGGGTCTTCCCTTGTAATCTCCTGATCTAGATAACTCGTAACCCATTCTAATGATCCTCTCGCAACCTTTCCGTGTCTGGATGTAGTTATCAACAGCAAGTTCCGTCTCCCCTCCACGAGATAAGCTCCCTCCTACCCGTACGTACATGTGCTCCGTGTTCTCCCTCAGGACGATGTAGTCTATATCCCCTGCCTCTCTACCTACTAACACGCTTTTCACACCGGGCCTTAGCCTGCATGGCCGGATGTTAGCGTAAACGTCCATTTCGAGTCGCTGGTTTATGGGAAGGTAAGGTCCAGGTAGCTTGTTCAGGTACTCGGGGAGCCCCACAGGGCCTTTAAACCAGCAGTCCACATCGAAGAGCAGGTCTCTCGTGACCTCTGGGTCCCAACCCAATTTCATTTCATGATCTGCGTAATATTTGGCCCCGAAATCATGAGGGCCGAGGATCTCAAGTTCCAGGCCGTAAACCCGCTCCGTGGCCTCCAGTATTTTTATCGCCTCAGGGACTATCTCATGGGCTATTCCATCTCCAACCAGTGCAAGTATACTGTAGCTTCTAGGCAAATTAGATCATATCCTAGTACCTTTAATTTGTATAAAAATCAACGAGTATTATTATTCGTCGAATGCCGTATTTTCCTACGACAGTGATCGATACAATTATAAGAGTATAATAAAAGTTCATGCCTCGAATAAGTATGGAGCATCTAAGAAAGATAACAAACATGGACAAGGTCACCCTTGCACTACTTTTGGAAGAAGGAAAAGCAAGGGTAGAGGACCTGCAGTTCCACCTGACTCTGACGAAATACCAGATCGTCGTCGCGTTGAGCCAGTTGGTGGCCAAGGGCTCGGTTATTTACGAGAACACAACTAGTACATACCGATTGCTCTAGATTATTTTCCTTTAAAAACACGTTTTTGATTATATTTTTGTAGCGCCTTTATCCTATAGGTGTGTACATGGTTTCCACGGAGGAGAAGGGAAGTGTCTGTCTGGAACACGGATGCAGCCTTTGCTGCCTGGATACCAGAATGCCACTGACAAAGCATGACATAGGGAGACTCCGAGACCTTGGATACAAACCAAAAGACTTTGTCACTCTGGTAGGTGGAGAGAAGCGTTTGAGAAATGTAAAAGGGAAATGCTTTTTCCTTAAGGATGGTCGATGTAAGATATACCGTAATAGACCAGAGGGTTGTAGAATATATCCATTAATTTACTACACGGAGAGCAAAAAGGCGGAGATAGACCCAGATTGTCCCCACAATCAACTATTCCAGTTGAAAGACGAAGACATCAAAGAGCTGAAGAGGATAATCAGGACTATCGAAAAGGAAAAGTCTTGAATCATTCCCTATAAGCATTTACAAGAGAAACTTCTTACGGTATAGAAATCTATAGAACTCTTCATCTGTATGATACATATTGTGATTGAGAATGAAGTTAATCTGCCAAAAGTGTGATAGGTCTTACTCCCATGATGCCGCAGTCTGGAGATGTGAGTGTGGGGGAATGCTTGATGTCGAGTTCACGTCCCAGTTCCCAAAGGAGTCCATAAAGGAAAGAGGCAGGAATCTTTGGAGGTATAGGGAGGCCATTCCTGTTCTATATGAGGAGAATATAGTCTCATTCAATGAGGGGTACACTCCAATGGTGCAGGAGAGGATAAGCAGGAAGGACGTCCGACTAAAACTGGAGTACCTATTCCCGAGCGGGAGCTACAAAGACCGGGGCGCAACAGTTATGATCAGCAAAGCCAAAGAACAAAGAGTAGAGCTACTGGTCGAGGATAGCAGCGGTAATGCGGGCTCAGCCGTGGCAGCTTACTGCGCGAAGGCAGGGATAAAGTGCGACATCTACGTTCCTTCCTATGCCAGCCGGGGAAAACTCACTCAGATAAAGCTCTACGGGGCAGATCTCCATGAAGTACCGGGAACAAGGGAGGACACTGCCGACGCAGCCATGGATGCAGCTGATCAAACTTTCTACGGCAGCCATGTCTGGAACCCCTACTTCCTACAAGGGACAAAAACCTTCGCCTTCGAGACAATTGAGCAACTGGACTGGGACATTCCAGATACTATAATAATGCCCCTTGGACACGGTGGCTTGCTATTAGGGACCTTCATCGGCCTCGAGGAACTGCTTAACGCTGGGATAATAGATAATTTCCCTAGGCTTATAGGAGTCCAATCCGATGCCTGTGCACCATTAGCGGAAGCATTTCAAAAGGGACTCGATGACTTCGCTAAGATAGAGAAACGTGAGACAATAGCTGAGGGTGTGACCATAAGCAACCCCTTGAGGGCACCCCAAATCTTGGATGCAGTCAGGAGAACTGATGGTGAGATAATATCCGTATCCGAGGAAGAGATAAAAAATACCTTAAAAGAGACACTGAGAATGGGGTTCTACATAGAACCAACATCAGCCACCGCAGTAGCGGCTATAAAAGACTACGCACATGGAATCACAATAGTTCCATTGACAGGTCATGGGCTAAAAGCCTCAAATACCCTCGGTAAAATATTTCTGTAAAAAGTTCATAACCTCATATAGAATCCAGGAAAAATATCAGAGAACATTAAAGAACAAAAAGAGTTGTGTTGTAGGGTATAGGTCACTTGAAAATAAAATTATTCTAATTAAGAGTAACCAGAAAATTACTTAATTCAAGGTATTCCTTAGATAGAAATATTAAATATATGAAAAATACTATCTTTTAGATAAAAAATATTGTTTATACAAAAAGCTGTGATCAGTTCAACTTGGAGATCGGGTTAACAGATTCAGGTGTAGGCATATCATCGATAGCCTCTTTGAGTCCCTTGTAACGGTTCCTGAGTGTAACCTCTGTCGTACCGGCCGCCTCAGCTATTTCCCTTTGTACCCGTCTGTCATCGTTTTTCTGACAAGCCATGTACAGAGCAGCAGCTGCTAGACCACGTGGATCCTTGCCCATTAGTTCCTTTGCCTCGTCGCCCTTCCTTAAGATCTCTACAGCAAGTCTCTCAGTGCCTTGCTTAACCTTGAGCTTTGAGGCGATGCTGGGCACGAATTTGAAAGGCCCATCCACCGGAGGCTTAAGGTTTAATTCCCTGAGCATAAGACGGTAGGTCATAGCCACCTCGCTGTGCTCGCGAGTACTGAGCTTACTGACCCTCTTTAGGGGTCTGGGTACCTTCTCTAGTCTGCATGCAGCGTAAATTGAGGCTGCAACAAAAGCGTCTATACTTCTTCCTCTAATGAGGTCTTCCTTTAGACACTTCCTGTATATGAGCGCTGCCTCCTCTTTTACGTTCTTGGGGAGGTGAAGCTCGGTTACCAT
>WJIV01000249.1 GCA_014730055.1 Candidatus Bathyarchaeota archaeon
CCCTTCTTCGGTGATGGGTCTGAACATGCTCCATAGTTTTCCCCTGGCAATATCAATCATATCCTCGATACTCTGATATCTCTCGAGGCTGTAATTAAAAAACTCTGTCTCCCTAAATCCTGCATCCTTGAAGTATCTCACAAAGTCCTCGTTATTTGGGTATACCTTCAACTGATTATCCTTGATCTCAGGGAAGTATTCAAAAACCACCTTCTGCTCCAGCTGGTCATGACTGATAGTCCTTATCACAACTCTTTCTCTACTCATTATGACTCTTCCACACTCATCAGCAGTGGCCTGCTTGTCCTCGATGTGATGCCATACTTGGCTGCTGAAGATACAGTTGAAAATTCCCGCCCTAATAGGCAAGTACTCGCCTACCGCGTTAAACCAGTCTATATTTTTCTTTTTAACCCTCGCTTGTCTCAGCATCCTAGGAACGGGGTCCATCCCGCATAACCGGGCTCCAGTCTCCTCTTCGATACCAATGGTATAGATGCCGGTTCCACAACCAAGATCAAGAACCAAGGATTTTTCATCAATCCCTGTTAATCTGACTGTCTCCTTAGCCCAGAAATCAACATTCTCGCTACTGCGACCTTTATCGTAGTCCTTAGCTATATTTGTAAACTCTTTCCCTGATTTCCTGCTATAACCCTGGTCCATATTACCCAGTGAAGCCCTTCGATAATAAAAAATTCATCATATTAGAGGACAGGAATCTAAAAGGGTAAAGATTAATATTAGCTCTATCTATATTCAGCAGCACAAGCCGCCATAGCTCAGCTCGGTAGAGCGTCTGCCTGTTAAGCAGTTGGTCTTCGGTTCAAATCCGAATGGCGGCGCCTTCTATACTATACTCGCAGATTCTACCTGGATATTATACACCCTGTCACTGGCTACATTGACGTTACTTCGGATCTGGATCTTCATTTTTGGTATTGAGACTGAAGCAGGTGAGAAATTGAAGGGGAAGTAGGTAACTACAATTACCTGGTACTCTCTTTCTCCTACTTTATTTGATGCAAGGCTGTTCCACACGAACGTACCAGTGAGCTTGTTAATCTCTTGACTTAACAGACTCTTGGCAGCAGTCTCTCCGATTGAAGAGGCCCAATCACTAAAGTCCTCGTTTGTGCTTAACCCCGTATACATTTTATTTGTCATCTTTTGCAACAGGTCTGCATCAGGATTTGATAGAATCTCCTTCAGCATTTCCACGGACTCACGGCTATCGATCCTATTTTCCAGCGTATTTATCTGATTGTTGAACGAATCAACCTCATCTTCAAGAGCCTCAAACTCCTGTAATATATCAGCCCACTCGTCCTCGAAGTCATCCAACCTTGAATTTACAATACTAACGTCGTCCTCTACTCCATCTAGCTCCACGTTGAGGCTTGTTATACTGTTTTCTACATCTATTATCCTAATCCTCAGACTGTTAATGGCCTCAGTAAGGCTTTGAACGGTCTGGAAGTCATCTTGCATATCCTGAAAGGTCTGATTAAGATCTTCTAAACCTTCATTAACCGACTGGATATCTGACTCCACCTCGTCCAGTCTGTCCTCTATTGAACGGTTCTGCTGTTTAACCATCTGAGGGTAGATAACGGCATAACCGCCTCCTAGACCGAGGCTGGCACCAAGCACCAACCCTATTAAAACAAGTGCGATAGGCTTGGAAAAGAATCCTTTTGACTGCATGAGATTATAATAGACAGATAAGGAAATAAAGCTTTGACTTATTACTTGAAGTGCTCCCATCCTCTAGGTAATATTGGGACCTCTTTATCCTCTGTAACATAGAGGATATCCCTGCTCTCAGTCACCTTTCCTATTATCTTTAACTCTGAACCTACAGAGTTGAGTGCCTTCTGCACTTGTTCAGTATGTTTTGGTTGGAAAGTGAATACTAGGTTATATTCCTCACCTCCATAAAGTGCGAGAGATGCAGGGTCTAAATCATTAAGTTGAGCAAACCTCTTAGCGATCGGGTCTAGGGGTAAGGAATTTAACTTGTAACCGTATCCAGTGCTTCGCCTGAGGTCATGAAGACTTACTGCAAGTCCGTCACTACTGTCTATACAACCGGTTATTAGCCCTGTCTTGGATAGAGCTAGACCTTCCTCAACATAAGCTTCCGGTAAATATATGGAATTCAGTATTGGTGTTGATAGTTCCTCTGGGAGATTGTACCCTTCTAGCAGGTTTTTGAATCCCGCAGATGTTAACCCAAAGTTACCGGTTGTAGCGATATAGTCACCTGGTCTTGTGCCGTTATCACGTTTCATTAGACTTTTTTTTCTGGCTAATCCTAAGGCTACTCCTGAGATGATAACGTCGCATGCCTCGTTGGTGTCTCCTCCGACTACATATGAATCGTATTCTCTCGCCCCCTCCTCAAATCCTCTCGCTATCTCATCGGCGTTGTTAAGGGGATAGTCTCTGGGCAATCCGATATTTGGCATGAATGCTAGGGGTTTTACTCCTTTTGCCCCCAGATCGCTCACATTCATCACGACCGATTTACGGGCTGCCTGGTAGGGTGTCATCCCGGCTGGAATATCAGTCTCCCAGACGAGCATGTCTGTGTTTATGACAAGAGCTCTCCCGTCTCCCATGTCTAGTGCGCTTGCATCATCCCAGAAGGGTAGCGGCATATCCGGCATGTGGGTCAGTTTCACCATCATTCTCTCGATGAGACCTCTTTCACCTACGTCAGAGACCTTACTCATACAGATCTTCATGGATTATGGTTTTGAGGGTTTAAGGCTTTCAGAAGCACGGGCAAACATCTTATAGATCTACCGGGTGTGTATGGTGTGATTCACATTGACAGATATCAAAATGCCCCTTGAAGACATCAGGGTGCTGGATCTTACCCACGTATGGTTCGGTCCCTGGTGTACCATGATGATGGCTGACTTCGGAGCAGAGGTCATAAGGATCGAGCCCCCTTGGGGTGCCATAGACAGGCTAGCAGAAGGAGCCCTCTTTGGTGGAGCCAGCTACACCTTCCATCATCTGAACATAAACAAAAAGGACCTTACGCTCAACCTCAAGGAGCCTGAAGGACTTGAGATATTCAAGGAACTTGTTAAAAAATCGGACGTAGTAGTACAAAACTTCAGCCCTGGGACAATGGAGAAACTAGGTCTTGGATATGATGTATTGAAAGAGCTAAATCCGGGTATAATTTACGCAGCATTATCAGGTTTCGGGCAGTACGGCCCCTACACGGATTGGAGGTCCTACGCAATGATAGCTGAAGCCATGAGCGGTCATACCATGCTCACTGGGGAAAATGCTGACCCGGAAGGACCACCTGTAGAGATGGCTCAAGCATACGGCGATCTAGGACCTGGAACAATGGCAGTGATGTCCATATTAGCGGCTTTGAGGTACCGTGATAAGACCGGAAAAGGTCAGATGATCGACGTAGCGCAGCTTGATTGTATGGTAGCCTACAATACAGCAATAACAGGATATCTTCTATCTGGACTCAAACCTCTAGAGCTAAGAGAAAAGTACCCAAGAGGAAGAGGTGCAGGTGGTTTATTCCAGACCAAAGACGGGGGATGGATCCGCTTGGCAGCATTCGGACCCAGGGCTATGGACCGGATCGTTCAACACTTCGGTGTAGAGGTGGATGAAATCTCCAAGGAGATGATGGAGGAGAAATGCAAGGAGCTGACAAGAGATGATGCGGTAGAGCTATTCACAGGAGTTGGACTACCTTGCGCACCAGTATATCACGTGGATGAAACGGTGGAAGACCCGCATGTGAATGCTCGAGACATGTTTGTAGAGTTAGAACATGGTAAGGCCGGTAAAATAAAGCTCATCAACTTCCCTGTTAAGCTATCGGAGACACAGCCTGAACTGAAAACTGCTGCGCCACTGCTAGGAGAGCATAATAAAGAGATACTAATGGAGTTATTGAACTACGACGACGAGAGGATAAAGGAATTGATGCAAAAGGGAGTAATCTCCTATTCAGCTTAATCTGAAGCCTTACCATATCTCTTAAATCCCATCCCTTCTTATGATTTCGAGCGCCCCGGTAGCTCAGTGGCGGAGCGGCAGCCTCGTAAGCTGTAGGCCGCGGGTTCAAATCCCGCTCGGGGCTTTTTTAAAAAATTAGACCTTATCAAGCGCCTGTTCGAGATCTGAAATTATATCCTCAGCAGCCTCAATACCGACACTAAGCCTTACCAATCCATCAGTTAGGCCTGAGCGCAGCCTTTCCTCTCTAGGTATTATACTATGTGTCATTGATGCAGGGTGGCTGATCAGAGTCTCAACGGCTCCAAGGCTAACAGCAAGGCTACAGAGCTTAACACTGTTCATCAGGGTCTTACCAGCTTCGATTCCCCCCTTTAACTCGAAACTCATCATGCCCCCATAATCGTCTGCCTGCTCACTTGCAAGATCATGTTGAGGATGACTCTCAAGCCCCGGATAGTTAACATGATCTATCTTAGGATGATCCTCAAGGAACATTGCTATTTTCATAGCATTCTCATTTATCCTATCCCACCTTACATGTAGAGTTTTTACACCTCTAAGGGTCAACCAAGCATCAAATGCTCCCATTGTAGCCCCCATATTCTTGAAGGTAGGATCCATTTTTGTAATAAATTGTTTAGTACTTATCACTATACCACCCACCATGTCACTATGTCCGCTCAGGCTCTTTGTTAGGCTGTGAATAACTACGTCAATACCATGCTCTATAGGTCTCTGGTTGTAGGGGCTCATGAAGGTGTTATCAATCATTGTAGTTATGTCATGTTTTTTCCCTATCTTCGCGATTGCCTTTATATCGGTGAGTTTCATGAGGGGGTTACTCGGCGATTCGAAGTATATTATCTTAGTCCGATCCGTTATGGCTGCCTCTATGTTACGTGTGTCAGTAGTATCAACGAAACTTACTTTAACGCCATAGCGCTTCAGAATGTCCCTGAATAGTTTATCGGTTCCTCCGTATATGCTGTCACTTGATACGATGTGATCCCCTTCGTTGACGACGCTCATAACTGCGGCAGTAATTGCGGCCATACCTGAACCGGCTGCCCTGGCGTCCTCTCCCCCCTCTAAGGTAGCTAGATTAAGCTCTAAAGCCCTCACAGTGGGATTACCCAGACGGGTATAAATGTATCCGGGCTCCTTCCCTTCAAATCTCGCTGCGCCCTGTTCTGCGCTCTTGAACACGAATGTAGAGGTCTGATATATAGGGGTTACAACGGAGCCCGTTGTGGGGTCGGGGTGCTGACCTGCATGAACTGCTTTAGTATCAAACTTGTAATCTTTATCGTCCATAATTACCATGCCAAATATGCACTAGCTAGTATTAGGCGTTTCCAATTCCGATACGCATATCTTCTATGCTTACAATAACACTAATGGGATAACTATGGCAAAATACATCTTGTTGTCTACCCTGACTGCCGAGGGTCAGAAAACCCTGAAGGCTAAGCCAGAGAGAATAAAAGAAGTCAATCAAGAGGTCGAGAAATTCGGAGTAAAGGTCTTAGAACAATATGCGGTACTAGGACCATATGACTTCGTTAACATAGTGGAAGCCCCTGACAACGACACCGTGTTCAAGATGAGCGTGGAATTAGGGAGCAGGGGCACCATAAAGATACTCAGTATGCCAAGCATAACAGTCGATGAGCTTATAGTCAGTCTAAAATAACCCCAATTTTTTCAACCGCGCAGCCGTATTAAAGCTGATAGGCTTGGAACAATCACTCAATATTATCAACGGTAAGATATGGACTCGAGGGACGATTTTCGAAGGCGGGTTACACATCCTAAATGGACAGATAGAGAAAATAGGAAAAGAAAGCAAACTGCCAGAAGCTGAGAAACTTGATGCGAAAGGCAATCTGATATTACCCGGTTTAATAGACCTCCACGTACACTTTAGAGAACCCGGAGATACGCATAAGGAAGATTTTCTGACGGGAACTAGAGCCGCAGCTGCAGGTGGTGTGACTACAGTTGTTGATGAGCCTAACAATACGCCAGTAATATCCACCCCGGAAAGATTAGAGAGGATTTTGATTATCTTTTGTTTCATGGTTTTTGACTGTTTTTGTCATCTAGTTCTGTTGATAGCAGCCCCAGAAGGAATGAAAAATCATACTTAACTACCCCGTAACAGCCTCCAAGCCACCAGAGGAGCCCCA
>WJIV01000250.1 GCA_014730055.1 Candidatus Bathyarchaeota archaeon
ACTTTCCATACTAAAGCACTGGTAATTGCGACTGGGGGCCTCGGGCGAGTTTACAAGACAACCAGTAACGGAGCAGTCGCAACCGGCGATGGCTTTGCCCTTGCAATAGATGCCGAAATCCCATTGATGGATATGGAATTCATCCAGTTTCATCCCACTGGCTTTTATGGCTTGGGTGTTCTCGTTACAGAAGCCGCCAGGGGTCAAGGGGCAGTACTGAGAAACAAAGATGGGGAGCGGTTTATGGAGAAATATGCGCCCAAGATAAAGGACTTGGCACCCAGAGACCTTGTCTCAAGAGCCATACTAACCGAGACCCAAGAGGGAAGAGGTATAGATGGTGAGGATTATGTCCACCTAGATTTAACCCATATCGATCCAACTATCATAAAGGAAAATCTATCAGAGATAAACGAGCTATCCAAGAATTTTATGGGGATAGATCCAACTCAGGAACCTATCCCGGTTGCTCCGACTTGTCACTATGTAATGGGAGGTATACCAACTGATGAAAATGGAAGAGTTATCGACGAAGAACCCCTAAAAGGACTTTATGCTGTGGGAGAGAGTGCCTGTGTCAGCATACACGGCTCAAACAGACTTGGATGCAACAGTCTAATTGATCTAGTAGTATTTGGTAAAAGAACAGGTAAATCCGTCTCAAATTACATTAAAGAGGCAGAGTGGCCGGAGGAACCCGAGACTAATGACTTTTTAAAAGAGCATATAGAGGAGGATGGGGAAGAAAAGGTCCATGAGATTAGGTTTGAGTTACAGTCTATGATGACTGAAAAATGTAGTATCTTCAGAACTGGAGAGGACATGAAAAAAGCTCTTGAGATACTCAACACTCTAAAGGACAGTTACGGAAAAATTGGGATAACTAACAAAGAAAAGGTCCATAATTATGAGCTCAAAGAGAAGCTGGAACTGGGGAACTTACTCAAAGTTGCCGAGGTTATTATCCATTCTGCATTAGCTAGGATAGAAAGCAGGGGTGCTCACTATAGAAACGACTACCCAGAGGGGGATGATGAAAACTGGCTAAAACACACCTTAATCAAACAAAACGATGAGATATCTATAGAATACAAGCCAGTTACCATAACGAGATTCAAACCAGAGGAGAGGAAATACTGATGAGACTAAAGTTTAAAGTACTGAGATTCAACCCGGAAACTGACAATGAACCTTATTATCAAATGTTCGATGTTGATGCTGAACCAAACGAGAGACTCTTGGACTGTCTGAACAAGATCAGGTGGAAACAGGACCCCACTTTGAGCTACCGCTGGAGCTGTAGTCATGGAATATGCGGATCCGATGGGATGAATATTAATGGCACACCCAGCTTGGCTTGCCAGAAACTAGTAAAAGACTTTGATGAGAAAGAGATCACAGTCGAACCGCTATCATTTTTTCCGATAGTAAAAGATCTTATAGTAGATATGAATCCATTCTTTGAACGAATGAGACAGGTTCACCCAGAAAACTGGAAGATAAACCCAGTGCAGTTCTCAAAAGAGATAGAAATGAGCCCAAATGATCATGATGAGATTAAGGAAGCCATTAAATGTATAATGTGTGGCTGTTGTACCGCGGCTTGCCCTGTTAATTTAGAAGAGGATCCCGAATATATCGGCCCAGCTGCTGTTCTAAGGTCTCAGCGTTATATAATGGATTCAAGGAGAGGGGATATAAAAGAACGGATAGCACAGATAAATACCTCTCAGGGGGTCTGGGGCTGCAAGGTTTATGGCGAATGTACAAGAGTGTGCCCTAAGGGAATCAAGGTTACCAAGAAAATTGTGGATCTGAAAAAGTTCATTCCAAAAGCATAATTTTAATGCTGCAACTTTTCCTTATATTCCTTGGCGCTTTTGTATCTATCCTCAAGGAATTTTTCGTCCCTGAAAAGAGCTACCATATCATTACTACTTAATCTAAAATATGTTTTATTAGCAAGTTCCTTAAGGGCCCGATGGTGTCTTTTTTCATCATCTCTCCAAATCTCGATTAATTCCTTTAATCCTTGATTCTCCGCTATGAACCCTTTTCTAAGAATTCGGTTTGCTCGTTTTATTGCTTCAGATTCTAATTCGATATGGTCCTCGAGGCTCTTTTTGAGTTCTTCCTTGTCCTCTATGAATAGATCTTCTCCGTTTATTATCTCAATCGTGGATTGAATCAAGTTTATGTGTTTTTGGCTATCGAGCCTATATACCTGCATCATCCTCTTCAATGCTTTATTCTCAGTTTTTTTCTCATAGTTCCTATAGAGGCTAACCAATTCACCCTCTATCTTAATCTGTTCCTCTAGTTCTTCTAGGACCTCTTTTCTATGCTTTTCTTCCCAACCCATCATAATTATCACATTTGATTTGAACTTCGAAGAAATCTTCAATTAAAAATAAGGTTATTGAGATGCCCATATTGCTGTATAATCAGTGTCACCAGGTTCAGAATGTGGACCTGGAGGAACGCCTGTGCCATCACCGTTTGTAGCGTGTACTGGAACCCTGACATCTGGGCCTATCACTGAGTAATGCCCTTCGCCTATTTCCACGAATGGCGTGTTTTCATTTGGTGTTTTCTTGAAATCAATTACTGGGCAGACAAAACTATCGGTCTTCTCAACCGGTTCAGCCATTACAGGTAGCGATAGTAATGAGGCTAAGACCAAGCCCAAGAAGACTATGCTCATTTTTTTCTTCATTTGGATTTCTCCAAGACTTCCGAAGCATTGTTAATTATAAGGGGCATAACACAAGGTGCGAATAAGATTAGGACAATTACCGAAGTTCAAATTTCTAATTCTAGGAAGGATTCCAGGACTCTGTCAACCAATCTATCTACAAAGCTGGATTGATATACTAGCAATGACCTAATTACAGAGTCTTCATTATTTACCCTGTAGCAATTTTCGTTTCCTACTCTTATTTTGTTAAGTATTTCCCTATTCTCTAAGTTTTTTAAATATGTTGACAATGTAGAAGCCGCGATTCCAATATCCTCCATTAGGTCTTTAAAACACTTCATCTCATCGGATAGTGTTAGTAAGATAATTTCTCTCATCCTCTTCTGTCTTAGAGCTGATAGGATAATCCTTTCAGTCTCATCCAGGTTTTCTCCAAAGTACCTGCAGTACCTCCTGTCATCCTCCATCACGAGAATTTTTCTTCTTTGGAGGTAATCAAGATGGTATTCTAACGTCGAAAGTGGGATATCCAATCTTCTCTGAAGCTCACGCATATGAAGGCCTGGGTTTTCCTTTACGTACTCGTAGATTTTCCTACGAAGCTCGTTCTCGAGGATTTTTTCTTTGACCTTCATTCTTTTTCCTTCAAGATACCTGCAGTGATGAATACTAGAGCAACCAGGTTTAGGAATATGTGAACGTTCTCGCTTAGGTCAAACGTAAATTCTCCTATCATTAATTCAGGCATGTAGAGGATAGCATGTACGAAAAATAACCCAAACCCGATGGTAAATAGCAATAATTTGATGCTACGAACCCTTAGGTAGGCAAGGAGTATTATCCCGAAGAGGAAACCCGTTGCTATGAGGAGCCCAACTCTAAGTATAACATCAAACATCAGTGCCATGCATAAAATTGTTTTATTATTACTCAAAAACCTGTTCATCTATCTTCGTTGTTTGTACTATATCCTATATAATCTGCCTTTTCGCTAATTATATGATGTAAATGAAAAGTGAGAAAGCTTCTCTTGTAATTGTATCAATCATGCTCTTGTTCGTTATTCTATTCGGTTTAAATCGATTTAATTTTGATGCTAGAGAGAAGGTAATCGAGATTAAAGAGTACCAGGGAGAGAGACTTGATTCTGTCTATGACTTCAGGGAGAATAGTATCCTAGGACCTCAGGAAATTAACGTAACAGATTACAGGCTAAGAGTAAGTGGACTCGTTGAGACTCCTTTAGAATACACTTACGAAGAAGTATTAGAGGACTTTTCTAGTAAACGAAAGGTAATCCGACTGAGTTGTGTAGAGGGATGGAGCGCTAAGGTCCTCTGGGAAGGGGTCTCGATAAAAGACCTTGTTGAGGCAGCGGAACCAAGTGAGGATGCGAAAATCATAATATTCCACGCTGAAGATGGATATACAACCAGTTTACATCTTGATTACATCAAGGAACGGGATATCATGCTGGCATATAAGATAAATGAAGTAACTCTGCCGAAGGAAAACGGCTTCCCTTTCCAGCTAGTCGCTGAATCCAAATGGGGGTATAAGTGGTGTAGATGGGTCGTGGAATTGGAGTTCAGTGATGATACTGACTACGAGGGTTTCTGGGAGAGCAGAGGCTACAGCAATGATGCTGATCTGGACAAATCCTTCTGGGGTAAGTAACTTTGGCTAATAAGAAGTTAAGAGAGGCTGTACACGGAGCGTTAACATCTGTAACTTTCCTTTTCGTAGTTACAGGTCTGGGCATTTCTGACTTTAGGCTCATAGAAAGATTAACAATTGGAATTCTAACTAAAGAGAGATCTTTCTGGATACACAGTAATTTAGTGGAGGTATTCGCCTTTCTTCTTTTCCTACACATTTACTTGAAGGTCTGGCCGCAGATTAAAAATAAACAAAAATGAGACAATTCCCCTCGAAAAGGATTGGACCTATGGGTAGTTTTTCCTAACCATCGTATTTTTATCGACTATCCATGCTTTTTAATGTATGAAGATCCTCGAACTCGCTAAGAGCAGGAAGACTGTACGCAAATTCAAGGAAAAAGAGGTCCCCCTAGATCAAGTTAAAAAAGTTCTCGAGGTTGCCACTCAAGCCCCATCTGGTGCTAATTACCAAGGATGGCGATTCATTGTTATCAGTAAACCTGAGTTAAAAAGAAAGATAAGATTAGCATCTGAAGCAGGGGAAACAGAATTCTACAAAAAGGTATCAGGTGATTGGAGCGACTGGTTAAGTGATTCAAAGATTAGCTCCAATAAACCCTATCTAGAGCACGCTCCTACTTTAATTGCGGTCTTAGGCCGAAATGATGTTCCCTACTCCTCAGAATCTGTGTGGTTATCAATAGGTTACATGCTATTGGCCTTAGAGGAACTTGGCTTATCTACAGTTACATATACTCCTAGTGATGTCAAACTGGTTGAGAAGGAATTACCGATCCCTAATAGTTATCGACTTGAAGCTATTCTTCCCATAGGATACAGTGATGATGAAAAACAGAAGGAACCTCGAGAAAACCTTGATAAAATACTAGAGATAATAAAATAGAAGTATTTTTAATCAAAAATACTATTTTTTAAGACGCTTCGTTACTGGTCTCATCCACAGGGGAAGATCAAGTCTTATTGCATTAGTTGGGCAATCCATCATACAGGCTCCACAATGCCAGCATTCATCTGGGTAGGCAACCCTTGGTCCTTCATCACTTTCTCTGAGTACATCGCATGGGCATATTTCCGCGCACTTGAAGCAGCTTATACATTCCTCGGTGAAGATCGGTGGCATCTAGGCTTCCTCCTTTGGTGGATATTTTATTTTAATAGGCCTCTTCTCAAAGACAGGTTCGTTATCGATTATTTTCCCTATGAACCAGTTTCCTGCTTCGTACTGATCAGGGTTCATAGCTGCTTTCACAATCATAAGACCAACATCAATAAGATTCATAACCTCATTACATCTCACCAGTTCATGCGGATCTCCCGCTTTCATATTTCTAGAACTTAGAACCTCAAGCTGTTCAACACAATTTTGAAGCCCTTGCATGCTTATCTCATCACGATTTCCAGGTGGGCTCCAGCCAGCAACATATCCTGTGTATTCCTCCATTATGTTGTTAAGTTCCTTGTTGACTTCCTGCCAAGGGTGCCCCTCCTTGCTTTCTATAGGCGAAAGAACCCTATTTTGCTCCTCATTTATCTGAGCACTTGATGGTTCAATTAAGCTGTTTTTTGATGCGTGTTCAGCTGCCTTTTCACCCGCTCTCCATCCAAGTACTACGGCTGTAGGTGCTGCTACCTCTCCAGCGAACTGGACTGGGCTGCAGGCGTATAGTCCTTTTAGATTAGTCTCACAGTCTGTATTAATCCAGAGGGCCAGGAATCCACCTGTCAACCTGCCGGCGGCTTCCAGATCTAATTCAAACGCGTCTTCTCTGAAGTCTAGACCAAGGTCCTGCATTATCTCTAGTATCACCCAGCACAGGCCCTCATTCTTGTAGCTCCACTCCGCGTAAGCTATCTCTTCCTCGGATGCCATGGTCATATCTAGATAGAAAGGTGTTTTTCCGTCTCGAATGCTTGCCTCAACGTTCTCTCTATGCTTTCTCAAAGGTTCACGAACAGCTGGATGTCTTATCATTGTCTCTCCCTCACTGTTCACGTATCTGC
This sequence comes from Candidatus Bathyarchaeota archaeon, assembly GCA_014730055.1. The sequence continues at coordinate 6,382 of WJIV01000250.1, forward strand.
CAGCAGGATACGATGTGGTAGCTGCTCCACTGCTCCTGCATAGATTTCTAAAGTACTGGAAACCCGCGTTGCTTGTCTTTCCTGCTTGAAGTACAAAAACCTCAGCACCTGCTCTAATTGCCATGGCCTCGCCGTCCCCTGTTATGGTCGGAGGGCTCTGGCTATTAAACCAGTCACCACTATATGGTTTAAATAACCTCCACTGATCCATTCCAGTAGCCATAACTACTGCTTTAGACTTGAAGACATGGAACTCTCCTGTCCTCATATTTACAGCAGTAGCGCCAACAATGGTTCCATTATTTTTCATTAAACCGGTAGCAGAAGTCCTGTTGAATATCTCAACACCTCTTTTATTACACTGTTCCGCAAGTATTTTCTTGATATCCCTACCATCATAATTTAACGTATCCCACGCGCTCTGAAACTGCGGTACTATCCTGTACTTTTTCTCCCCCTCAGGCGCATCATACTCTAAGTTCCAGGGAAATATTTTATCATACTTGAACTGAATGCCCCATCTCTCTAAATTATTAACAGCTTCCATGGTTCCCTCCGCCACTATCTCCAGTAGCTCCTGATCCATGAGACCCGCCTTTGTTTTCCCATACTCTCCCTCAAAGCTAATATCCCTCACCATATCCGGGATCGTCCACCCTCTTTCTGGGTGAATATCAGGGTTGTAATGCCAGAAGTGATCATTGCCAGTCCCAGCTGCACCGCTTCTTTCTATATGGCTCTTCTCTACGATGGTGACTTTTACTCCATACTCCGCTGCATTAATTGCAGCCATACATCCAGCAAGACCGCCACCTAATATCAGAACATCTGTACTGTGTATATTCATATCAGACTCTCTTAGGTGCTCAAGACTGTATCATGGGATTTAAGAAAAATGGGCAGGATCATCTGCCCACTGAGTTCTATTTTTTATATGAAATTTTTTAAGGTTATGTAACTGAAGATTACCTCGACTGTATTTGTATAGACCTAGTGGGGATCAAGAGACTAAAACAATCAGAGTGGACTCTGAGATATTAAGAATCATCAATAAAGACGCCTCTAAGAAAAATATTAGTGATAATGCGTTAATAAGCCAAATACTACAAAGATATGTTATATCAGATAGATATCTCGAGAACTTCCCCATAGTTGTAGTCATTCAAGATATGATAAACCTATTTCTAGAAAAGACTTCACATGATGAAGTAAAACAAATAGGGTACCAGATTGGTTCAAAAACTCCTAGAAGTATTTTCCTTATGAAGGGAATTGATGAAGTAAACCTTGAAACAGTCGTATGGTATTTTGAGAATAATCATGAGAATTATGCTAGGTGGTTTTCATTAAATCATCATATATCCGATGATGGTGATATTCTCCATATGAGGCACAGCCTTGGGAGAAAATGGAGTAGTTTTCTCTCAGGGTATATGAGAGGTTTTTTCCAGAGCTTACTTGGTATTAAGGTTGATATAGAAGAAAGCGACTCCTACGTAACAGTAAGAGCCTAATTCTCCCCGGCTTTTCCCTGAGCTGGCTTTAAGCTGACATGCAAGCCTATTCCCTAACCTCAAGAACATATGCATGCTAAATATCTCCATAGGTATTTACCTTGAAATTTTCTATTGATTCATTATCAAGGAAATATTTTAGGCAAATATTTCCAAAATTTCACTCTATTTCTACATCCAGATAAATAATGCATGCTTTGTCAACATGATCTACATTAAAGATGCATTCATGAATGGAGTTTCTAAATTGAACGAGAGTCGATACCTATCTAATGATATCTCTGTGAGACCTAATTATTCTTGCTATAATATACTTAACTGGAAATAGTTATTCTATCAGATCTGACTGCACTACTATCCCTATTATCTTTCCCTTCTCCTCAACGGGAAGCCTCTTTATCCCGTAGTCCTTCATCTTATTTACTGCCTCATCCGTGGTAGAGTCAGCGTGGATTGTTATCAATGGCTTCGACATGACATCCAAAACCTTTGTATCATAGCCCAAGCACTCAGCAACCACGCGCCTAACAATGTCCTTCTCGGTTATGATACCTACCCCCTGTTCTCCCCAGGCTACTACAAGGCTCTCGATGTTCCTCTCCTTCATCAACCTGGCGCACCGAAGCACGGTATCAGAGGGCAATACCGTGACAACAGGCTCACTCATAATTTCCTTCAGCAGAGACATACCATACCAATCACTTACCTAAATGTAATAGTTTTGAAATACTGACAAACCTATGAACCAGTAAAAAAGGCCCCCAAGAAGTATTGACTTAAACTTTAGAGGCTTGTCGGTAAATGATTAGATGTAACTTCTATTTACTGTTCCAGCAACCACAGTACTCGTCGATAACCAACTATATAATGGAACAAAACAAGCACTCCCAAAAGGTACGCATAATTTTCTTTACCTGACTGATATATCACAAACACCGAACCCGCGAAAACACTCACCTCAATGAACAACCTGACAATTCCAGGCACAGCGATAAAGACTCTTCCGCCAGAACTTGGATCACCTGGGACCCTGAAAGCACCCCATAAAACAGCTATAAACAAAAAGAGCCCAATAGACCAAAAATATCGGCCATTACCCGTGTGAATACTCCAACCCCAGTAAAAATACCCAGAAAATGCGGCTATCTCCAGGAAAAACCTCAGCACAAGGTTGGCGCTAATATCAACTTCCACAAGTACAAAAGTATTAGAGAGAATAAAAGGAAACTGGAGCACAATGGAGTGAAGTCGATAAATCAATTATTGCATCGGCTTTTTTCCCCATACTTTACGCCAGACTCGACCACTCACCCTTGAAAGCCTCCTTCACCTCTTCCATTTCCTCTGCTCCATAAGGGTCTGCCTGATCATCTTGGGTTCAAGACTCTTTAGAGAGCGCAGTATCTATGCTCGCTCCTTCGTCCCTAGATTTTATTGATATCTAATATTATTGTGACCCAATTAGAAACCTGGCTACTTTTTAGTAAAAAGATTTGGTCTATAGTTTTTTTATCTACCTGCGTCTGAGCGCCTCTGGTATCATCTTCAATTTTTGGAATAAAGATGGTTGGACCCCCCATGCCCTAACCATGGCCTCCGCTCTTGCATCGAAGCTTGGGGCCTCATCAGGGTCTATAACCACGTCTATAACCGTGGGTTTATCATTGGACAGAGCCTCCTTCGTTACCTCAACTACTTCATTAGGTTTCTCGATCCTCAAACCAACGGCGCCCATTGATTCCGCTAATTTCACGAAGTCAGGGTTCACAAAATTAACTGATATCCTTCTCTTATTGAATAGTACATCTTGGGTGTCTTTTATCATACCCAGTGTGCTGTTATTCATTATGAACCATTTTACTGGGATATTGTAATTTACTGCTGTCACTACCTCCATTCCTTGCATCTGGAATCCCCCATCACCGCATACGCATATTACCTGTCTTTCAGGTGCCGCAATCTGACCTCCAACAGAAGCAGCTACTCCAAACCCCATCGAGGCAAGGCTTGAACATATAAAGAAACTCTTAGGCTTCCTTGCCATGTAGAATGATTCTATCCACGCAAGATTATTACCTATATCACCGAATACAATGACATCGTCGGGTAAGGCAGCTTGGATATCTTTCATGAATCTCTGAGGTTTTAATGGGGTGCTTTCTGAGATCATTTCGGGATCCGAAAAATATTTTCTCTCTTCTTTCATGGACTGAATTGAATTAGCATCAACCAGCTTTGATTCACTTTTTCTCATTTCATCTAACATCTGTCTGAGAACGATCTTAGAATCGCCAATAATACCTATTCTGGTATCATAGTTTTTGCCGATCTCACTATAATCTATGTCTACCTGGATCAGTGCTTGATCAGGTTGGAACTTTGGATCCCATGTATGCGTAGTGAACTCACTAAAACTGAGGCCAACCGCGAGAAGCAC
>WJIV01000251.1 GCA_014730055.1 Candidatus Bathyarchaeota archaeon
ATACAATTTTACAGACCTCCAAATCGATTCTAATATTAGGTGTTTTTTCATTTGGAAATGACTCTTCATTAAATAGAATAAATAATTTATTTAATAAGATATTTAACAAGCATCTTACGGTAACATTATTCAGCTTATCCAAGTTTAAAGGGTACCCATAAATCTATAATATCCTTCAGGTATGCTACGGGCATATTAAAATGGCTAGAGTACTGAAGGGATCGGATCTAGTTAAAACTGCAACCAGGCACCTAGGTCCCCCAGTTATTCTTTTTGTGGTTCAAGTGTCACTATATTATCTATTCAGCCCTGAAGAGACGATCTCAAGCCTAGGCATTGAACTCGTTGACTCAGAGGAACTTCTTCTCTCTATGATAGCTTTTACGCCGATCATAGTTTTATTTGAGGAAGTTGGTCTGAGGGCAGTCCCACATTACATCTACACTGGATTAAGCAAAGGGTGGATGAGTGTAGGCGATTATATTGAAAACTTGAATGATTCAGATATTGAATTCTACCTGTTACTCGGGTTTGGATTAGTAAATGGCTTCATGCATCTTATGAACGTTGAAAGTGCCTCTTTTCTGAATACTGTCAAGTATCTTTTCATTCATTTCGTGGGCGGAGCCTACCTTGGGGGTGTCTACTTGAAGTACGGCTTCAAACAAGTCTACCTCACTCATCTTTTATACAATATGATGGTATTCATAGCCTTCTACCCAGAATGATTACCCTTCTTGCTTCAACCTTTTCCAACTCATCCAAAACTAATCCGATATAGGCTGTGATAATAATGGATTACACTCAAGTTCTTGTATAATATATGTATGCCTTAAATCAAGAAACAAGTTAGCTAAATCAGTAGTCCACCTACTGAGACTCCATCTACAAGGAACCCATCTACCGCGTCGATATGATAACCAGTAGCAACGTAGACATCATGCCCGTTTTTGACTCCACTACCAAATACCAAAACCACCCAATACAGCCTGTAAGGCTCCAGATCCATTAACTCCTCCCCCGGGCTCAGATCCAAACCCAATGATTCAACCCTGTCTATAGCAGTATTCTCCATGCTTCCAAGGAAAGCCTCTTTTGCAGCTTCTACTGCCTCCTCCTTGACTGAGGGGGCCTCGTATGGGGGGATCTCTTTCTCGGGGAAATAAAATTTATTGACTTTATATATTTCTCCGGTTAAAACGTATACCCTTACCTCGAACCTTGAGGCCATTATGGGATACCCGTCTTTCTGGAGACCCCAGTATACGACCCATAAGGGACCTTTCTCGAAGTAATCAGCATAATACCTGAAGCTGGGTTCCGTTAAAATCTCATGACCTTTATGGTACCGGGTCAGGGTCTCAAGGTAAATGAGGGCAATCGTCTCGGCTGTGTATGGTGAGACTGTACAGTTCTCCTCAACCTCCCTGAGATTTTAAGTTTTCTTCTTTACTTTTCCCGGGCAGATCTGTAGCTCATACAGAGTGGCTCCGTCTTTCCACGTGTGGGTACCATTTTTTGGTCCTTGACCATGTAGGTGCGCTCCCCAAGATACTTCGCTCTGTTTGGAATATCTGCGCTCGCTATCTGTTGTGGTTCAAATTCAGCAGTCTGATTTAAATCATCGTTCATAATGATTGCTGCTGTGATAGTAGTAACTAAAAAGATAACAAAAATAGCCAATATTTGTTTGCTATCCTTCATCGAAGATAACAAGAAACATGTATTAAACAGTGTTCCTAAAGGCTCAGAAAACTATTAAGGGGTCAAGGTTGAACATCAACTCCCTGTTCACTTATCTTTATTTTCTCGATATACTACAACCTGTTCTTGCTCCAACAATTACTTCATATAATTCACTTTTACTGGATTATAATCCTCTACTAAACTTTACACTTAATGGTTGGATTATTTCACCTGAAAATACCTCTGGACCTGGTAACCTTCAATATTCAGGTAAACAACATACTCTCCTGCAGGTAAATCATGGTAACTAGAATAACCACCCATGTTCGTACTATCAAGGGGCAAGAACACGAGCCCGATCTCACCTTGCTGTGGTGGCACATCATCCAGATGGCTAGAAACTAACTCTTTTCCCCCTTCGTTATACCTGTACACGGATTCCTCACGGTAACCAAATGGCTTCAGTTTAATCTTAAAGGGCATTTTGTTGACTATTCTATACTCTATTATGGCTACGCCCTCTTCACTGTAGGTTTCCTGGTCTACGTTGATCATTAGGTCGATGTAGGGAGACCTTGCTGGAACAGGGACACCAGATAAAAAGACTCCAAGTAGTATGAACCCAAGTACTCCGCCAGTTATTCGTAATAGTATCACTTTTTCTGAGAGCTCTTTATCCGGTATGAACCTGGCTGCTGACTCTACTCCCGGGCACCATCCCAGATATTCTAGGGTTATTTTTCTCGGGTTCATCTCAATAACCCCGGTATGAGCGTTGAGAAGATAAAGTTGGCTAGCTCTGAAGGGGAAAGTTCCTTATCCTTATCCGTTAAAGGTATTCCTCTCTCCTCGGCTTCCATTACGAGCCTCTCCCTGCAGCGGTTAACCCACTTACACACGGTACAGTCTGGGTGCTGGTAGTGCCAAGTCTGTACGCCATTTCTACGAGAAAACGTGATAATTACTCTCTGGTCGTCTACTGGGTTCTTACCCAATAGAATTCCCTGCGTGGCGTCAACATACTCTGCTTCGATCATGTTTGACTCGGCGGTATGCATTAGGGCTTGTTCCACCTTTTCTAACATCACACCCTCCGCATCATAGACGGCCTGTCTGGTTATTCCCAGCATCCTGCCTATCTCTGCCTTTGATAATCCCTTGAGGCGTAGGCTCCATATCTCGAGCTGTCTATCCGTCATATATGCAGTGGGAAGCATAATGCTACAAACAACCGTTGTAAAGTATTAAAACTTTACTATTTATTGTCTTACTGAATTAGTAAAGATTAAAAACTTTACGTTACATATCTTGTTATTAGGGACTGATTTACCCAAATGAATATCAGAGAAATTTCCAGGAGGTACCTTGGATGGTGTCCAGGCTATGATAGCGCTGAGAGGTTCATACCGGACCGGAACATAGGCATCAAGACTTTAGCAGTTTGCGCCATATTCCTCTTACTAACCCTTGTGGTTGCGTTTCCCTTTGAACCATATACATCCCAAGCCTACGTTCGATTCTTAATCATGACCTTCATGGCTTTTATCGGGGTTCCACTAATGTGGGGGATCCTTAGAAAGGAGAAATCTGGAGACCAGGAAGGATCATACCCTGAGCCTTCGGGAGAGACGCCCTCCGAGAAGTTCGGGGAGTTCAACCTCGACAGCCCAGCCGCAGAGGCCCCCATGTTTGGCCCCTCTAGATCCAGCGCAGGTTATAACGTTGAGTACCTGATGGAACGTGAGTGGTTACACCCTGACATACTATGGTATAAAAGAAGGACTCTAAAAGACAAAAAGGAAGAAGAGAATAAGTAGATTTTACTCAAGTTTTTAAAAATCTAAATGTTCTTTTGAGGATAGGATCTCGCCATCCTCCATCTATTTGCGGAAAATCTATTTTAGAATAAACAGTATATTTTGGTTTAGATACTAAAAGAATGCGGTATCTCATCGTC
>WJIV01000252.1 GCA_014730055.1 Candidatus Bathyarchaeota archaeon
GTTGAACAACTAATTTACAGCAGTCCACGATTTGAGGAAGATTACAACCTATACATTAAGGGTATAGAAACCCAGATCAATAAATGGATAGATGAGACGATACAGTTCGTTGAGACCATAAGCCTCGTTTCAACCGAGGGCACCATTGAAGATAGCGTAAAGAAACTGGTTCTGGACAGAGAAGAGGCATCCCCATTAGATAGCCTTGAGGGATTAATGAGGTATGTCAGCAGGACCCATCCCGATTACAGTGAGAGAAAAGCAGCTATTTTTGAGAGACTTCAACAATTAGTTCCGAGTAGCCAAGAACTCACCTTAAGGCAGAAGAAAATTATCGATGATTTCATGAATCTTGCTGAGGTATCCGAGTTAGCACTAGTAATCCTTAGAAAATATAACGAGAACCGCCATCTAGTTGACGCCCTTCGAAGGCGCTACGAGATACTAGCAGAGGAAGAACAAACAGATGTCAACTTTAAGAACCTAAAAGCTGAGCTCACCACGATATATCACCTACTTCAGTTAATGATTAAGCCCAGCAACGACGAGATAAAGATGATTGATGAGCACCTGACATATCTTCAGGCGCTTATAGTAAAGTTCCGAAATCAGAGAGAGGTACTGGAGAACGAGCTAATCAGGCTGGAGGAACGAAGAAAAAGAAAGGAATATGACAGAGGAAAATACGAGAAAGAATCTACAGGTTTCAGCTTATTTGGCAAGAAAAAATACGCACAGGATCAGTTAAAGAACATAGAGCGAGACCTGAGGAGTGTACGTGAGGAGGAGGCCTATTATCACAACCAAATTGAAAACACGGATATGATAATAGATTTCTACCAAGACCTTGCGAAGAAACTTGAGAGTACCAGTGACTATAGAAAAAAGCTTAACACTGTACTTGAGCTCACAGAGGATTATCAGGATAAACTCAGTGATATAATCAAATCAAACAACTACTACGAGAGAACTACAGAGCTTACTGGGGATGAGCAGGGAAAGATCATCTACAAGATACTCGCAGAACAGGAAGAGCAATTAAATAGGGAAGGGATCCTGGAAGAAATACTTGATGTTGATCACTTTAAGGATTATATGAGGAGCATAATCAGGGTCTATCGAACCCCTAACATAATGGGTATGAAATCATCATATCGTAGCGACTACCTTTGGGTTACAGTCCAGACGCCAAAAGGACTCTGGGACGAGGATCTAACGCAGGAACTCTACACTGCTTTAGCAGCTTATGTTACGGGGGATGTCTCAAAGACCATAACTGTAAGAATAGTCGAGTGCAGAGATCCATGGGTTGTCAGGATAGTAGTAGTAGCTGGACGCGGAAAAATTGAGGACCTGGCCCAATATGATGAGATGGAGCGGCTTAACAGAAAATCAAGTGAATTCGAGAGTAATCTCAGTAGAAGTTTCTTAGTGGAACACAAGGGTACAATAAAGGAACTCTTAGAAGAACTGCGAGAAACTAATGATTAATTTCCCAGCAGATTTTTTCTTAACTTACTCCAGTATTCGGTATCAACTAGATTCTGGTCCAGATTCATCTTGCTAAATCTTTCAATCCGATCATAAACACGTTTAAACATTGGTTTAGTATTAAAGCCTCCAAGCAGCATAACCACATCTAGTCGGTCACCATATTCTTGCTTAAATATTGTATCAACCACCTGTGGAATATCTATACCTATTGATTCATTCAACCATCGTGATACCTCGTATTCAATGAACCCTTTTGTAAACTCCTCGCTATAGGAGGCAGGGGATCTGACAAGCACATAGATAAGAGATGATGTAGATATATCAGCATCAAGCAAAGGTTGTTCTAGCGATATTTCGAGAATATTTCTGAAATTATCGTAAATCTCAAGACTGCAACCCGTAGCCATTAAGGGCATAAAATACTGTAGATTGAAGTTCTTAGAGATTGTATAAAAGTCCCTTAGAAATCCCTTATCTTCCAGCAGCATTTCTAATAAGTAGTCCAAAGCGGCAACTCCTTCCAGAGTATCTCCATTTCTATGTACTCCTACATATTGTTCTAGTTTACCCTGATCAAAAAACAGCATCGGTGTGGTCTTTTCAAGCGATATCATACCCGTGCATGAGAAAGCATTGTATAATGCATCGCTACTATGTGTCATACTGGGAAAAATCCCTAAGGCAAGGTTATTCTTCGCATTTTTATTAAAAAATCGGTGTAGTGATGGGAGAAGCCCAGAAGAAGTTCCTTCTCCTAGATTAGTGACAGTAAAAATATCCTTGTGATATCGAAATACTTTTCTTTCTACCTTTTCGCGTATTTCCTCCTCTTTGGTTTGGCTTTTTAGGTCAAACCAGTAATGGGGCTCGTACTCTGTGTCTATCTCCACGGAGTAGTTTCTATATATGATTATGGTTTTATATTCCAAATCCTTCTTATGGTGCACTCTAATGAGATCAGTCTGTACACCCTGCATGGGGGGTATGTCTGCGAGGTCAATAGCATATTGTCCAACAGTTACTACTGCTCGGTTAGGCAGCACTGGTTTCAGTGCCTTTATGTGGGATTTGATATTTGAAAGGAGTTTTAAGTCGGTATCGTTTAGGCTCATTAGGTTTACTGCACCTGTTATCATAGAAAGAGGGGTTACCTAGAATATGAGTTTCGCGTTATTCATGGACGGGGATTTCAGCCAGCAGACAGGAAAATTGATCACATTCGTGATAACAGCCATAAGTATGGGCATAGGTTTTATACTTATACCCTTTTTCCCATCTCCTCTACCAATAATTATCGCATTCCTCGTAGCATATGCAGTATACAAAAACAAACCATACGGAGCAATTGCTGGAAGTGCAACTATAGCTCTGGGTCTTTTTTATCACCTTTCGAGGATAGGTTTCTTCGCACTGCTTGATAATCCTCTAAAAAATGCATTATTTATGGCGCTTTTATTCTCTCCATTCCTGATTCTTCCAGCTATAATTACGAATAATCTTCAGATAATTGCCATGGATATCGGGATAATCGCTGTAAGTATGTTGTTTTTCAAACAGACATTCTATCTA
>WJIV01000034.1 GCA_014730055.1 Candidatus Bathyarchaeota archaeon
AATACCTATTCTGGTATCATAGTTTTTGCCGATCTCACTATAATCTATGTCTACCTGGATCAGTGCTTGATCAGGTTGGAACTTTGGATCCCATGTATGCGTAGTGAACTCACTAAAACTGAGGCCAACCGCGAGAAGCACATCTATCTTGTCCCTTAGATATTTATTCGCAACATTTGTACCATATAGACCTACAACTCCAAGGCTCCATGGATCATCCTCCGGGATTATTCCTTTAGCTCTAAGAGTTGTGGATACAGGTATACCATAATTTCTGGATATTTCTCCTACCTCTTCGTGCGCATTAAGGGCCCCGTAGCCAACCAGCATCGCAGGATTTTTCGAGTTCATCAACATATCTGCTGCTTCTCTTACTAGGTCCGGGTCTCCATTTACATTTAGTCTATTAACTGAATGAATTTTGCTCGGCTCAATATCCGTTTCATCAGCAAATGTGTTAGCAGTTATATCCAAATGAACTGGACCTTGCCTACCATTTATCGCCTCCTTAAAGGCTCTCATGAAGCCTTCCCTGAGTTTTCCGGAATTGAAAATCATTGATGAATATTTGGTCATACCGTCAAAGATTTCTACATGGTTAACTGTCCTTCCCTCACCGGTTGCTTCCTGTAATCCCCCCTTTCCAATGGCGCTTGTTCCAACATTAGCGGTCAGCACAAGCAATGGTGTTGAATCCATGTAAGCTGAAGCAACACCAGTTGTTAGATTGGTTGCCCCTGGTCCTACTGTACCCGTACAGACACCGATTTTTCCACTCACCTGAGAGTACCCAGTTGCCATGAAAGAGGCACCTGCCTCATGCTTGGTTAAAATTGGCATTACCCTCTCACTATTTTTCAGTGAATCATAAAACTTTAGGAGATGCCCACCAGGCACACCAAAGATGTATTCCACATCATTTTTCTCAAGAAGCTTAATTAAAAGGTCGGCTCCAGATAACTTCATAGTAAAAATGCATTTTGCTGGATATTTAGAATTTTTTGTTTACATTATAACATCTAATTTAACAAATTATGTTGCTATAATTATCAAGTAATATCTACGTAATCATGAATTATAAAATTTCGGAAGTGTTTTCAATATAATTAATTGCAGCTTTTATCAGATTGGATAAAAGCACAGCAACAGTGACAGGTCCTATTCCTCCAGGGACCGGCGTTACGGCGTGTACGGTTTCCTTAACGTTTCTATAGTCAAAATCTCCATATACTTTCCCTTTTAGATAGTTATTCCCGTTATCCAGTAGTATAGATCCTTTGGATACTTGATTTTTCTTAATGTAACCTATTTTTTGTACATCCGATACAATTATCTTAGAATTACTGAAATTAGATGATGGTTTAAAGTTACTGAATTTTAACCCCTCGGCACATAATTTAGATATCAGGGGACGCCCCAGTACGTTATCTTTTCCTATAATCCCCCATTTTTTGTTTATATCGATCTTATAATATCTTAAGATTTGAAATAGGGCCTCAACATTAGCTGGGGTGTAGATTTCCTTACCAATTAGGAGTCTCCCAAGGCTATGTGGGCTCATACAATCTATATCCTTCCTAGGATCCAGCTTGCTTAAGATCCTTGACTTGTTTAGCGGCCTATCAATGGGAAGCTGAATAAAAATTCCATGATAGGTATTGTTTGTGTTTAAATTATTTATTAATCTCTCTGCCTCTATTTGACGATGAGGCTCAAATATCTTAGCCTTGACATCTTTTTCATTAAATTTTCTCTTTTTCATCTGCGCGTATTTGAAAGAGCGTTTATCTCTTGATGTTATTACGATTGCTATTTTTGGTTGTACGTCGTTTTTCTTAAGAAAACTGATTTTTGGTTTTAGGTCTTTGTAGATCTTGGATGCTACCTTTTCCCCATCAAGGATAATAGTCACAACTTACAATTATTAATGCCCAATAAAGACCTTTACCGATTAATTGCTTTTCAGGTTTATCTATGATCTTTCAAAAATATAACTGTGAGACAGGTTGTCTATTGAGGAGTATATTGAGACAAGGATAGACTGTGAACTTGATGAAGAGAGATTAGAGGGATTGGCTCGTATGTGGGCGTTCTATGAGGAAGAAGGTATGATTGACTCAACGATGAGTGCTGTTATTGGCACAATCTTTGGGGGTTCGAGTACATATCTAAACCTTATGTATTTCCAGTTCAAGATACCTGACAGCAGTTTAGATATGTTTAATAAAAAATTTCAAGAAAAAATATCGAACAAAAGAGACCAATTGAGAAGGATAATAGAGGATGTAAAAAATGAGTAGTCTGGAAGAGGTAACAGTAAACAACTTCGATGATGAGGTACTTAAAGCTGAGAATCCTGTAATCGTAATTTACTGGAAGAAGGATTGCTACCATTGTCAAAAATTCCAGGAAACCCTTAATGAGGCTTTAGAAAAATACGGTGACCAAGCGAAATTCCTTAGATTTGACATTCAAGATGAGGAGGACAGAGAGTTCGCCTTACGATCGGGAGTAAGGTCCGTTCCCACAACAAAGATATTTTACGCGGGAGTCCTAATCGGGGATATAATAGGAAATATATCAAAAGAAAAGGTACTTGATCAGATTGTAGAGATACTGGAATCGAAAGAAGAGACGATTAAAAGCTGCACGGTCATTGAAGCCTACCTCTAGTCCAAGGTTGGAGGCTCTAATATTCTGACTATCATGTCATCGTCTCTTTTTGGATCTCCACGACCATCCCTGTTACTGGTACAAAGATATAGGTAACCATCGGGCCCCTGTTCTATGTCCCTGAGCCTTCCAAGCTGATTGCTATAAAGGGGAATATTCAATTCTATCTCATCCTGTTCAGAGCCTTCTAGTTTTATTGCACGTAGATGCCTTCCCCTAAGATTTGCAATTAAAAGGAGGTTTTTCCAACCTGGGTACCTGCTGCCTTTTACGAAACAGATACCAGAAGGGGCCCACGTCTCATCCCCTGTCTGATATATTGGATCAATGTAATCGGGCTCTTCTCCATAGCCGAGTATGTGAGGCCATCCATAGTTACCCCCTGGACGAATAATATTGATCTCATCGTGGGCCCTCCACCCGTTTTCTCCACTGGGTCCATGCTCTGATGAATATAGTTGTCCTGTCTCGGGGTGCCAGGCTAGTCCCTGTGGGTTCCTGTTACCATATGAATATATCAGGGAGTTACTGAGTGGGTTATCCGCTGGGACTGAGCCGTCCGGATTTATACGAAGGATCTTTCCGCCTAAAAAATCTAGATCTTGGGCTTTTTCCTTCTTCCAAATTTCACCCGTTGTAGCATATAGTTTTTCATCAGGGCCAAATTTAATCCTGCCACCATTATGGACACTTCCGCCCGGGATATTGTCTAATATTATCTCTTCATCGATTAATGCACTGGCCTCTAGTCCATACCTCACTATCCTGTTCCAAATATTTCCCTCTTCATTGTAAGTGTAGTAGACATACAAGTAATTATTATTTGTAAAATTCGGGTGAAAAGCGAGTCCTAGGAGACCCCCTTCATCTCCTTTTCTGGCTTCTACGTCAAATTCCTTGATTATTGTAACCTCGTCGTCTTGGAGAACAGAGAGTCTTCCTTCCCTTTCTGTAAAATATAGTTTTCCTTCAGGTGAAAAAGCGATGGACCAAGGTATCTCTAGGTTTTTGACAACGGCCTCTACGCCCTCTGGCAAATTTCGGTTAAACATAATTATGAAAGAGTAGGATAACTCTTAAAATTTATACATGGGATTGAACCTTGTATTGTTAGTTGCTATTCTACTTGAGATCCTCGAAGCCTGATCTCCTGTTTTAGAGGTTTCCCTGAGAGGTATATAAATCGAGAATCTTCCATCATCTCTGCTCTTAACTCTATGCCCGGATTCAGTATTGCTGCTTGGTGTTGATTGACAGTTATATCACGAATTTTCAACTTTCCTTTTAAGATGTAAATTAGTGTGTTGAAGTCCTCAGGGATTTTTCCTTTGTAAATTTTTCCAAATTCTAAATTAATATCCAGATAATCCACCGGTGTGGAGGAGACAAGATCAATGTCCTCTGAAATGAAAGTGGCTTCTCCCCCATCAAAGCTTTTCTTTCTTAAATCCTCAGGAGATAGTATCTCATATGTGGGTTCTGTATTTTTCATCTTTTTGGGAAGATTAACCCATAATTGGATACCGTGATTCATTCCATCCGTTCCGGGCATCTCAGAATGTCTTATGCCTTTCCCTGTAATTGCATGCTGAATACCCCCTACGGGTACCTCAGCCCTATTATCTAAGGAATCCTCATGGACAATTATCCCTTCGATCATATAGGTAATAAACTCAAATCCAGAGTGAAGATGCATAGGGAACCCAGCTGGTTTCTCAACGTAGAACTCGTCAAAAAGAACAAAGGGATCAAAGCTTTCAAAGTCCCCGGTTGGGAACAACCTTCTTACGCGTGCTCCTCTTCCCTCACTCATCTCGACAGCTGACTTTACATCGGTAACAATATCCTGACTCATTTGGTAATATAGATGAAACATTCCTCTAAAACATTACAAGCATTCTATTTACGTAGGAACGGAAACCTGTTGAAGTAGCTTGGTCGCGGCGAGAATATATACATGATTATAAAACCCAGCCCAACTGCTATAGATACGCCTATGTTTTTCGTAAAGTAGAAAATCGTAAAACAAAGCACTACCCACAGGAAAGTTGTAAACAATACCCAGTCTAGGACATCTGTCACAATAATGTTATGGTAAGCGTGAATTAAAACACTATGCAGTCAGGGTGTAAGAATTCTTACTATCATGTCATCCTTTTCACTTGGATTCCCTCTTCCATCTCGATTACTTGTACAGAAGTATAGGTAATCATCAGGCCCCTGGACTACTGTCCTTATCCTTCCGAAGTCCTCAAAAATTGGTGTATTCAAGGAGATATCAGTGTAGTTTGGGGGAGTAAAGTACATCATCCTGATACTAGTTCCTCTTAGATTTGCAACAAAGAGCCGTTCATGCCAACTACTATTGGGATTATCGAAGAAGGTGTTTCCTGAGGGTGCCCAAGTATCATTTCCTGTATGGTAAATTGGATCAGTAAATTCTGGGTTATCACTGTTTCCGATAACCTCGGGCCACCCGTAGTTTGCTCCAGGTTTTATTAGATTAATCTCATCATGAGCATACCACATGTTCTCACCCGAGGGTCCATGTTCCGTAGCGTATAACTCCCCTGTCTCTGGATGCCATGCTAATCCCTGTGGGTTTCGATGCCCATAAGTGTATATTGGTGAGTTCTCAAATGGATTATCCTCTGGAATAGTACCGTCCCCATTATATCTCAGGATCTTACCAGCTAGACTATTCAGATCCTGAGCTAGCTCTCCATTCCCAGTTTCACCTGTTGTTACGTATATTTTACTATCTGGTCCAAACTTTACTCGACCTCCATCATGGATATTACCTGCAGGTATTTTGTCCAAAAATACTTCTTCACTATGTAGATCCATCCCTGAGTAATTAAACCACGATATTCGGTTCCATGGGGGTCCGTCATCTTCAATATAGGTGTAATAGATTAATATTCTAGGATCCTCGGGGAATTCAGGGTGAAGGACGAGACCCAGAAGCCCACTTTCCACATTTTCCTGGGCCTTAACCTCCATAGTGTATAAGGTATTTACTTTTCCTTCTTGTAATAATCGAACTCTCCCACCCCTTTCAGTGAAGAATATTTTCCCGTCAGGAGCGATATCCATCGACCAGGGTACATCCAGTCCCTCTGCAAGTATCTCATATTCAAAAGAACCGTTTTCAGGTTCTTCTGTATCCCTTGTGTAGTACCAATAAGCGCCTCCAGCAAGTAATAAAACAATAACGAAAAAGGCAGCCGTCGTCCTGTTTTCCATTTTATGTATTAATCTGAAGCATATGTGATAAACTGATCAAAATGGTTACTAAACTATAAAACAAGTGCCTAAAATTAGAAAATAATGAAAACTATCGAGACTGGAGAGGACATCAAAATTCCCATTTTAGGACTGGGGACCTCCGGTATACCAACCAATCAGGAAGGCGTAGAAGCCGTAAGAAACGCCATCGAAATTGGCTATTCCCATATTGATACCGCGGAGGTGTACGGAAATAGTGAAACAGAGAAGATGATCGGTAAGGCTATTAGACAACATAATAGAGGGGACCTTTTTATAACTACGAAGGTTTCAGGTGATCACCTGAGGTATGAAGAGGTTCATAAAGCCATTGATGGAAGCCTAATCAGACTAGACACAGATTATGTTGATCTATATCTAATACACTGGCCGGACCCCTCTGTTCCCATTGAGGAGACTATGCGGGCTATGGTAGAGCTAGCAGACTCTGGTAAAGCTAGGGCTATTGGAGTTAGCAACTTCAGTGTAAACCAGTTGAAGGGAGCAGAGAGACACTCTGAAGATCATAAGGTGATAGCTAACCAAGTACATTATAGTCTAAAGGAGCAGGATCCAAGAACTGATCTCCTGCCATACTGCCAGAGAAGAGGTTTGGTTTTGATCGCATACACACCTCTCGAGCAAGGAAAACTAGCTTCTTCCGGGTTTGATATACTTGATGAGATATCAGAGAAGTATGGCAAGACTCCTGCACAGATATCCTTGAACTGGCTTATTCGTCAAGATAACGTTGTAGCTATACCTGAATCATCTAATAGTGAACACCAGAGCGAGAACCTGGGAGCTTTAGATTGGGATCTAAGTGAGCAGGATGCTGATAGGCTAAAAGAGAGCTTAAAATAAGTATTTTTTTAATATTTCAGATTTTTAAAGGATTACTCCGATCTTAATATTGGTTGATTATATGCCAGAAAAAGAGCTAACGTGCCCAAAATGTGGTAAATCCTTTGATGACAAAGAAGAGTTTGAAAAACACAAGAAATGGCACCAAGAACAAGAAGAAAAGGAAAAATAATTTACTAACAACATTTTTTATCAGTAATATTGCAAGAATTTCTGATATTTTTTAAAAAAAATGGTAGGTTATTCTGCGATTTTTATCATGTTTTTGATTTCTTCTTCAGTTACATCCTTGTCTGCATGATGATCATCTCTATGCATAGTTACATGCTTCAAGATCTCTTCCTCTGAACCTGCTTTCATTTGGAAACCACAGAATGGGCAATCGAATTGTTTCAGTTTCTTTTCCATGCTTATCAGCTATTTAGCAAATGAAACATGTAATATAAAGCTGAAAAGTAAAAACATCGTATTTTTTTATATGATATCAAACATTGATCGAGAAAAAAACAAGAATCCATGAATATCACTTGAATAATAGCTCTCGATTTATAGCTTAGAAAGATATCTCTATAATGTTGATTGAATTGAAAGAAGTTCCAGGCATGAGAGAAGCTTTCAAGAGGTCCCGTTCAGTAATCTTGACAACTTATAACGCTGAAGGTGAGAGGCATTCCCGTCCTATGATCAATTATAACGAGGACCCCTACAAAGATATAAAATTCTACACGTTCACAGAGACCAGAAAAGTCCGTGATATCAAGGAGAGAAGCGAAGCTGTAATATCTTTTCCAAGTGAACAGGAAGGAAAGGTCTATAGGATAAAGGGCTTCGCAAAACTTGCAGATTCTAAGATGGTCAGCAATGAGTGGGAGTGGTGGTACCTTTTCTATCATCCAGAGAAAAAACCAGAATGGCAGTTGTCGGGATATGGGTCATATACGGATCACAGAGCTATCATTATTGTGGAACCCGAAACAGCGAGCCTTGAAGAAATTCCCTCTGATTACGCAGATCTGAAAGATTATGAGGACCTCGTAAATCCGGAGCAATGACTCATTAAAGAGAGCTCATTACTCCACTTCTCTGTATCCTATTAACGGAAAACTCGACAGAGTGGGCCAATGCCAGTACTACGTCTTCATCCCTTAGACTCTTTATAAGTTCAAACAGGCTCCTAGGAACTGTCACGTAGTGAGGGTCATGAGGATGATCATCTATTTTTGTGTAGCTATGTAGGATTGCTCTCTCTAATTCAGGAGTTAGCCCATTTTCTTTATGATACTCTTTAAGAACTTTAAAGGTCCCTGATTTGTTTCCTTTCCAGATATTCTCTTTTAGGTCAGAGATATCATAATTTGTAACATGCGATTTATCGATTAAGTTTTCAAAGTATTTGTGGGACATACCGTCTGATAGTTCTGGTAGCATCTTCTCAAGTCCTGATAATCCATGTTGATAGTATTCCTCGCCTATGAAATCCCTCTGATTGATCAGACCATTAGCGAGAATCATATAATGATAGCTAACGAACCCTGTCTTCCTTATGAGATTCGATAATATCTCATCTAAGTCCATGGAAGGCTCTTGAGGACTTTCAAGCTTTACGGGACCTGACTGCATCAGGTATAGTGTTGCTGTGAAAAGGTTATCACCTGCAAGTGGCATTCCTGAATTATGTCCCAGTTTTATCATACTCTCAGTACAGCTGAAATAATGCCCAATTGCTTGCGAAACGTCGATACACCCTACCTGTAGTATGGTTCTGGTGGCCTCCTTGAGTGAATCTTCTGCCATTTTCTGAATATAGTGAAGGGCAGGTATTCCATGATTTTTTGCCAAGCTGTCCAGATAAGATTCTCGGAGAGGTTCATGGTACACTGAACCTGTCGCAATTGATTGAGAGCTGTCAACCATATATTTTGGCGACCAGACTAGATACTCAATATATCTTTTAAGGAAGTCTAGTTGCTGATCTCTTGGAAAATCATTTAGAAATCTGCGTAGATACTCGTTCTCTTTTGGAACGTGCATTGAAGAATATCTATGGCTAAATGAGCTCAGGGCTGCTGGGACTATTGCGTCTAGTATAGCCTCGTAGCCAGTCTCCTTCGACCATAGCTCCTCCAAACCTTTCAAGGATGCATCCATCTCAGAATGGTGTACCTTTGATGTGAACGCACTTAGAGTTATTTCCATATTTATTTAATCGGAGGGATCCTGTAAAAACCGGATCATTAAATCAATAATGATATTTCCAGCAACGGTTTAAGTTCGATCCCTCCATTACTCAGGATGAAATCAAATGAGTAATCTTGATGAGGCGATAAAAAAATTCGATGAAGCTCTTGAAGAAGGCTTAGAGGACAGGATAGATGACCTTAAGGAAGACTGTATATGTGAGACTTGCCCATCTTATGCTGGGACAGGTGAAACTAGTCTCCTATTCTGTGGGACTGATATGAGCGATACCATAACGGAGGAACAAGGCTGTACATGTGGTATATGCCCTGTATACCAGAAACTGGGTCTGACGAGGAATTATTTCTGTACTCGGGGGCCAGAAGCTTCCCAAAGAGAGGCTACTGGTTAATCATTTTTTATTGTCTCTAAAATGAATGATTGATCATAGAATTTTATCATCTATCTTCAAAATAGTTTTTCAAGCAGGATCAGCGATTATTGTGTAGAGTAATTCAGAGTCATTTCGAACATCTTTTACGTTAAATCCTGCATTTTTAATCAGAGATTTTGCCTTCTCTACACTAAATTTCTTTGAATAGGGTGGGCCTTTATCCAAATGTATCTTCTTCCAGTCAATATTAACGAGGGTTCCATCATTCTTTATCATTTTTCTGGAGTTTTCTAGTACCTTTGGAATGTCAGCAAAGTCATGAAGTACAATACTGAAGAACACAATATCCATACACTTTTCGCAGAATAGAGTTTCCTCTGCCATACCTGTTACCAATTCAGCATTCAAGGATTCCTTGTTAAGACGCTTCTTAACTATAGAGATAGCTTCAGGATTCTTGTCCACGGCGTAAATTTTCCCTTTTTCTCCAACTATTTTAGCGGCTGGTATACTAAAGAACCCGTAGCCGCATCCAATATCTGCGAAATAGTGACATTCACTAAGACCTATCCTTTTAAGGGTCCCCTCAGGGTCCTGCCAGTTTCTTCTCTCTTTTTCTTTATTGAATAATTCGTTAAGATTCAAATGGATATCCCCCTCCCTATAATTGATAGATGCATCTATTAGTTACAGTATCAATGTTTGCTCTGACGTCGGCTTCCTTGAGACCGAATGCCACTATTGCAGCGGGGGGTACCTCTCGAAAATCTACTTCGACAACATCGTCAGGTTGAGACA
>WJIV01000035.1 GCA_014730055.1 Candidatus Bathyarchaeota archaeon
GCTCCCAGAGGTGGATTTCCACCCAATGTAACTAGTAAAAGTTTGTCTGGTGACGCTTGAACTAGGTTATAGATCATCCAAACCGCGACTATCCCGGCAGCACTTGCTAATATTGCAAAGGCATCTCTTAATTTTGGCATATTAGATCTTTCTGCTGGTATGCCAACTAATACGACCAATAGGGGTGTAAACATATAGTACAGAACTGGGGGTATCACCATTTCAACCTCCTCAGTTCCTGTGCGTCGGTAGTCTTGAACTGTTTATATGCATTTACAATTAGAGCTAGGCCAACTGAAACAACTGCCCCTCCCATAACTATTGACATAAAAACAATTGAATGCCCCAAGGGATCAATTAAGCCCAAGTTTACGCTCCGCGCAGCAAAATAAATAAACGCCAAGTTTCCCGAGTTAAGAATGATCTCGATACCAAGTAAGATACGAATCATATTTCTCCTAGTAACACAATAAATACCAATCACCAGAAGAAGAAGCGATGAACCAATCCAAATTACTGGGTCCATTAACTCAATACCTCCTCTCTTAGTAATGCAAGACAACAAATTGCTGTTGTGAATAATACAATCGACTGGAACAATAGGTCTATACCCCTAAAGTTCCATAAGAATTCGCTCATTGCTCCACCAATACCTTGCTCTGGTTCAACTGGGATCATTCTATTATGTACCCTTTCAGAGACAGGAAATGGTTCATTGGATAGGATGTAAATTAAACTGGCTAAGATAAGCAAGCTAACTAGCACACTTAAAGCAGTTTTTGCATTACCTTCGCTCATGACTCCTCACTCCTTACGAACATAATTACGGATATGAAAAGTACGACTATTGCTCCCCCATATATCAGCATTTGAAAAACACCAACGTATGGAGCATAAAGAGTCCAGTATATTCCTCCAAGGCAAATGGCCATTCCTCCCAAACTTAGAGCAGCAAAAAGTATGTTTTTGAGCCCAGCTGTCATGAGAGCAAATATTAGAGTCAGACCAATAAGCACGATCTGTGTAACTTCCGACGCCACGCATAACTCCCCTATTCTAGATGGCTAACCTATCATCGTACACACTATAAAAATTTCACTTTCTTTTTGGCTTTTTTAAGGTAGAAAACAACGGAAAAAATCTTCTTATGGATATTAAACTGATATAATTCCAATTAAATTGAACTGGTAGATTATTGAAAAGCGTATCATCTAAGGGATATTTTTATACCCTGTAAATCTTTATATGTTGCAACTAAACGCTATGTTGAGGGACCAAGGTTTGCTGGTAGGTCTATCTAGTTTTACGATCATTATGGGGCTAGCCATATTCATAGGTCTTATCATTGTCGCCATAGGTAATGAAATAGCACCTAAAAGTGAATACAACGCGGAAAAACTAGCACCATATGCCTGTGGAGAACCACTGCAACCAAGGAGAATAAGGGTTAATGTAGAGAATTTCTTTATTTACGCAGTATATTTCATGATATTCGATATACTTGGCTTTGTTCTTGTAACAACACTTGCAAGGCCAGCTAACTTGCTACTACCTTTATTCTATGCGGGAGTAAGTCTGGTATCCATAGTAATACTTAACGCCAAATGGAGGCTATAAAATGAGCATCATAACGTGGGCAAGAACAAGATCACCGTGGCTTATCCACTTTAACGCAGGAGCATGCAATGCCTGTGATATAGAAGTGGTAGCTGCTGTAACACCAAGATTTGATGTTGAGCGGTTCGGTGGTTTATTGAAAGGCACTCCGAGACATGCCGATGTCATGGTAGTATCCGGAAGTGTACCTAGAAAAATCAGAGACAGACTTAGGAGAATATATGAACAAATGCCTGAACCAAAATTTGTAGTTGCAGTTGGTAACTGCGCTATAAGCGGGGGCGTTTTCCAAGATTGCTATAATGTAATGGAAGGCGTTGATAAGGTAATTCCAGTTAATGCATGGATTCCTGGGTGCCCTCCTAAACCTGAGGCAATACTTGACGGGGTAGTAAAGCTACTCATAAGTGCGGGATATTGAGGTAAATTAAATGAGTTTAGAAGAACAGACAAGAGTTGTTGAGAATCTCGTCGCAGAGTTTGGAGACGAAAACGTATATGAGACTAAAATTCCGAGATTGAATAGAGCCTTTGCCCGCGTTAAACGTGAAAAGTTCAGAGATGTTGTAAAGTACCTAAAAGAAGAAGAAGGATTTGAGCACATCACAACTATAACTGGGACGGATATGGAAGAAAACTTTGAGATAACATATCACCTCAGAAATGAGGGGTTCAGTTTTAGCCTGAAGGTTACAGTGCCGAAGGAAGATCCCAAAATTCCTTCAATTACAGATATACTTAACGGAGCAGTTCTCTACGAAAGAGAGGTAAATGATCTGCTAGGAGTTTTTCCTGAAGGACACCCAGACCCCAAAAGACTCATACTTGCATATGATTGGCCTGAAGGTGTTCACCCGCTGCGCAAGGAGTGGGACATTCAAAGTCTCAGGGAAAAAGTAGATGGTGAAAAGTGGGGTAAAGACGTTGAGTGATAGAGAATTTGTTATTCCGATCGGACCTCAGCATCCGGCACTAAAGGAGCCCGAGAGCTTCTATTTTACAGTGGATGGAGAGGTAGTAGTGGATGTTGATCCAAGAATCGGGTATAACCACCGTGGTATAGAGAAGGCGATGGAAAGCCGAAACTATATACAAAATTTGTACATTACCGAAAGGGTTTGTGGTATTTGTAGCAATGCACATCAAACATGCTACACTGGAGCAGTAGAAGAAGCAGGTGGAATTGAGATACCTGAGAGGGCTAAATATATCAGGGTATTCGTTCAAGAACTAGAAAGACTCCACAGTCATCTTCTCTGGCTCGGTGTTGCAGCACATGAAATTGGCTTCGACACTTTCTTCTATTATGTTTGGAGGGACCGTGAGTTAGTAATGGACCTTCTAGAGGAGATAAGCGGTAATAGAGTTAACTATGCTATACCAACGATTGGTGGCGTAAGAAGGGACTTGGCAAAAAATAAGTTCGAAAAATGGCATAAAATGCTGGACAAACTTGGAGAGCGAACTGAGTATTACATAAAAGTAGCATCAACAGAACAGACAATCCTAGAAAGAGCAGTTGGTGTCGGGTATTTAAGTAAACAAGATATGATAAGACTTAGCGGATCAGGACCTAACGCCAGATGCAGTGGTGTTCCATGTGACATACGTCACTGCTCACCTTACTTAATTTATGATGAGATCGATTTTGAGCATGTAGTAGTAGATAATGGTGACGTACTCGGACAAGTCCTAGTCAGAGTACTCGAGGTACTTGAATCTGTCAAAATATGTAAATGGGTTCTCGATAACATACCAGAAGGAGAAATTGCAACTAAATTCTCTCCCATGAGTAGAGTAGCCGAAGGAGAAGCAGTATACTTAGTTGAAGCTCAGCGCGGTGAACTTATACATTATACAATAAGTGATGGGAAAAATACACCTTATAGGCACAAGATAAGAGCACCTACCCTTGGAAATATCCCAAGTCTAGTAGAACGCCTTAAGGGTGGTTATATCGCGGACATCCCAATAGTTTTAGCAGGTATCGACCCTTGTTTCAGTTGTACAGATCGTATGGTATTCTACGATGAAGGAAAAGACAAAACCTGGTCATGGAATGAGGAACAACTAAGAAGGTATAGCTTGGAGTGGTATGAGAAATGAGTGCGGCAATAAATCTAATTGAAGTACTGGTATTCCCTGGTCTATTCTTTATACTTTCCTATGCTTTCTATGCACAGTGGGTTAGTAGAAAAGTAGCAGCTAGATTGCAGAATCGCCAAGGTCCACTTCACACTGGTTGGCAGGGGACGCTTCAGCCGCTAGCTGATTTTATCAAGTTGTTGGCTAATGAAGATATTACACCTGCAGCAGCAGATAAAGAGATATTCAACTGGATGCCCATATTTATTTTCGCCATACCTTTAGCGGCGACCCTACTAATACCAATTCAAAGTCTATCAAGTCTATGGAGATATGATCCTGTTGTTAGCTTTGAAGGGGATCTAGCTGTAATACTTTTCCTTATGAGCATAATGGTACTTACAATATTCCTAGGTGGTTGGAGCAGTGGAAACCTCTTTGGAGCAGTTGGGGCTACGAGAGTAGCTTTTATGATGTTAGCATATGAGATTCCACTAACGCTTGTCGCAGTAGGACCAGCTATACTCGCAAAAAGCCTTAGTATTAAAAATATAGTTGAATGGCAAGTAGCAAGTATTAACACATTTTTTGCGGCACCTGACTTAGAGGGAATACTCATAGCTGGGGTCTTATTCATAGGCTTCGCAATATACGTTATATGCCTACTTGCTGAACTGGAAATGAGGCCTTTTGATATCAGTGAAGCAGAAACAGAGATTGTTCACGGGTGGCAGGTAGAATATAGCGGAAAGAAACTTGCTTTACTCACTGAAGGACATGATGTAAAAATGGTATTGGCTGCAGCTTTACTTACGAGCCTGTTCTTAGGAGGCCCGGCTGGCCCAGTTCTACCCCCAATAATTTGGTTTATTATAAAGACAACATTCTGTGTCTTTATACTTAGCAATCTGAGCGTACTTTTCGCTAGGTTCAGGATAGATCAGATGGTGAGTGGAGTTTGGAGGTACCTAATACCCCTAAGTGTTCTACAAGTTATGGCAGTAATAGCCCTATCAGGAGTGATATAAAATGGCAATGCAAAGAGAACTATTTAGAAACGCGTTAAAGAAACCATGCACACTAATCTACCCGTTTGAGAAAGTAGAGCCACCAGAAGGACTAAGAGGAAAACATGAGTTCGACCCAGAAAAGTGCATAGGCTGTGGTCTATGCGCCCGAGTCTGCCCAAGCTTTGCTATTGAGCTTGAAGGAGGCCCGGGTCCAAAATGTACTGGATTAAAGGTTGATCTCGGTAAATGCCTCTTCTGTCAAGAGTGTGAGAATGTCTGCCCTAGGGATGCTATAAGGCTTACATCAGAGTACGAGTTGGCAGTAATTAGGAAGGAAGACCAAGTTCTTCATTTCGAGAGACCGCCACCAGAACCGAAAGAACCCAAGAAAGAAGAATAAACCTAATTTTTTTTCTTTAAAACATTACCGAGCATTTCAGCGATTTCTTTGGAAGATTTCTCCAGTTCAGGACTCATTTCTGTATAGAACTCAATATTCTTTGGTTGTATCCCAAGAAGCTTCACTTTAACATCTAGTGTTTTCTCGAGGTAGCTTATGAATATTGTAAGGGGTAGACTGTGTGTTGAGACTGCGCTACCTCCAATCTGAGCTGAACTAATTAGTTTCGCCTCACCCGGGTCACCGCGAAAGTTAGCAGCATCCAAAAGAAGCACATGAGTAGGCTCATAATCA
>WJIV01000253.1 GCA_014730055.1 Candidatus Bathyarchaeota archaeon
AGCTAATAGAGTATAAAGCCTCAAATCCTATTTCTTCAAATTTCGAAGAGCACAATTTTTGTAAACCTTTGAACAATTATGAAAACATGCTGAAACAAGTTATCGAGATAATGGAACTCCTTGATAGCGCCACTATCACAGGAGAAAAAGTGGCAAGTTATCTGAAGGACAGAGGAGCCACGGACTTGAAAGTATGGACTATCCAAGGAGAAGAAGGATCAACTGACTTCATAAGGATAAAGATCCCTGGCACCAATGGAAAAACCGAGGGAGGGGAGAGTCCAACCCTAGGTATTATAGGACGCCTCGGAGGAATCGGTGCCAGGCCAGATCAGATAGGGCTGGTATCAGACTCTGATGGTGCGACAACCGCTCTCAGTGTAGCTCTAAAAATTCTGGACATGGTTAGAAACGGCGACTATCTTCCAGGGGACGTAATTATCGCGACACATATCTGCCCCAATGCCCCGATCAAGCCCCATGAACCGGTGCCTTTTATGGGTAGCCCCGTTGATACCGCTACCATGAATAAAGAGGAAGTCGACCTCGAGATGGATGCGATACTCAGTATAGATACTACCAAAGGTAACAGGGTGGCGAACTGGCGCGGATTCGCGATAACGCCTACCGCCAAAGAAGGATGGGTGCTGAAGGTGAGTGACTCTCTTCTCGATATTATGGAGTGGGTATCGGGGGAGCATCCGAAAGTATGCCCTATCACTACACAGGACATAACGCCGTATGGAAACGAACTGGATCATATTAACAGCATAATGCAACCAACAATAGCGACCGACAAGCCGGTGGTGGGGATAGCAATAACAACTCAGATCCCCGTTCCTGGATGTGGCACAGGAGCCAGTCACCCCATAGACATGGAGGCAGCAGCCCGTTACTGTCTTGAGGTGGCCAAGCAGTACGGAAGGGGCCTATGCAGTTTCTATGACGAGAGTGAGTGGGAAAACATTATAAAAAGATACGGCGCTCTGAAGATATTACAGACCCATGGCAAAACCTCCCAGTCATGATCTAAAGTTGTTCTACGTTTCAATAGCTACTCTTTATATTAATCATTTGAGTAGACAGTAAACGAATAAGTATGTATAAAAAAATACTCATAGCATTCGACGGATCGGAGCCATCAAAACACGCCCTGGATCAGGGTATAAGTATCGCGAGCTTGGCTGGCTCTGAGGTATTCATAGTATCAGTCGTGCCTAGGGTGATGATGCCAGTATTTCCTGACGAGGGATTTGGCGCTGCCCCTGTAACAGCCGCACAAGATATGACCGAGTATCAACATAAGATGAGGGACGTTTACGCTAAGAGCTTGAAAGAAGCGGAGGAGGACATAGCTGATAATTACCCTGATCTCAAAGTTACAACTGAGCTACTGGAGGGAAGACCCAGCTCCACTATAGTGGAGGAATCAGAGAAGAAAGAAGCAGAGCTCATAGTAATAGGTAGCCGGGGCCTAGGTGGCATCACAGGCTGGATTCTAGGCAGCACGAGTAGAAGGATCGTCGAGTCCTGTAAGGTTCCGGTATTAGTAGTCAAGTAACCAATTAGTAACCCTTTTTTCTACTCTTACCACCTTTTTAATCAACATGGACCAAGTTGAAGCCCTACATGAAGCCGGTAAAATTGCAGCAACGGTTAGAGAAGAGACTAAAAAAATGATCAAACCAGGGGTGCTTGTTGTAGATATCTGTGATCACGTACAGGATAAACTCGCTGACCTTGGGGGTAAGCCCGCCTTTCCCACAAATGTTGACATTGACCATATCGCAGCTCACTACTGCTCTCCAATCAACGATACGACTAGAATTCCCCGAGATAGCTTGGTTAAATTGGATATAGGCGTACACGTAGATGGTTATATCGCAGACACTGCAACGACTATATGTTTAGATCCCATGTTAACCTACCTCGTGGACGCAGCGGAAGCCGGGCTTCAAGCAGCCATTAACACTATTCGATCTGATATTAGGGCGAGCGACATTGGGACGGAGATCGAGCAGGCAATCCGAGGAAGGGGAGCTAATCCGATAAAGAACCTAACCGGTCACAAGCTCGCAAGATATGTTGTACATGCGGGTCAGAGCATCCCTAATATTGGAGGTCATGATCACCATCTGATACAGGAGGGAGATGTCTACGCCATAGAGCCTTTCGCTGTTCCCTCCAACGCTGATGGAATGGTCCAAGATGGGCCACCAAGCAATATCTACAGGGTTCTCAAAAAGAGAAGTATGAATGGTATTGCGAAGGATATGTTCAAATTCATACAGAATGAATATAGGACTTTGCCCTTTGCATCAAGATGGGTTTTAAGGGAATTCAGTGGTCAAAAAGGAGAAGCTGCCTTCAAGGAGCTTCTTGATTCAAAGTGTATAATGAGTTATCCTCAACTTTTAGAAAGAACTAGGGCCAAAGTGGCCCAGGCGGAACACACCGTTATAGTTACGAGTGATGGATGCGAGGTAACTACCGCTTAGAGCTCTTTTTCTTGTCTTCACGAGTATGGATCCTGGTTATGACCATCATCCCTTCGCACCGTGTACATGGCTCATCCCTCTTGAAGATGAAGTCGCCTCTCTGGAAGTTTCTAACTCTCTTGAGGTTGCACTGATTGCACTCTAAGGTAGTTATAACGTCCTTCTCCTTAGCCTCCAATTTATCCTCTTTAACCGGTTTTGACCTGAACAAGCTGTAACCTATTGCAACGAAACCTGATATTCCTATTAAAAGGTACAAGAAGGCGTTCTCTATCTCGTTA
>WJIV01000254.1 GCA_014730055.1 Candidatus Bathyarchaeota archaeon
ATTAATAACCCTGCTAAATTATATGAGAAGAAATATTGAGAATTATAATTTAATAATAATAGACTCTTTATCAACATTTTTAAGCAATTCGGATAATAAGGATATCCTAAATTTCTTCTCTAGTTGTAAAGAACTAATAGATAGACATAAAGTCAGTTATGTTATAACTGTACATTCATACGCTGTTAATTCCGAAGTTTTTAGGAGAATAAGAGATATCTGTGATGGCCATTTATTAATGGAAAAGAAAACCTTCAGAGAAAGAACTGTACTCACTATTAATATAATTAAGTTGAAGGGAGCTAACCTCAAATCAAGCGAGATGATAAGTTTTGAGACATCTGAGGTACAGGGAATAAAAATACTTCCATTTACATCGACGAGGGGATGATAATTGACTGAAGTACAAAACTATGAATCAGATAACCTTCAAGTAAAACATGAGAAAAAGATTAAGACTATAAAAGATCTAAAAGCAGGATTATCCTCCTTAAAAGGTTATAATGATATATGGAAAGAGAGAGTAGAGAATGATAAAAATCTTAAAGATTATCTTACTAAACTGCTAACTGAATCAGATATAAATCCTGAGCTAATTGAATCCCCTTCAAGGGAGCTAGCCAAGATAAAAGAGCCAAATTTCCTTTACCCTGTTGGGGAACCTGTATATATCCACATACACACCGATGCAGATACAAAGAATATAATCTACCAGGCAGTGGAACCCAGACTCATTGAGAACAGGGAGAGGCTTCTGGACGAGGTTGAGAAACGGATCGCATTATCAATAGATGAGCCCGCGAACTTCCTTTCACTGCAGGAGAAAACAGACTATCTCTATAATCTCCTTGATTCCTTCATTATAGAGGATAAAAGCAGCAATATTACAGAGCTAAAGGAAGAGACGCCTAATGATAGAAGGGGAATTATAGGAAAGATTACTCAAAGATTCAACAAGACCCAAGAAAAAATCAGGGTAGACCCAGATACATATGAGAGGCTCAAATATGAGATATACTGCGAGAAAATTGGCTCAAGCATTCTAGAGCCAATGATTAGGGATGTACTGATCGAGGATATACACTGCAGTGGAACAGGGCCGGTATACATCAGTCATAAGATCTATGGGACAATGGAGACCTCCATTATCTTGAGGAATGTTGAGGAACTGAATAGCTTCGTATTAAAATTAAGCGAGATAGTAATGAAACCAGTATCTCACAGAGACCCAATCCAGGACGCAACCATGCCCGACGGGTCCAGAATAAACATAGTATTCGGTGAAGATGTGAGCAAGAGAGGAAGTAACTTCACTATAAGAAAATTCTCAGTGGATCACATCAGTGTAATTCAGCTAATCAAGTGGGGGACCCTATCCTCCATGATGGCTGCTTACATATGGATACTTCTGGAGGAGAAGATGTCCCTATGGATATGCGGGGAGACCGCAAGCGGTAAGACAACCACTCTATCAGCGATAACAGCTTTCATCCCTGAATCATATAAAATTGTCTCAATAGAGGAAGTCCCAGAGGTCTATGTCCCCCACAAAAACTGGGTCAGGGAGGTAGTTAGGGAGACAGGTAACGCCTCAAGCGAGGAGCAGGGGGCTGTCTCAATGTTCCAGCTACTCAAAGCTGCTCTAAGACAGAGACCAAACTATATCATAGTTGGTGAGATAAGAGGACAGGAAGGCAACATAGCTTTCCAGGCTATGCAGACAGGGCACCCTGTCATCGCCACTTTCCACGCTGCCACAATCTCAAAACTTGTACAAAGGATAACAAACTATCCGATCAACATCCCTAAAACACACATAGATAACCTAAACGCTGCCATATTCCAGAGTGCAGTGAATGACCCAGAGACTGGGAGATACAAGAGAAGAGCACTGACTATAAACGAGATTCTAGGCTATGAGCCAATGGAGCAGGCATATAACTTCGTCGAGGTTTTCACCTGGATCCCATCAAATGACTCCTTCGAATTCAGGGGTCTTGGTACAAGCTACCTTATGGACTCCAAGATAGCTGTCATGAGAGGTCTACCGGAGAACATGGTGAACAAGATCTATGATGAATTGTTCCAGAGAGCAGAGATCCTCGAATACATGATCCTCTTGGACATCGTGTCCTACAATGAGGTAGTCCAGAACATCGTCTGGATACAAAGGGTAGGCATTGAACTGGCCTATCAACGATACCATGACATGATCGTGAAGAAATTCGGGAGAGAAATAATCAGAGAAATAAAAGAAAAACTGGGGATAGAAGATGCTGAAGAATAGTGTAACTCGCGTAAAGAAGATTGCTGAGAAGCTAACAGAGTCAGACGAAGTGGATTTTGAGTTTCCCTTCTTTATGGTCTATCTACACGCGATTACATCAGGAACTCTCTCACGCCTGGTAATGCTCAAACTAGCAGCCGAGAAGATAATATTCCAGTCCACAAGTAAGTACCTGAACCACATCTTAGACCTTACTGAGAACTGGAGATACTCTCAATCCAAGGCCTCAGAGATAGTAAGCGAGACAGTCCCCACAGAGGAATTCAAGGACTTTCTGTACAAGTTCTCCCAGTCAGTCTCAGTAGGCGAACCCACCGATGACTTCATCAAGATGTACTACAAGAACTGGGTGGCAGAATACGAGGCCAGCAGGTTACAGGACCTTGATAAACTGAAG
>WJIV01000255.1 GCA_014730055.1 Candidatus Bathyarchaeota archaeon
CTTCAGTTTATCAAGGTCCTGTAACCTGCTGGCCTCGTATTCTGCCACCCAGTTCTTGTAGTACATCTTGATGAAGTCATCGGTGGGTTCGCCTACTGAGACTGACTGGGAGAACTTGTACAGAAAGTCCTTGAATTCCTCCGTGGGGACTGTCTCGCTTACTATCTCTGAGGCCTTGGATTGAGAGTATCTCCAGTTTTCAGTCAAGTCAAGTATGTGGTTCAGGTACTTACTTGTGGACTGGAATATTATCTTCTCGGCTGCCAGTTTGAGCATTACAAGCCTTGAGAGAGTCCCTGAGGTAATCGCGTGTAGATAAACCATAAAGAAGGGAAACTCAAAATCCACCTCATCTGACTCAGTTAGCTTCTCAGCAATCTTCTTTACCCTTGTAACACTATTCTTCAGCATCTTCGATCCCCAACTTTTCTTTTATCTCTCTGATTATTTCTCTCCCGAATTTCTTCACAACCATGTCCCGGTATCGCTGATAGGCCAGTTCAATCCCTACCCTCTGTATCCAAACGACGTTCTGGACTACCTCATTATAGGACACTATGTCAAGGAGGATCATGTACTCGAGGATCTCTGCCCTCTGGAACAATTCATCATAGATCTTGTTCACCATGTTCTCCGGTAGGCCCCTCATGACCGCAATCTTAGAGTCCATAAGGTAGCTTGTACCAAGACCTCTGAATTCGAATGTGTCGCTTGATGGGATCCATGTGAAAACCTCGACGAAGTTATATGCCTGCTCCATAGGCTCATAGCCTAGAATCTCGTTTATCGTCAGTGCTCTTCTCTTGTATCTCCCTGTTTCAGGGTCATTCACTGCGCTCTGGAATATGGCCGCGTTGAGGTTATCGATATGTGTCTTAGGGATGTTGATCGGATAGTTTGTTATCCTCTGAACAAGTTTTGAGATTGTGGCAGCGTGGAAAGTGGCGATAACAGGGTGCCCAGTCTGCATAGCCTGGAAGGCTATGTTGCCTTCCTGTCCCCTTATCTCACCAACTATGATATAGTTCGGTCTCTGTCTTAGAGCAGCTTTCAGTAACTGGAACATTGATACAGCCCCCTGCTCCTCGCTCGAGGCATTACCAGTCTCCCTTACAACCTCCCTGACCCAGTTCTTGTGGGGAACATAGACCTCTGGTACTTCCTCTATTGAGACGATCTTATATGACTCGGGGATGAAGGCGGTTATAGCTGATAGAGTGGTTGTCTTACCGCTCGCTGTCTCCCCGCATATCCATAGAGACATCTTCTCCTCCAGAAGTATCCAAATGTATGCAGCCATCATGGAGGACAAGGTCCCCCACTTAATTAGCTGAATTACACTGATATGATCCACTGAGAATTTTCTTATTGTAAAGTTACTTCCTCTCTTGCTCACATCTTCACCGAAGACTATGTTTATTCTGGAACCGTCGGGCATGGTTGCGTCCTGGATTGGGTCTCTGTGAGATACTGGTTTTTGGACTATCTCGCTTAATTTTAATACGAAGCTATTCAGTTCCTCAACATTCCTCAGGATGATGGAGGTCTCCATTGTCCCATAGATCTTATGACTGATGTATACCGGTCCTGTTCCGCTGCAGTGTATATCCTCAATTTGTACATCCCTGATCATGGGCTCTAGAATGCTTGAGCCAATTTTCTCGCAGTATATCTCGTATTTGAGCCTCTCGTAGGTATCTGGGTCTACCCTGATTTTTTCCTGGGTCTGGTTGAATCTTTGAGTAATCTTACTGATAATTCCTCTTTTATTATTGGGTGTCTCTTCTTTAAGTTCTGTTATATTGCTGTTTTTATCCTCTACTATGAACAAATCAAGTAGATTATAGAGATAATCAGTTTTTTCTTGTAGTGAAAGGAAGTTCGCTGGCTCGTCTATTGATAATGCGATCCGTTTCTCAACCTCGTTCAGAAGCCTTTCTCTGTTCTCAATGAGTCTGGGTTCCACTGCCTGGTAAATAATGTTCTTTGTATCTGCATCTGTGTGTATGTGGATATATACCGGTTCCCCAACAGGGTAAAGAAAATTTGGTTCCTTTATCTTGGCCAGCTCCCTTGAAGGGGATTCAATCAGCTCCGGGTTAATATCTGATTCAGTCAGCAGTTTAGTCAAATAATCTTTAAGATTTTTATCATTCTCTATTCTCTCTTTCCATATATCATTATAACCCTTTAACGATGATAATCCAGACTTTAGATCTTTTATAGTCTTAATCTTTTTTTCATGTCTTACTTGAAGGTTATCTGATTCATAGTTTTGTACTTCAGTCAATTATCATCCCCTCGTCGATGTAAAAGGAAGTATTTTTATTCCCTGCACCTCAGATGTCTCAAAGCTTATCATCTCACTTGATTTGAGGTTTGCTCCCTTTAACTTTATTATATTAATAGTCAGTACAGTTCTTTCTCTGAAGGTTTTCTTTTCCATTAGTAAATGACCATCACAGATATCTCTTATTCTTCTAAAGACTTCTGAGTTAACAGCATATGAATGTATAGTTATAACATAACTTACTTTATGCCTATCTATTAGTTCTTTACAACTTGAGAAAAAGTTCAGGATATCCTTATTATCCGAATTACTTAGAAAGGTTGATAATGAGTCTATTATTATTAGATTATAATTCTCAATATTTCTTCTCATATAGTTTAGGAGGGTTATTAATAGATAGTTAGAGCTCTCTGGATTCCACTTAACATTCAAAGCATCTATTTGAACTATCTTAAGTTTGCCTAATATGAAAGACATGCCTACATCCCAGCTCAGGCTCAACATATTCTCGATTATTTTCTGGGGACTACTCTCAGTAGTTACTAAAAGAACCTTGTTGCCATCCTTAACTGCTCCATAGACTATCTGCTGCGAGAGGACTGATTTGCCTGAATCATTTGTACCCTCTATTAAGGTCATCGTAGGAACAGGTAACCCGCCTATCTTCCTGTCAAGTTGAGGATTTGAGAAACTTAGGAACTCGTCGTTCTCAGCGTTACTCAAATACACTCCCCTCAAAATTTACGCTTTTTACCTCATGAACCAAGGCCATTAATAGAAGCAGCTGAGTCTGCTCTTTCCAGCAGCCAGAACTGGAGGCTATATCTTTTAAAAGAGAGGATATGAATATCTTTTCCCTTACAAAGTTCCCCAAATCCTTTGATCTACCTTTATGCGTAGATTCCTTCTTTTCCTGCTCTTTTAGATTGTTAATAAGGTCCCCAACTACTCTACCATCTACTCCATCCTGTCTTAGGCAGGAAAATAGTAGCTCTTCTGATTTTTCTTTTCCATATTTATTAAATAAATAATCTGTGATGAGTGAGATATATAATTCATAAAAATTATTTTCTTTATAATCTAGAACTTTATTTTC
>WJIV01000256.1 GCA_014730055.1 Candidatus Bathyarchaeota archaeon
GCGTCAGAACCCTTTTATTTACAATAACCTGCATAAGGGTTACCTAGCGTTGCTAGGAGGAAAAGAAGCGTGTATCAATTGGACTGGAAAGAACTATCCTCCTAAAAGAGGATCAAATACCCAAGAAATGGATTAATATAGCACCAGACCTCCCGACACGCCTGCCGCCTCTAATGGACCCTTCTACAAAGGAGCCAGTCAAGCCAGAGGCACTGCTACCAATTTTTGCAGGTGAGATGTTAAAGCAGGAAGTATCGGATGAAAGGTCTATAGATATCCCTGAGGAAGTAAGAGAGGCTTACAGGATCTGGAGGCCTACTCCACTCATCCGTGCCACCCGCCTAGAAGAGGCGCTTAAAACCCCGGCGAAAATCTACTACAAGTACGAGGGTGTAAGCCCCCCGGGAAGCCACAAACCGAACACAGCTGTACCGCAGGCCTACTACAACATGAAGGAAGGGGTAACGAAGCTGACAACCGAGACAGGGGCAGGACAGTGGGGCTCCGCGCTGAGCTTCGCCGGTATGCTCTACGACATCGATATCGAGGTCTTCATGGTTAGAA
This sequence comes from Candidatus Bathyarchaeota archaeon, assembly GCA_014730055.1. Next base: position 565 of record WJIV01000256.1, read on the forward strand.
TAAGCTACGATCAGAAACCCTACCGTAAGGTAATGATGAGGATGTTCGGCGGCGACGTAGTCGCGAGCCCAAGCAGGCGCACCAATATTGGTAGAAACATTCTTGAACAGGACCCGGACACTCCCGGGAGCCTGGGCATAGCCATAAGTGAGGCCGTAGAGAAATGCCTTGGGAACGAGCACACCAAGTACAGCCTGGGAAGCGTCTTAAACCATGTACTTATGCACCAGACAGTTACTGGTCAGGAGGCCATGGAGCAGCTCGCAATGGTCGATGAGTACCCCGACTCAGTTATCGGATGCGTTGGTGGCGGCAGTAACTTCGCGGGGATAGCATTCCCCTTCTACAGGGAGAAAAACAATGGAAAAGCTCCAAAAGAGACAGAGTTCATAGCTGTAGAATCGACAGCCTGCCCAAGTATATCAAGGGGAGAATTCATCTACGACCACGGTGACACAGGCCGAATAACGCCGCTGATGAAGATGTTTACCCTGGGGCACGGGTTCATACCCGATCCCATCCATGCAGGAGGCCTGAGGTATCACGGTATGGCACCTCTACTCAGCCTGATGGCGAAGGAGGAAATCATCGATGTCAGGGCATATAACCAGATAGAGGCACTGGAGTCAGCGTGTGATTTCACGAGAGCTGAAGGGTTAATCCCTGCTCCCGAGACAGCCCATGCTGTAAAGGCTACAATAGATGAGGCCCTAAAGTGCAGGGAAACTGGTGAGGAGAAAACCCTATTGATGCTCATGAGCGGACACGGATTCTTCGACATGTCGGCCTACGAGTCTTATCTAGATGGTAGTCTTGAACCCTTTGATCTTCCCCAGGAGAGAATAGAAAAGACGATAACAAGCCTGAAACAGCTATATCCGAACTTCTAAATCTCCTAATCTAAATTTAAACCAAAGTACCAATTTTTTATGCTCAATCAAAGTATCTATAATCATGTCAGATGTCGTAGAGATCGATTTTAGCAAGATGCTCCTCAGACCATGCATAGTGGTATCAACCATATCCCCCAGTGGGATCTCCAACGCAGCTCCTTTCAGCTTCAACAGCCCAGCGACGACAAAACCCCCAATGTACGGGTTCTGCTGCGAGATCCAGCACGACACGTGGAAGAACATACAGGCAAACAAGGAGTTCGTTGTTAATCTAGTCGGGAAGGATTTCGGCGAGTTAATGGAGCCCCTCTCCCGCGACCTACCATATGAGGTAAGTGAGATCAAAGAATTCGGGTTGACTGAGGTACCCTCCAATATCATAGAGCCCCCAAGAATAGGAGAAGCTTATGGATGGATGGAATGCAGAATGACAAGTTTCTCAGAGATCAGTGACCGTGTAGTCTGGATATTCGCAGAGGTCCTCCAAGCAGAGATCAAGAAGGAAGCCCTCGATGAGGTAGTGAACGTTGAGTCAGTAAAGCCGCTAAATCATATTTCAGGCGAATACTTCGTAGTAGATATGAAAAGGACTAGGTACACTAGGTAAAAAGGAACAAACGAACAAACGACCCCCCCGGGGGGATGTATATGATAATACATTTGTTTATGGGCGATCTCAAGCTCAATTATTTAAATAATTACTACAATTTTTTTGTGATACCTAATGGGCTGTGATCACTGCGACCTCAGAGATAACTGTGATATTAGAAAAATGTATCAGAGAGCTCAGAGTTTATACGAAGAAGGTAATGTAGAGGAAATCAGGAAAATTAGTAATCAACTGGAGCTTCACGAGTCTTACATCGTGGAGATGAGGAGAGACGTACAATCAAAACTTGTAGATCTAATTAGGAATAAGAAAAAAGAGATTGAGTAGTATATCTCTTCTAATGCTCAAGACGAGTATAATCAGTAAACGTCAGTCTCGGGGAAATAATACTTGATTAATACGATCCTCTGATATATTTCTAGATATGAGAAGCTTCAAAGACATATCCGAAGATGAGAAATCGCACGCACTTGCATTGCACAAGGAGTCCATAGTAATCGACGCTAGCCTCGTTGGTTACACGGATTATGTAGGGGAAGACCTATGGGTTGATGACCTGTTGGCCGGCGGTATCACAGCCTCCAACGCTACGGTCTGTATGCAGCATAATCTAAGCGATGCCTTGAGAGAACTCAAGAGCTATTATAACTGGGCCAAAAGGAGCGAAGAGAAAGCCATCATAGCTACATCAACAAGTGATATAGAGCAAGCAAAAAAAGATGGAAAACACGCAGTGATATTTGGGCCACAGGACAGCCAGTTCCTTGAAGGTACATTAGACTTTTTGAAAATCGCCTGTGACTACGGCATCAGAGTAATCCAGCTAACCTATAACTATAGAAACAGCGCAGGTGACGGTTGTGCCGAGAGGAATCAGGCAGGCCTCAGCAACTTTGGATTTGATCTAGTGGAGAAGATGAACGAACTTGGAATGCTGGTAGACCTCAGCCACACAGGTGACCCGAGTACCATGGATGCGATCGAGCACAGCAAGGACCCTGTAAGTTTCACCCATACCCTCCCTAGAGCCACAACACCAAGAGAACTCAGTGACTTCGCTAAATGGAATAACAAGTACATGTTCTACGGCGGATGGACAGACTACGCTCTAAGCAGAGCCAAGACCGACGAACAGATAAAGGCCTGTGCCGAGAAGGGGGGAGTAATTGGGATTACACCCTTCTTCGCCAAGAAGTCAGGTACCAGCACCTTAACAGATGATCTACTTGATCAGATTGATTATACAGTTGACCTAGTAGGCGCGAAACATGTAGGATTCGGATCAGACGTCGATTTTAATAGCACTCTTGATAGAATGGCTTACATCAGCCAGCACCGTGAGAATCTAGATAAGACGTATTTCACTGCACTGGATGAGGACTGGGGATATGGTTGGCTAAGATATATGCCGAACATAACTATGGGATTAGTTGCCCGAGGCTATTCTGACGACGAGGTTAAAGGTATAATCGGCGAGAACTTTTACAGGCTCTTCAAAAAAGTCTGGAAATAGAAGGGCATTCTGATCCTTTACCTAGAACTACATTATATCTCAATTTTATTACCTCCATCGTCCCGAGGCTCATACGTTCGATATAGCTTGGAATAAAATCTATTAAAGTAAATTCATCATATCCTCATTATAATTGCGGTAAGAAGGAAAGGGGTCAACTCCACAACTCTGACAAGGTTTTATATCAAGATCGTTTAAATTATCTTCATTGTCTCTGCACCATATAATCCAGCACCTTCAAGAACCTTAGAGTCAAGTATATCGACATTTCCCTTTTCCTTTGTTCTAACTACTATTCCGCAGACCTTCTTCTCTCTCAACCTGGAAGTGTCCTCCATTTTATCCTATCTAATCCTCGATGTCTAAGCTCAGCGTTGATTTCCCCTAGGTGTTGACGATAATGCGAGAGTAAATATAATGCCCTACCTAAAACCGTAGATCCAGTCCAAGTGAACTCTTTTTCCTTGGATAATAATTCCTCATCTGACATGGAGCCTATACATTCCATTATTTTGGTCTTAACTTCAATATGATATTCCATTAACTGACTCTTGGAAGGAAGCTCCTCAGGCTTTGCTCTCCAATACTCAACTCCAAACCTGTAACCCCATTCAAACTTGTCTTCTGCCTCGGTGTAATAATCACCTGTTTCAACAGCATGATAGATTAATCTTGAAGGAACTAAGTATGCGATTTCACCCTTTTTCCATTCTGATTCTGGGATGTGATCTATAGCTTCCTTATAAGAACCTAATGTTAGATCGAATGATTCCAGCAATGTAGCGCTTAACAAGTTCAAAGATAATTATAACAACAAATTATTATGGATTTCCACTAATAATTATTCTCAAAATAACATTCCTCGTTTATATTTTAGTGGATCTCGGATCCATTTGTAACCAGTTCAGTTTCTGGGGAAAAACGCAGCTCCATGCAAACCAAAAAACCCCAAAGTTATTCAACTCTGTTAGTCCACCTTGTTCGGGTTCACCCATTACATTCAACAACACTTTTTATTGTCACTTCACATTCTGAATTGTAAGTGAAGACAAATCGTAAATACTCCTATTTATAAAGCGTGCCTCAGTATATAGAGTTACAATGGGAAAGAAGCTAGTTAAGAGCGAGACAGATATTAGGCAAGGAATGAAACTCCCTAACGAATATGACTTACTCGGTGTGGTACAGAAGAACTTAGGCTACACTCGGTTCATCATTAAATGTCAGGACGGTA
>WJIV01000257.1 GCA_014730055.1 Candidatus Bathyarchaeota archaeon
GAAATAGAGATAAAATGGACCATTTTGATAGAACAATAATTCAGTTGCTTGTCGATACAGAAAACCTGACTTTCAACGAGATCCAGGAGAAAGTAGACTTCACCCACAACACATTACAACAACACCTTGAAGAATTACTGGAGAAAGGCATAATCGAAAGAAATAAACAGCCTCAAAACGGCCCTGGAAGACCCACTTACGTATATAAGATACCTAAAAGCCTCAAAGGAAGGCCCTTAACCACGATTCTTACCCCAAGAGTTAACTGGGTTGTCATATCCTTTGACTCACTGCAAAGTATGTGTAGGCACGAGAAAGGCGGTTACTGCAAGGAGATCAGAGGACGCTGCAGAGCCATAAATTGCCCTAAAACGCTGAAATAAGGATTATAACCATTTTTCCCAGCACTTAGCAACATCCCGGCGCGCGCACCACAGGCATGGTTTTAGGTTACCCTGGAAGCGGAGTACTGACCTTCGGGGGGCCAATAGTCAACCCCCTGGTGAAGAGGGCTGAGGACCCCTCGACACCGGACGCCGACAGGGCACCCGTAAAGTGGCGTGACGCCGGCGGCGTATACCTCTTCCAGACCAAAAACGGCACAGACATACCCGGAACAGAGCTACCCATCTCATCAATCAACGACGATGAAGACATTTTCGTGATAGAACGGTACGTAGATAGCCATGACCAGATAAATACCATCTGCTACGGGTATGGGTGGAAGGGAACCTACGCAGCGGGCAAGTACTTCGACGACGTCGTCTACCCCCAGCTCGCGCAGTACACCACCAGCTATGTAATAGTCAGGTGGGAGGACAGCAACGGCGACGGGTTCGTTAACAACCCCATACAGGGAGATACCTACACAATAGTAGCAACAGGATAACCACTCATGCTTATCGAAATATTTGTAATATGTCCCTGAATAGAGAATTTCGTACATAATTATATACTATATTTGTCAGGGTGTGACCTATCAGGTGGGTTGTCAAGCCCAAGAAAGGCGAGAATATATGGTAGCCTAAAAAAACTATATGAATCCTGGATATAAATCGGACATCAAAAAAATATTAAACCTGAGATTGAGAAAAGACCCGGGAAAGATCCCCGTCTTACTCGATTACTTTAACGTTAGCTGCTCTGGGACCCTTGGGGGAGTCTTCTAGATCAAACTCTACTTTCTGGCCTTCACGAAGCTCAAAAGCGCCCTGTAGCGCTGAGTGGTGGCAAAAGACATCTTCCTCTTGTCCCTCAACCCCTATAAAGCCGTAGCCTCTGTTTAGCCATCTTTTTACTATACCTTCCAACTGTTTCACCTCACCGAAGAAACTTTCTAATAATAAATTACATGCTTGGTATATAAACCCCTATAAAAAAAATGCGTCGCCCAAAATATATAGAAGCTCACATATTTATGACATGTTATTACCGGCTCACCAGGGTTAGTCTAATCCCTTGTTTCAAGTTATGCTGGCTTTAGAACGTAAATTAACATAAAGGGTTAATAATCTAAAAACAATATTGCACAAATAAATAAAAAATGGATAATATTAAGGCTAATATCAAGATTTCTGAGAAGGTTGAAAGTAAAGGATGTTTCATACACCTTCAAATTTTCTATTTACTTGCACGCGAACAATAGTCCTTTATTTAGATATGGTAAGAAATCGAATTAACCTAAGAATCTTTTTGGATATAAAAAGGGGATTTATCCAATTTTATTTTTTAACATTTCAAGTTCTTGTGAGAGTCTTTCTATTCTTTCCTCTATCTCTGGTAGTCTTTCGATTATTCCTGGATCAAACTCCAACCTTTTCTCGTACTCGTATATTTCTTTCTCAGGTTTTTCCTTGAATTCCTTGACTTCTTTAAACTCTTTTATCTCACTTTTTAACTCTGGTTTTTCTTGTTTGAACTCCTTGATAGGTTTAACATCCCGGGATATGTTCTTTTCGTGTATTATTGACTTTAGTTCCATGTCTTCTATTACTGTAACTAGTTCTTTTACTGAGAGTTCAGATACTTTCTTATCTAGTTTTATCTCAGGCCTGTCTTCTTTCTTGATAAATGTTCTTCTGGACATTATTATCCGTTGAAGTATCTTGAGCCACGAATATATATTTTATTGATAACTGACACTTACTATAAGTCTGTTCTCAGAGTATCGATTAATGCTCTACTCATCTCCTGACCAGTATGAAGTTCATAATAAGAGTAGCCTGGAGAGGGATTAACCTCAAAGCAATAGTACTCCCCATCAGTGGTCCGACGAAGATCAATACCTGACATTACGAGTCCTAACTCCTTTGTCACCGTTATACATCTCTCGGATACTTCATCTGGGAGGGAAAATATTCTCATACTAGTTTCCAAACCTTCTCTAGATGCGTAACGGTAGTCTACTGCAACTGAAGATATCTCTGTAGCGAAAACCTGATCTTCAATAACATGAACTCTAATCTCAGTTCCATGAATATATTCCTGGAACTGAGTTACACAATTACCCACAAGATCGATATCTCGTAGACGTTCGGCATTTACCCTTTGGACAATTGACCTAATGCCACTTATGGACTTGAAAATTGCACCTGACTCACATCTCTCGATAAAATTCTGTGCCTCATCTGGTAAGTTGGTTAATATGGTCCGGGGTATTTTGAATCCATGCCGTCTTAAGATCAAGGCTTGATAGGGTTTTGAGCCGTTAGAGGCCTGTGTATAAGCTCTATTAATA
>WJIV01000258.1 GCA_014730055.1 Candidatus Bathyarchaeota archaeon
ATATTTTGCAGTTCTCTCACCTCTACATGGTGCACCTGACTTAATCTGTCCACACTCAATACCCACACTGAGATCAGCTACAAAGGGATCTTCAGTATCACCGGACCTGTGGCTAGCCATCACTGTATATCCATTATTCATGGCCATAATAGCTGCCCTCTTTGCCTCCGTTAGTGTCCCAATCTGATTTACCTTCCAAAGCAGACTATTGCAGGCACCCATATTGATCCCTTTTCTAAGCCTTTCCGGATTGGTCACGAATAGATCATCTCCCACTATCTGTATATCAAGGTCTTTTGTCATCAAGGCAAATCCCTCAAAGTCCTCCTCCTGTAGAGGGTCCTCGATGCTGGCTATAGGATACTTGACAACAAGCTCTCTGTACTCATCTATAAGATCATCTCTTCCGACAATCTTTCCCTCATAGCGGTATCCATCTGAGCCGTAAAAACTGCTAGCGGCGACATCAAGTGCAAGCTTAGTCTTTTTTTCATACCCCAGTTCCTCTGAGGCCTTAAGAATAACCTCCAGCGCCTGCTCCGAAGTCTTCATGGGGGGACTGAACCCTCCTTCGTCTCCTACGTTTATGGCATTCGGACCGAATTTTTCTTCTAGCATCTTTTTCAGTGCTTGATATATCTCACTGCCAATCATAACTGCCTCCTTGAAGCTCTCTGCACCTGTTGGAGCTATCATAAATTCTTGGATATCAAGTTCGTTCCCAGCATGTTTTCCACCATTTATAATGTTAAAAAAAGGTACAGGTAGCAACGATGCATTAGGGTTCACATACTCATATAGCATTAGGCCCTCACTCTCAGCTGCTGCCTTTGCACAGGCAATTGATACTCCAAGTATGGCGTTTCCTCCTAGTTTTCTCTTGTTATCAGTTCCATCGAGCTCGATCATGGTCTCATCGATTTTTTCTTGGAGGGTGACATCGTAACCCCTCAGCTTTGGAGCGATAACTTCCTCCACCGACTCAAGGGCATTCTGGACACCCTTACCATGAAATCTTTCTCCTTTATCCCTGAGTTCAACAGCCTCGTAGATGCCAGTACTAGCTCCACTTGGGACTGCGGCTCTACCAGTGTATCCATCGTATGTTTCCACTATGACCTCGACTGTTGGGTTTCCTCTGCTGTCAAGAATCCATCGGGCATTAATTGAATCGATCTTGTCTCCCATATATTACCAGTTAGAAAATAACGACGGTATGAAAAAAGGTATCTAACCGTGTGCTTCCTCTATAGCCTTAACCACATCACTTTCCTCAAAAGGCCAACCCACCAGTTTTATCTCATCATCAACAGCCACCGTAGGGACCGCCATTACATTCATGGACATACCCCTCTTTATGCCCTCTTCTGTATAGGTATTAACCTCAATGTATTCTACATTCTCGTATCTCTTAATTATCTTCTCAACGAGGACCCTTGCATTTGGACAGTGAGGACAAACTGGTGAATAAAACAACTCTAACTTTATCAATGCTGTCCCTCAAGTTTTTTAATATACTTCATTGCAGAGAGGGCTGCCTTCGCTCCCGCTCCAGTAGCCGTTACCACTTGCATTCCTTTGCAACTGCAGTCGCCAGCCGCGAAAACACCGTCCATGTTCGTCTCCTGTTCCATATCAACAAGGATACAGCCGCCATCGTCTGTCTTTACACCTGCCTCTTTAAGGATGCTTGAGGTCGGTACTTGCTCAAGAATTATGAATACCCCATCCACGTTTAGCTTCTGTGTCTCGGAGCCTTCAAGCAGAATATATTCAACGAATTCTTCTCCTCCTATCTCCTTAACGTTGGCATTCTCAATCAATTCGACTCTTGGATTTGCTTTCAGTTTTTCCAGCTCTGGGAAATTCTCACTGTAGCCATCTTTTCCTGGTACTGCGAATACCTTGCTAGCTGTCTCTGAGAGTATCTCGGTGTCGTGTATTGCATCAGATCCAGATCCAATTACAGCAACATCCTTTCCCTCGAAAAAAGGACCATCGCAAACGGCGCAATAGCTCACACCTCTTCCTTTGAACTTACTCTCTCCTGGTACGCTGAGCTGTTTTCGACTAATACCTGTGGCGATTATCACCGACTTAGCTTGATGGAAACCACTTCTTGTAGAAACCATCTTAAGGCCCCCAAAGTCACTTAGTCCAATTACTGTCTCATAGTTTACAACCGGATTAAACTTCATAGCCTGGTCAACGAACTTATCCATCAACTCAGGCCCCTCGATCCCTTCAGGAAAACCAGGGTAATTCTCTATCCAGTGAGCCTCCAGGGCCTTGCCTCCCAGTTTATTGCTCTCAAGGATCATTGTTTTCATCTTGTGTCGCGCTGTATAGAGGGCAGCTGTTAAACCGGCAGGTCCTCCGCCGATTACTATCACATCGTAGACTTCATCAGACATGGCGTTTATCCGATTTAAGATGAAAATTGGTAAATAAAAAATATGATCTTATTCCTCATCCATCTCAGATTTCTTTGCCATCTCATCGAGTTTCTTCTGGACTAGATAGTTAATACTGTCCTCAGTCCAGGTTCCGTTTTCCTTTAATTCTCCTGCCGGTACTCCGGTAAGTATCTCTATTCCCTCGTCTATTGTATTGACTGGATATATGTGGAATTTGCCTTCTTTGATTGCATCGATTACATCTTCTTTCAGCATTAGGTTTTGAACGTTGCTCTTGGGTATAACAACTCCCTGTTGACCATTTAGCCCGAATATTTTGCAGAGATCAAAGAAGCCTTCTATCTTCTGGTTTACACCCCCAATAGATTGGACCTCTCCTTTCTGATTCACTGAGCCAGTTACTGCGAGTCCCTGCTTGATGGGTATGTCACTAAGTGCGCTTAATAACGCATATGTCTCGGTGCTGCTGGCACTATCGCCGTCTACGCCGCTGTAACTCTGTTCAAATGTTAACCTAGCTGTGAGATTAAGTGGATTGTCTCGTGCGTATCTGTTGGTCATAAAACCTGTCAAAATATGCACTCCCTTGGTATGGGTTGGACCTCCCATCTCTGCCTCCCGCTCAATATCTATTATTCCCTTTTTTCCGATTCCTACGCTGGCAGTTATTCGGCTGGGCTTGCCAAACATATAATTACCAAGCCCAAGAACCGCGAGGCCATTTACCTGCCCTACCCTAGCGCCCTTAGTGTCCACCAATATAGAGCCGTTCTCAATCATCTTTCTGAGCTTCTCCTCGATTAAGTTACTCCGGTAGACTTTTGACTCAATGGCTCGTTTCACATGTTCAGCCTTAATTAGCTCATCCCCATCCTTTTTTGCATAGTAGTTAGCCTCACGAATTACATCGCTAATCTCCTGAAATTCAGTGCTGAGACGGTTCTGATCTGATGCAAGCCTTGAGCTAAACTCAACAACGGAAGCGATGCCTGAAGATTCCAGGTGTAATAACCCCTCTTTTCCGCTTAGGGTGCACATAAACTGTGCATATTTCCTAACATTCTCATCGTTGCGTTCCATACTGGTGTCGAATTCAGCTTTAACCTTGAAAATTTTCTTGAACTCTGGATCAAGCTGGAATAAAGTATAATATAATTGAGGATCACCAACTAAGACAACTTTAGTGTCATAAGGAATTGGCTCAGGTCTTAAGCTCCGGGTTGAGATGAAACCCATTCTGCTTGCTAGGTCCTCAATCTCCAGTTTCTTATTAACAATAGTCCTTTTAAGACTCTCATAAGCTCCAGGACTTCTAAGTAGATCCTCCACTTGAACGACGAGAAACCCTCCATTCGCCTTATGAAGACTGCCCGCCCTAATCATGGTGTAGTCCGTTACAAGGGCACCGAAACGAGCCTCCTTCTCTACTGCTCCGAATAGCCTATCATGGGTGGGATTCATCTCCATAATGACAGGAGCTCCTTCAAGTTCTCTGTTATCAACTATGAGGTTAACATTATAACGTTCAAGCGGGTCAACTTTTTGCCCCATTAGGAAGGGGAATGGTTTTTCTTGTTCTTGGGATGATATTATGGACATTAAATTCTCTAAAACATCATTTTTTATGGCATCAAGGAACTGGTTGCATTCAAGTATGTTACTATATTTATCCTTCAAAGCGGCTAACAGGGGCTCTAGAGCGAAGCTTGCAACCTCTCTGTTAAATTGTTCTATCTCCTCTTCAGCTTCGCGGTCGATATTTCTGAATTGTAATAGTGCGCTCCGTAACTCGTCTTGAAGTTTTTTTCGTCTGCCTTGTATCTCGTCTTTAACACTCTGTGGTAGGATGCTGAACTGCTGTTCATTAATCATCTGACCATTAATGACAGGTACAATCAGTATTCCGATCTGGCTACGCTGAAGTACGAAATCAGCATCACGTGCCTTTTTATTTAACTCAGACCACAGTTCTTGCTTTTTCTCCTCATACTGCTGGAGGGTCTCCTCCCTTCTAGCTGTGTAATCCTCACTTTCGAATGCTGTATCCAGAGATTTTTTCATTTCATCAATAAACTTGTTAATATCATCTCTGAATTCAGCACCTTTCCCAGGTGGCAGACGCAGTGCCTTTGGACTGTTACTATCTTTAAAGTTGTTAACATAACACCAGTCACTCGGAGGGGGAACTGATTTGGCTTTCTGACCTAAAAAATTCATAATTGCAGTCTTCTTACCCGTTCCAGGCTCACCAGAAACAAATACATTAAAACCTTCCTCAGGAATGTCCAAGCCAAATTGCAGGGCCTCTACTGCCCGCTCCTGCCCAATAATGTCAACAAGAGGATTCAATTCCTCCGTAGAATCACAATTTAGCAAATCAGAGGGGCATTTTTTCCTAGCTTTATCCCAACTTAGTTCCTTTATCACAATATTTCACCAAAGTTAGAGAATTCTCTGACTCTGGAATATTTAAACTAACTAATTTTCCTAAGGAATTCTTCCCAAGACATACCGTCATCGACTTTTATGGTATAATCTCCTGGCTTATCAGCGATCTTGAACCACCATCCTTTGTACTTGAACTTACCTGCAAGGACTGCAAAACGCCGAGGATATATCTTATGGATCTCAAGGAAGTCTTCTAGCTTGCTTATTTGATCTCTTTTGTAATAGGCGTACCGCTCCATACTCTTAACCTCGAGGGCGAGGATGGAGTCATCTTTAATTGCAAAAACATCCGGGAGAGGCTCACTGCTTGGAGCACTAACAGGCACCCTAAGAGCATCGTATCCTTCATCCCTTAACATGCCTACTATCTCACGTTCGGCATCATAACCTCTTTTCTTTATCGCCCTAACCTGCTTTCGGGTGAGTTTTCTGAATTTTTTCTTGGGTTTAGGTTTGTTTCTATTTGGCTTGGCTAGGTCTCTGAGAGACATTTTTTAGACCTCTTCATCCTCCTCAGAGAGTTCAAGGTTACCGCTCTCGAGGGGCTCTAGGGCGTACTTCATAAGGTCCTTTAACCAGTCGCTGAATTTGTAGGCGTTGGCGAACTTTTGGTACATCCTCTTGTGAGGTACCTTTGTGATCATACGTAGTTCAACCATCTTGTTAACATAGTATTTTGCCGTGCTCCTTGGGATATCACAGGCTCTGGATAAATCACCACTTGTGAAGTCTCTCTCAAGTTGATTGTATCCGAGAATGATCTTTGCGGGTATTGGTAAAGTTAGCTCAAGGACCTCGATTAAAGACTCTTCTCTGCTCAAAATAACCCTCAGGATTGTAAAGTAGTTACTCTAATATAATAAGAGTATCTTGTAAAAAAGTTAGGAATCACCGGTGGGGACTGGGACAACTTTCTTCCTCATTTCGGTAATGCCTTCGTCTGCTACCTTTCTCTTAAGGTTCCAGGCAGAGACGCTCGGGAGTCCCCAGAGATTAATGAAGCCCACAGCATCACCCTGATCATAGTGTGTATTGATGTCGAAGCTGGCGAGGTTGTAATCATAAAGGCTATAGGGTGATTCTCTCGATACCGGTTTTGCAGTTCCCTTGAAGAGCTTCATAGTTACCTTTCCTGTGACGTTCTGCTGGGTGCTATCTATGAAGGCATCAAGATTCTCCTTGAAGGGATCAACCCATAGCCCCTGATATACCATCGTTGCCCATGTGTGGTCAACTTGGAACTTGAACATCTTCTGGTGGCGGGTCAGGACCATTTTCTCCAAGTCCTGGTGGGCATTCAATGTGATTTCTGATGCTGGTATCTCGTAGGTCTCACGTGTCTTCAAACCCACTACCCTGTCCTCCATATGCTCTATTCTACCTATCCCGTGTTTACCTCCCATCTCCTTGAGCTTCTGTAGCAACTCATGAGGCTTGTATTCAACACCTTCTATACTCACTGGCACTCCCTTCTCGAAACCTAATTTTATGTAATCAGGTTCGTCTGGGGCATCCTCTACAGGAACAGTCCAGTCCCATATATCATCTGGTACAGGCTCATCAGGGTGCTCAAGAATTCCTCCTTCAATGCTCCTCCCCCATAGGTTTTCATCTATGCTATATGGACTATCCGCTGTAACTGGTACCGGCACACCGTGATCTTTAGCCCATTTAATCTGACCTGCCCTGTCAAATTTCCACTCTCTTACCGGTGCAATTACCTTGAGTTTTGGGTTTAATGCCTTTATAGTGATGTCAAATCTCACCTGATCGTTACCCTTCCCTGTACAACCGTGAGCAACTGCCTTTGCGTCCTCCATCTCCGCGACCTCAACAAGCTTTTTTGCAATAAGAGGTCTGCTAAGGCTACTACTGACGGGATAGGTCCCCATGTAGAGTGCGTTCGCTTTAATGGCTGGGAAAATGTAGCCTGTTGCGAACTCCTCCTTTGCATCGAAAGTATAGTGATTTAAGGCCCCGAGTTGCCAGGCCTTATCCTCTATTCCTTTTCTCTCTTTCCCTTGACCGACGTCGAGATTTACACTTATTACGTCCATACCGTACTCCTCTTGGAGCCACTTAAGCATCATACTGGTATCAAGTCCACCGGAGTAAGCTAGGACGACTTTGTCTTTAGTCATGATTTTTACCTCTATGGTGATAATACTCTCAAATATGATGCAAGCTTTTATAGATTATGACATACTTGTTACAAATATGAGTGATGATATTTCAGATAGGACAAAGAGCGTTGCGCAAATGGTGAGGGATGAGATCCAGATGCGTCCCAGCATCCTAGATGCCCTTAATATGAATATCGTTAACTACAGTGCTCTTGCTCGACTTCTACAGGATGAGATAGGGGAAGGAAGTATAGAAGCTGTTAAGGCAGCAATTATAAGGATCTCTGACGAGATATCCACCGATAGAAGCCTTAGGGAAAGATCTGTGCAGTCCATACTTAAAGAGTCCAAGGTAAGGCTACAAGATAAGATAGCTGTAATTATATCCCCCAAGAGGCTTGACATTCCTAATATTATTAGTGCTAACCTGACTGACCAATACATCTACATCGTCGATCAGACAACTATGAAGAAACCTCTTCCCAAGGAGGTCAAGGTAAACAAAAACTTGATAGCACTTATATTACTCAGCCCACCGAGGGTGGAGACGACACCGGGGTTTGTCTCCTTTATCACACAGCAGCTTGCCAGCAGAAACCTGAACATAGTGGAGTTCATTAGCTGCAGCACAAACACTGTGATTATTCTTGACAGCCAGGATGCTTTAAAAGCTTTCAGCCTCCTCCAGAACTACACTTAGACCCCTTTTTATAGCAAAGCTTTTAGAACCTCGATACTGCTTACTCAGTGATAATGGCAGAAATCTGTCCAGTTTGTGGACTTCCAAAAGACCTCTGCGTTTGCGAGGAGATGAGTAAAGAGGAACAGCGGATCAAAATCCGCCTTGAGACAAGAAAATGGGGGAAGAAATACACCATCATTGATGGTATTGACTCCCGAGAGGTCTCACTTGATAAACTTGCATCAGAGTTAAAGACGAGATGCGCCTGCGGCGGAACAGCCAAGAACGAACGAGTTCTACTGATGGGCGATCATCGCGATATGGTTAGGGATAGCCTTGTTAAGATGGGCTTTCCGGATGAGAATATTGAGGTACAGTAGGTTTGCCCCTATTCAAGGGAATTTTAGACACTTTGAAGAAAGTCAAACATAGCCCGCCCAAGCCAGTGTTCTGTCCACGATGTAAGAGCCCAGAATTGAAGAGGCTACAGAATTATGGTATCCTACCGTCGGTTTATCATTGCGACAAGTGCGGTTACCAGGGAACACTTGTACTTGAAATTGAACCCGAAGATTAAAACATACTTTTTAACCCACAACCCGTAAATGTGAACGAGGATGTAGATGAGATGACCGGAGACCTGGAATATTATAAAGCAAAATACAAGACCCTAGAAGACCTACCAGGTGTCGGTCCGGCTACAATTTCAAAGCTCAAAGAAATAGGTTTTAAAACAGTTGAGTCACTGGGCACAGCCTCCGAGGCTGAGCTTGTATCGGCAGGAATCGGTGAGGCCATGGCCAAACGTGTGATAGATGAGGCTAGGAAGAGCATGGCCATAACCTTCGTACGAGGCGACGAACTGGTTGAGATACGCAAGCAGATAAAAAGACTGACCACAGGTTGCAGTAGCCTCGACAGGCTTCTAAACGGGGGAATCGAGACCCAGAGCCTCACAGAGTTTTACGGCGAGTTCGGTTCGGGCAAGTCTCAGATGTGCCACCAACTATGCGTAACGGTCCAGCTGGGAGAGTCTCAAGGAGGTCTGAACGGGAGTGTGCTTTACATCGACACCGAGGCGACTTTCAGGCCTGAGAGGATAATACAGATTGCACCGAGGTTTGGACTGGATCCAGACAAAGCTCTGCAGGGAGTGATCTATGCGGAAGCTTACACCAGCAACCATCAAGTGGTACTTCTTGAGAACGCTGACGAGGTGATAAAGGAGAATAACGTCAAGCTCATAATAATTGACAGTGTTATGAGCCATTTCCGGAGCGAGTACTTGGGAAGGGAGATGCTTGCACCGAGGCAGCAGATGCTTAACAAGCACCTACACAAGCTAGTGAGGCTGAGCAGGGCGTTCAACACCGCGACAGTTGTTACAAACCAGGTGATGGCAAGCCCTGACGCTTTTTTCAACAAGGCTGTTTCTCCTGTTGGAGGACATATATTGGGTCATATGAGTCACAGCAGGATATTCTTAAGGAAAGGCAGAAATAACCTGAGGATAGCTAAACTCACGGCAAGCCCCTCCTTACCTGAGGGGGAGGTCCCGATGAGAATTACGGATGGAGGAATAGAGAGTGACGAAGAATTCTAAGGCTACCAGTAATTTGATAATCAAGGGAAAAGCTAGAGAGGACCTATCTCAGTTCCTTTCCAACGCTTTAGATAGAAAATTCACAGACGCTGAGAGGGTCCTAGAGGATCTCAAGAATAGAGATCTTGGGGATCCTGAGTTTAAGGAGGGTTATTTAGCAGCGCTCGAAGGTATACTGCTTTCTGTGAGAAGCGGGGATGAGAGGGACTTTTTCAACAAGATAAATTTTGATCCAGATAAAATGGAAGAGTACAAGGAAGAATTCTTGGAATTTAACACTTCTCCCGTAAGAACAAGTTACGATATGGGGTTTTTCTCAGCCTGGACTGATCTTTTACAGTACAGAATCAATATTGGGAAATAATTAGAGAATTCTAGCTAGTGTATTTAACAGAGTCCAGCTAAAGATCCATAGAAACAGGAAAGCTCCGACTGCTATTCTCATCGTTCTGTTTCGATCAATTTTCTTTACAAGGGACAATATCTCGCTGACGGCAAAGAAAACTGCTATACCGACTATGACCCCCATGGTCTCATTATTTGTGTAGTTACTCACGAGCATGGATAGTGCGCCTGTTAGAACAGCCACAGCAGCCTTAATCCAGTATACCTGATCTGAGTCCTTCAATATTGTACTCCTCGAATTCTAAACATAGTCCCATGCTCCATTATATAGGCTTAGCTGATATAACCGAGCCTTTTCTCTTCAGGTAAAAGGGGCTCCTCTTCCTCCTCCTCATAGATATCAAGTCTTCTCTTTATCGAGGCGTCTATTTTCTGAGCTCTAATTCTAAGCTGCTCTGTATCTAGATCTAAGTCGAGGATTTCTGATAGTTTCTCTAAAACTGCTTTACTGGAGAGATGCTGTGGTACGTTAGCATAGGTTATATCTCCCATTAGGCATACACCATCTATTCCCAGATGTTTGGCTACCCCGATCATTACACCATTGAGACCGTTTACGGCGCCCTCATCCTCAAGAAGTTTAACACCGACATCTTCAAGCTGGCTCCTGAGCTCATCATCTGTGTAAACACCGTAGACCTGTGGCTCATCGTAAAACTCGTTAGGATAAGCTGCCATAGTGTATATTATTTTAACATTCAAATCCTTCGCTATCTCCGCCACCTTCTGAGCAAGGCGAAGGGACTCCTCCGGTATTGAGGGCTGTGCATCCCCTACACATATTACAAGATTGTTCTCGACTGAAGCAAAGATCCTATGCTGGATAGGCGCCAACTCTGCAAGTCCATCATTGTATACAAGCACATTATGGTAGTACTTGATCTCGGCTATGAGTTCCGCTCTAAGCCTTCTTCTTAGATAGTCCGCAGATATCTTCGCCAGATATCCCATTCCCGGCCACGCCGCTATCATGGTCGGATTATCGAGTTTTGGTCTCTCGTAATATGTTACTTCCATGGGTTCTTCTTTATGGTGAAAATGACACGTATTAATTCTTTCGTTTTGAAACTTAAACTAAACCCAATTTGTGGGTTCGTGTTAAGTTGTTTTAAATTAATGTACTCTGTTTTTCTATAGTGAAGTAAAAACAAAGTTGTCACAAAAACATGTAACATTCTTAACTCGAAAGTATCAAAAACAAGATAAGGGAGCACCAAAATAATCACTAAATATAACTCATTCCTGCAACAGAACCATATTATAATGTTCCGAGCCATCTACTTGTGTAGCATGGGAAACCAATAGAGAAGCTGTGTCCTGGGATAGAGACCGTTCCGGGCACAATTTGTTCGGGTATGCCTGAACACATTTCTCTTGCATGCGTTCCCGAGCCTACAGACTGGGTCGCGAGATAAGGTCTGGCGAAGGAAAATTGAGGCATGTCTCGATGGTGGAACATGCTACAATTTTCATGTTCAAAGTTGAGGATAACTAAATGGCGAGAATTAAAGAGTGGTCCGATGAAGAGGTTGAAAGGCTAGAAAAGCTCTACACTTCAAGTATGCCTTTCGATGAGGTAGTTGTACATTTTCCTAAGAGAACCTCCAACGCAATAAGGCTCAAAGCGTCCCGACTGGGTTTGAGGAGGCCCACAATACCCACCAATCTTATTCAGACCAAGAAGGTAAAGTTTCAGTCCGTTGGGAATGATGGATCTAAAGGTTATTTAATAAAATGCAACGAATGTGGCGGATGGATCCAAGTCGAGTCCCTTGAGGAATCCATGACAATAACAATCTGTTGCCCAGAATGTGATAGCATATATCAGCTACTGGCTGACTCCTGATATTTTGAATTATGTAGATCCTGTATAAACATCCTTTCATATAAGATTGTAAATGATTTTTGTTATTTTTTAGATTGGCTTTCACTTGCTGGAAGCAAGAATCTTGTTTGATTTCAAAATATTTTATTAGATTTTTCGTAGAATAGAATCACATTCTTTTGACTTAGCTTGAACGGCTTGATTCTCTACTTCCATTTAGTATATGTTTTTCATTTTAGTTTCCATCTCCTCTTTCCCGAGGTTTTACTCCTTCTATTTCACATTTTCATTCTTATTATTGGAATCATTTTCTGCTGAACCTTTGGGAGCATTGGAGTTTGCCTCGATAAGCTATTATACTATGCCTCTAAAGACCTTAGGAGGGCAAGATGAGTCTAGAGATTAAGACAGAGATGCTGGTCAGGGAAGCTATGTCCAGCCCGGTAATATCTGTGAATGAAAACGAGAATATGGTCAAAGTTGCAGCTCTTATGAAAGAGTACAGTGTAGGAGCCATAATTATCGTTAACCAGAAGGACAAGCCCGTAGGTATCGTAACAGAGAGAGACCTTGTGAACAGGGTCATAGCAGAGGGAAAAGACCCTAGCATTGTGCGGGCAAAGGATGTTATGAGCAGTCCCCTCAAGATGGTCGAGCCAGAGATGACCTTAATGAAAGCTATGCAGCTTATGGATAAACTGAACATACGCAGGCTTGGTGTAATGTACAAGGGCGATCTTGTGGGAGTAATCTCTGACAGGAACATTATCAGGCTAGTGCCCACGATTATTGATATAATGAAGGAACGCCAGGAAATCAATCAGATACCCCCCTCTTTTGGACCATCAATAGCTGGCTACTGCGACCAATGTGAGATGTACAGCAACAATTTGATAGAGGTAGATGGCGACTTCCTCTGCGAGGAATGTAGGATGGACCTCTGAGCCTGCTAAATGTTGAAGCCAAAATTTCTTCTTGATGGCATGCTAGGTAGCTTGACCCGGTGGCTTCGTATCAGTGGATTTGATGCCATGTATCAGAGGAATGCCAAGGATGCCGATCTTATCAAGGAATCCATTGAGGATAATAGGATACTCTTAACACGGGACAGAGAGCTTGTGGAGAGAGCGAGAAAAATGGGTGTAGAGGCGTACTTTATTAGTGGTACCACAAGTGTTGAGAAGCTTGTTGATCTGCGCAAAAAACTAGATCTGAGCTACTCTCCCCAAATCTCCCGCTGCCCAAGGTGTAATGGAGTACTTAGAGAGGTTGAAAAGGCGCGGGTAAGCCAGAGAGTTCCTGAGGCTAGCTACATCGCCTTTGACGATTTCTGGGAGTGCAAGGAATGTGGCACCATTTATTGGAAAGGGAGCCACTGGAAGAAGTTAAAAAATACACTGAAT
>WJIV01000259.1 GCA_014730055.1 Candidatus Bathyarchaeota archaeon
CCTTGTCTCAGCTTCCTCTTTGAGCCTCTTGTCTGCGTCTTCGTATTGCTCAGCCTGTCTAATCATCTCTTCTTTCTCTGTGTCACTGAGCTTATTGGCTGCCTGGATGGTAATGCTCATCTGTTTTCCTGTACCTTTGTCTTTTGCGGAGACATTGAGGACACCATCAGCGTTGATGTCGAAGGTTACCTCAATCTGTGGTACACCTCTTGGAGCGGGAGGAATGCCTTCCAGGTTGAAACTCCCCAGGCTAATGTTATCTTTAGCCATGGCCCTTTCACCCTGTAGCACATGTATGGTTACGGCTGTCTGCATATCGGCAGCGGTACTGAATACCTTGGTCTGTTTCGTTGGAATAGTAGTATTCCTGTCTATTACCTTGGTCATAACGCCCCCTAGGGTCTCAACGCCCAAGCTTAATGGAGTCACATCAAGTAGGACGATGTCATCTATCTCGCCTGCTAGGACCGCACCCTGTATCGCGGCGCCTATTGCGACACACTCCATTGGGTCTATTCCACGCTCAGCCTTCTTTCCTAGTAGAGTCTCGACGGTCTCTCTCACTAGGGGCATCTTTGTCATACCACCGAAGAGAACAACCTTATCAATATCTTGCTTGGTAAGTCCTGCCTCCTTTATCGTATCATCTATTGGTCTCTTTATCCTCTCTACGATTGGGGAGGCTATTTGCTCAAGCTTTGCCCTTGTTAAAGTATAGTGAAGGTTCTGGGGGCCATCCTCATTCATGGCGATATAGGGTAGATCAATATCCGTAGTCAGGAGATTGCTCAGCTCTATTTTTGCTCTCTCAGCAGCCTCCTTTAGCCTCGCCATTGCTTTTCTGTCGTCTCTAAGGTCAATCCCGGTCTCATTCCTGAATTCATCGACTAGGAATTTCATGATCGCAGCGTCAACATCGGTACCGCCAGTCTGAGTATCTCCACTTGTGGCGAGTACCTCGAAGACCCCCCCTCCGAAGTCCATTACGGTGGTGTCGTTAGTACCTCCTCCAAAGCTGAATACTAGTATCTTAAGCTCCTCATCGTTCTTGTCAATACCAAAGGCCAGAGCTGCTGCGGTAGGCTCGTTTACTATTCTTGTTACACTAAGTCCAGCGATCTCGCCAGCGTCTATGGTTGCCTGTCTCTGGTTGTCGTTGAAGTGGGCTGGGACGGTAATAACCGCCTTTTCCACCTTCTCCCCTAAGTACTCCTCGGTGTCGCGAATTATCTTCTGCAGTATAAAAGCACTGATTTCCTGTGGAGTGTATTCCTTGTCGTGCAGTTTTATCTTCCTGCTCGTACCCATGTGACGCTTGACCTCACGTATCGTGCCCTCAGGGTTGGTAATTGCCTGCCTTCTCGCTGGTTCACCCACGAGAAGCTGTCCATCCTTTGTGAAGGCAACTACGCTAGGAAACATTTTTCCTGCTACTGTTGGTCCTTCAGCACTGGGAATAACCACTGGGTTTCCACCCATCATTACGGCTGCTGCCGAGTTCGTAGTTCCTAAGTCTATGCCGATAATTTTCTCTCTTTTAGTCTCACTCATTTTTATCTTCCACCTTATTACTTGGGCTGCATGCCACCTTTACCACGCTAGGACGTAATACCCTATCATTAAACATATAGCCTCCTCTTATCTCCTCAACCACAAACCCTTCTGGATAGTCATCCGTCTCTACCTGCATAATGGCCTCGTGTTTGAAGGGATCAAAGAGCTCACCTTCAGCATGGATAAACTCTATGCCGTGGCTGATCATGACCTTCTCCATTTTCTTGTTTACCATACTGATGCCTTCCTGTAATTTTTCCTTGTTGGTGTCAGTATCCGCAAGAATTGATAGCTCGTCCAGTATGGGTAGAAGTTGTTCAAGTAGTTGTCCATTTGCACGTTCAATTATATCTTTTATCCTTTTCTGGTTCTGTTTCTGAATATTTTGTAGGTCCGCTTTAGAGTATCTTAGCTGGTTAAAGTAATGATCAGCTTTTTTCCTGGCTTCCTCAAGATCCTTCTCTAATTGAGCTACTTTGTTCCTTAGCTCGTCCTCAGAGTATTCCTGGGTTTTTTCGTCCTCTACTTCATCTTTTTTCTTGGGTGTCATTTCTGCGCCCTTGTTTGATTTCCATTTATTGGGTGGCAATGATTTATCTTCTTTACGGTGTGTCATAAATATGACAAAATATAAAAATTTCTAACCTTCCTACGGAGGGGTACAAGGTCAAAACTTAATTAGTTATCAGCGATATCCTCAACCTTAAAATCGATTACCTTTTGAAGATCTTCTGTTCGAATTTCTATACCATAAAGATGATCGCCTGACCCGAAATTCAGTCTCTCATTCTCGAATACCCTATTGTCAACGATTACAGGCATGTCAATGGTCAGTGGACAGACCGCCCCCGGTTCGACTCCAGTGGATTTTTTTACCTCTTCAAGACTAGCTATTGATACCTTTCCCAGAATCGTTTTCAGCTTTCTGAAATCAACCCTATCCCCACCACGGAGAAAAATGCCGTATTTTCTCCCATTTTTATCCTTGACTATTATTGTCTTGCATATCTCTTCGGCATTAATTTCGGACTTGCTGTACTCGATTACATCCTTGACAGAGATAGCCCTGTCGCTAAGTTCTATTATCCGGTAGGCTATTCCTTTTTCTTTCAGGATGTTAGCTGATTCCAGTTTCATACCTCATCACTTTGTGGGCACGGGTAAATATTCTCTGTAGCCCACCATTTTTATACGAGAATAAAGCTTGATAGTCAATTAAAAAGTTGGTATTAATGAGCGAAGGCTTGAACATTGTCGTTTGTATCAAACAGGTACCGGAGACGACAGAGGTTGAGTTTGACGAAGAGACAGGTCGATTGAAACGAGAAGGGGTCAGCGCGGTCGTCAATCCTTTTGACGAGTATGCCATCGAGGAGGCGCTGAGGCTTAAGGAAAAACATGGCGGGAAGGTTCATGTTCTTACCATGGGACCTCCTTGGGCTGAAGATGCTCTCAGGGATGCTATAGCTATGGGTTCTGATGAGGCTTGGCTTGCCACTGACAGGGCCTTTGCGGGGGCTGATACGTGGGCTACTAGTCTGACCCTGGCCAAGTGCATTGAGCGGATTGGCGATGTTGATCTTGTTATCTGTGGATTGAAGACCACCGATGGGGATACTGGGCAGACGGGCCCTGAGATAGCCGAGCATCTTGGCATTCCTCACGTTTGTTACGTGAACGAGGTTAAGGAGATCAAGGATGGTCGTATGACACTAAGAAGGATCATGGATGATGGGATAGAGGTCCTCGATGCTCCTCTCCCCCTCCTTTTCACGGTTAGTAAGGATATTAATCATCCTAGACTAGCCACCCTTAGAGGCAGGCTCAACGCGAAGAAGGCTGAGATTAAGAGCATAACCAATGAGGACCTGCAGCTTGATCCAGAGGAAATTGGGTTGGATGGAAGCTTCACAAGGGTTGTTAAGATATTTGAACCCGAGGAGCATGAGGCAGGGGAGATTCTAGAGGGATCCCCTGATGAGCTCGCTGAGGCTATATACATGAGATTGAAGGAGTTCAAGGTGATCTAAATGAGCGAGGCACCTGTAAGAGTTACTGACAAGTGTACTGGCTGCGAGATCTGCCTCAATATCTGCCCCTTCGGCGCCATAGAGATGAGAGAAGGAAGGGCCTACATTAACGAGGCCTGTCGTGCCTGTGGGGAATGCGTTGATGAGTGCCCGGTTGGTGCAATAGTTACACAAGATGCCAAGACCCTGGATCTCACCGAATACAAGGGTGTAATGATCTATGCTGAGCAGCGAGATGGTGAGCTCCACCCGGTCAGCTTTGAGTTACTGGGAAAGGCTCATGAATTAGCCTCTCAGCTATCCGAGCCTGTTTACGCGGTTATTATCGGGGATGAGGTTAAGAAGGGCGC
>WJIV01000260.1 GCA_014730055.1 Candidatus Bathyarchaeota archaeon
AATTTAACAATAGATCTAAGATCTCAGACTCATGGAGAAGGAATTTATCCATAGCCTTCTCAGAGCTGGATAGGATCTGCTCAAAGCTCCACATGCCAAGTAACATCAAGGAAAGGGCAGCAGTCATTTACAGAAAAGCCTTGAAAGCAGACCTAATAAGAGGGCGGAGCATAGACGCATTTGTAGCAGCAAGTCTTTACAGTGCCTGCAGGAAGGAAAGACTGCCTAGAACGCTTTCCTCTATCGCTGAGGCGAGTACAAAAGATTACTCTAATGTTGCCAAATCCTATAGATTGATGCTTAGGGAGCTAGATATCAAGATGCCCATCGATAGCCCGATGAAATTCCTCCCTAGTATTGCCTCAAAGCTAGAGATAAATCCAAGAATGGAAAGATTCTCAGCAGAGATTCTCGAAAAAGCACAGGAGAAACACATGCATGTCGGAAAAAACCCAAGAGCGGTAGCTGCTGCTGCTTTATATCTTGCTTGTGTCGAGAGTGATAGGAAAGTCGTACAGAAAAACGTTGCGAGAGCATCCGGAACATCAGCCGTCACACTTAGAAAAAGATATAAAGAACTCGCTCAGGTTCTCGATGAGATAGAAACACCTCAATATTAACCTCAATAAATATTTTATTGGAAGGGAACAGTTCACAATCATGGATGGATTCTCTGTCATAAGTTTCGATATGGAAGGAACTCTAATCGATCACACATATTCAAGGACTATATGGGAGGAAGACATCCCTAGACTATTCTCAGATAAAAATCAAGTGCCAATAGAAGAGGCTAAAGAGATTGTCTTCGAAGCATATGCTAAAATCGGAGAACTTCAGCCGGAATGGTATGACATAGAATACTGGTTTAAAATGTTCGAATTTGATAGTGACTGGAGGGCACTACTGAAAAATAGGAGAGACCATGTGAAGCTCTACAAGGAAACTAGGAAAATACTAGAAAAAATTAATGATAAAATTCCTATGATAATATCCTCAAACACCATAAGGGAGTTTCTGGATGTTCAAATTGATGTACTTGGAAATTACTTTGACCACATATTCTCAGCTCCCAGTGATTTCAACATCGTTAAGAAAGACGAAGTATTCTACAAACATGTACTAAAGATACTTGATGTAGAGTCTGATCAAGTTGTTCATGTGGGTGATCACTACAACTTTGACTACCTTGCCCCAAAGAAGTTAGGAATAAAATCTTATCATCTTGAGAGGGAAGGAGGAAAGAAAGGTAAGGAAGTAGTTCAAAATCTAGAGGATTTTTTGAGAATTATAGACGTTTAAACATTTTTCCAGTTCATAAATTAGACGCGAGTTCACTATCCAAGCTTCGAGTGGTTCTGGATACACATTAATCTGCTTATTCATAATCGACGCCGTCTCCTTTTGGTAAGGTCCATGAGGAAATGCTCCTATACAAACCATCGGGTTATTAAAATCACAGAGACTTTTGGATAGAGTTTCGAAGCTACTGGGTTCACCTCGGCTTGTCAAACCTATAACAAAATCCGGGTTTAAAGAATCTCTTAGCTGATTTATGTTAATTTTTCGTAACTCAAGTAAGATGGTATCTCCGTTTGGAGGGGATCTTCCGTCAACGTAAAGCTGCTCTATTAAGCTCTTGAAGCGATTATAATCCCGAGGTAATCTCGCCTCAGGGTTAACATATATGCATAAATCCTGTACTGTGTGAATCCAGATCCTCAATTCTCCAGTCTTATTTAACGGAGAGCCTAGTGCCTCGAGAAGAAGGAAGTGGATTATGTCTGGCCTCCCTCTCTTCTCGCTATTGTCCAGTCTGTCCATAGCCCAATGGTGTAGACTTCTATCGAGAAGATTCTCCTCAGGGGGTTTTCCTTTTCTTTTAGCATTTCTCCTAACTGAGGGATGACGAATTATCTCCGAAGGCACAAGCTCGAGAGAGCTCTCCACATACACTATGTTTATCATAATTTTAACTTTCACCTCTTAAGGCGTTTTTAGTAATTGCTATGCTTCTTCGCCCTAAGAAGAAAAAGAGCACAGAAGCTAGAAAGACTGCTGTTATGGCTGTTGTAAGATTTCTCCTTAAGGCCTCCAATTCAGCTTGTTCTCTTTGATAGGCATTCGAGAGGGCATTATACCTTGACTCAAGATTCTCATAATCAAGCTCACATACATCCAGTTTTATCTCCAAGTTAGCAACTTCTGCTCTAAGGTCCTTTAGTTCTTCTATCCTATGTAAGGAGTTATTTGCTTCATTTGCAAGATCTGAAATCAGTTCTGCTCTTGAGTCCTCATCATAGTCAAGGTAGATTTCCTTTGCTTCTAAATAATCACCATCATTTAAAGTGTTATTCATCTGTTCTAGGAGTTTGTAATAGCGTGATTTTTGAAAGGTCTGAGTGGAATCAACTTTATCAAGATTAACTATTTCCGACTGCATATCTTGGTATTTCCCCTTGAGATAGTCAACCTGAATATCATCAATTAGATAATATTCAGTTGAGAAAGATCCAATCCGAGGACCCTTTACAATAATCCCGGAACTGGAATTTCTAGTCTCATAATATATCGAGACAGTGTTGACAATCTCAATATCCTCATATGGTTTCATTCCGAATTGAAATGAGTCTCTGTCAAAGGTATGATTAAAACGAAGATTAACAGTATAACCAGATTCAGGAAAAGTTAATGATCTATTGAGTTCAATATTATCCAAATTGTAAGTGTAGCCTGTGGTAGCATCACCAAAATCGTAGGATCCTTTTCCTCTCCAGCTAAAAGTGAGGGAGACGAGGTAGTTACCTGTATAAACTAGTCCTGGCTGCCCAGTAACAACTTCACTCTGTTCAATGCCGTTGCCTGTGCTATTGAATTTTATGATGAAAGTATATGTTTCCCCGTGTAAGATTTGATCAAAGAAAGGTATTGGCTCTACCTCCAGACTTGGTCCCAAGATCTCAGCCATAGATAGAAAACTTGGATGCAATAAAAGTAAAATCAAAAAAAAGATCGAGATCGTTTTTCTCATAAATGAAGAAAAAGGGAGGTTACTGATAAGAGTTTCAAACTACTCTTCTACAGTAATAGCCCCGACGGGGCAACCATTAACACAGGCCATACACAAGATACAATCTTCTTCTCTTGTAGCCTGAGCTTTTGTCTCTCCTTCGATCTCTACTAGATCATATACGTTTACTGGGCATACGTCAGCGCATACTCCTGCGCCTTCGCATACATCTAAGTCAACAATTACGTTTGGCATTGTGATCCAATAATGAATATAATCACTCTTTATATAATCTCCTCTTACCTTAGAATCAGGACCTGGAGATTAAGCCGTGGCAGAAGAGTTCACTATAGCACCTTTCAGGAGACTGCTGAAAAAAGAGGGAGACCTCAGAATAAGCCCTGAAGCTGTTGAAGAAATGAGAAGAATTATGGGAGATCTCTGTACTGAGATAGCGAGAAATGCTGTAGAGCACGCCAAGAATGATGAACGAAAAACCATATTAGAAAGGGATATCAAGGCGGCTTATCTTAAGGTAAAGGAAATGGAGAAAAAGAGAATTGTCTGAGGAAAGAACATTATTAAATAAAATTACTGGTGGTCATAAAGAGTATCTGAAAGACCTTACACCGATATTTGCAATAACCATATTTCTATTCATATTCTCTTCATTTATGGGATACTATATGGGTGAGCAGATATCACCAGAAATATTTGAGGATCTATTCAGCAACATTCCAGACCCAGCTGATTCTACAACACTCGAGATCTTCGTTGCCATTCTCGTCAATAATACTATAGCTAGTTTCCTATTCCTTGTATCTGGTGTATTAATTGGGATACCTCCGCTTCTATTCATAATAATGAATGGTTTCATAGTAGGTTGGATCAGTTGGACTGCCGCTAAAGAAGTTGGAATTGGACTTGTCTTACTAACGTTAGTACCCCACGGAATTATTGAGATACCGGCCATATCACTAAGCGCAGCCATGGGCGTTGGGATAGGATACAAGATAATTCATAAGATCCGGAAAGAGAACGGTATAACATCCTACGTTAAAGACTCACTTAATCTCTTTGTAACAAGAATAGTACCTCTACTGATTCTTGCTGCTGCTATAGAGACAGTGCTGATAGCCCTAGTCTCATAGAGTAACCTTTTTGTTACCCGTTACTTCATTACAGCCCTATGATCACCAGAGAAGATAAGAAATTCAACTGCTGTGAAAGTACTCTAATCAGGGTTGACAACAAGAAACCACTAGCTGGATTCGATACACCCGTTATGAGAATCGCCTCAAACTTCGGAGGAGGAGTAGCTGGCTGGGGAAGTGCCTGCGGAGCTGTAACAGGAGCAGCAATGGCAATAGGCCTAATAATGGGAACAAATGGAACAGAATCCCCAGAAGAATACGAGGAAAAGAGAGAGAAAATGCGGGACCTAACCCAGAAATTCCATCAAGCCTTTGAGGATAGATGGGGACACATCAACTGCTATGATCTCCTCGGCGTAAACACTCGGACCCCTGAGGGCAAAGTAAGATACGAGGAAATGAAAGCCAAAGGGGAGACAGAGTGTGCAGACTATGTCGAGTGGGCAGCTGAGAAAATACTTGAGCTTGTAGAAGACTAAGTAGTTTTCTAAGTATTTAGAGGTCTTTTTGTTCTAGTCCTCTATTTGAACCTCATGAAAATAGGGAGCTACTCTATCACGGATTTCTTTCAAGTCCTCATCTGAGAAGGGGTCAATATCCATACATTTTGGGTCTAAAGTTTTTTCATGCTTAAACTTCCTTATTACAAGCTTGCGCGCACCCGCTATGCTCCGAGATATTGCCTCAATATCTTCGATTTCATTTATACCTGGAACAGGCATAACCACCCATTCACGAGGTACTTCACTCTTCCTGATTATCTGTATCGATTTACGCATTATTTCCGGTTTAATTCTGTATCTAGCAACCTCTGGGTACTTATATATTGGTGCAACAAGAAATACACTAAAATAATCAACGAGCTCTCGTTCGATTAATCTTTGTAATCTCTTGGGTTTTGATGCATTTGTATCGAGTTTAATTTTATATCCTTGAAGTTTTAGTTCCTTAAGGAAATCTGGTAAATAGTCATGAAGCGTAGGCTCACCACCGGTAATAGTTATGCCACTCAAAAAGCCAATTCGGGGATATACCATCTGAAGGTAATCTACTGCGGGTATTTTCTCCATAGGAATGTAATGGTGTATTAATTCTTCCTTTGGACAAAAAGGGCATCTAAAGTTACACCCAGGAACAACGGCAGTTGCACAAAGCCTACCAGGATAGTCTGCTATGCTGAGTTTGCTGTGTCCAACAATTGGTAATCCTATCTCTAACTGTTTTTGATATCGTGATGAACTCGTTTTTCATGTGCCTCCTTTAATACCTTATTTAGTGATTCTACTGGCCGAATAATCCCATCAACCCATGTAAATGAATCAACATTCTCGCAGCAAACATCACAGATTTCCTTAGAACCAAGTATATAGCCATGGTTCTTGCATATACTGAACTGAGGGCTAATTTTTAAATAATTATAACCAAATTCTTCAAGCATCTTTCTTACTAATGTTACTAACTCGGAACGGAATTCAATAATTTCAGCAAGATTGACCTGAAACATTGTTCCACCAGTGTAAATTGAATGATATTTTTTCTGATGTTCTAACCAATCCCATAAATCGTCACCATGATCAGGTGGAAGGTTAGTGGAATCAGTATAGAATGCTGGGTCATATTCAAACATACCTGGATACTTTAATGCATCTTTCTCAGATAATACTGCTCCCGCTTCCTCACTTGGGAGAGCCTCAAGAGAGTATAGATTCCCAGACTCCAGTTGTTGTTCCTCCATTTTCAATAGTACTCTCTCAAGAAGTTTGTAAGTTACAGCCTTTCCAGCAACATGAGCGGTCCCAGCTTCTATCGCATAAAGCAAGGCTTCGTTCATTCCTGAAAGGTTAATCGATGATATATGCCACGTAAATGAATCCAAATATTCAGAGCTTGCCTCAAGATAACCCTCCTCAAGTCTAGCTTCCATGTAATCCCTTTTTTGTTCACTTGCCATGAAAGCTATACCCAATATCTGGTCTAATCTATGGAAAAAATCATCTTCACTATTTGAGAGATATCCTAGTCTCGGAAGATTTATAGTAACAATACTAAGAACCCCTCTATCATTAGAGTTCCCCACGATGCCTCCCTGTCTTAGATAAACGTTATAAAGATCTGGTTTTTGCGGTTTCTGAGTAAGTTGATCATAAGTTATGGTACCAGTTAAGTAATTCTGGAAGTGGATGTTTCCATACTTGAAAGAGCTTGATATGTATTTTCTTAAGATTTCACTGTCCCAATTTGTGCTATTCTTCACATTAATTATAGGGATTGGATTAAAATTTCCCTGAAGATATCCTTTCTCCAAGTTTTCTAAGAAGTAGTCATAAAATTCATAAGAAATTTCTTCATCAGCATTTATACTGAAAGATGTCGTCTGTTTTATTGAAGATAAGAATTTTTTGTAGACCTCATTTTTCTGATCACTGTACTTTACTGCGGCTAAATCAAGATTATTATATGCTTGTGGCCCAGTCCATTCACTTCTCAGTAGCCTTAAATGACCTTGTATCGAATTGAACAGATCCGATAATTTTTTTGGCTTCTCTTTTTCCTCAAGTCTTTCTATGCTCCACCCGGAGGAGTATCCTTTGCCGGTAGACTCAATACTGTGAATGAAAATATCTCCGTCCTTATGTGCTCGAATTACTTCATCACTGTAAATTTGAGATGGTTTACTTTCATTCATCTTCCTTTATGTCACTTCACCGTGTTTAAATATGATTGAAAATTATCAATATTAAAAATTGGGTTGATTAAGTTAAAGAGACTTGGCGAATTCTTCGCCGAACGTTTCACATTCTTTTAGGCTTTCCTCGTTGTATTTGATCTCATTGTCTATGAGGACACAGACATCCTCATATAGCTTTAAGCCAAGAAGTTGAACTTTGGCCTTGAGTTTCTCTTCCATTATCCACGCGCCATCATATCCGTAGCTACCAAATACGGCAGCGGGGATATTATTGATCTCTCTTCTACCAGTCTTTATATAGTTCTCGACATGATCCAAGAAATCCTTCATATCATTAGATATGTCGGCGTAGTACACAGGAGACCCAAAAAGGACTCCATCTGAGTCTGCGATTATTGTTAAGGGGAAGGACTCACCTATTTTTTTGATAACTACATTGTCAGCTTCCTTCATTGCCCCTTTAGCTATGGCCTCAGCCATTTTCTGGGTGTTCCCAGTCTTACTATCATAGATTATTACGATATCCATCTTTCTACCTTCTTATCCCGGACAACCGGTTTCAACAAACAAAACGTTTCGGCGGTTTATATATAGGTTGCCATGCAAGTACGTGTTTGTGAATGTTGGAGAAGCCACCTGTAAGAGCATTCTTAATAAAAGTGGTATAGAAGGTGTAGAATATGCTATTAATCCCTATATTGGATGTACACACGGATGCGTTTATTGTTATGCAAGGTTCATGACCAGGTGGTACCATCCAGGCGAGAAATGGGGAACTTTCGTCGATATTAAAAAGAATGCAATAGAATGTCTTAATAAAGACATAAAAAGTAAAAAGCCTGGTAAGATTCTCCTTTCTAGCGTTACGGACCCATATCAGCCAGTTGAGAAAGAAAAAGAGATTACCAGAAATATTCTTAAGATTCTAAAAGATCACACCTTTCCTGTAAACATATTGACCAAATCAGACCTGGTTATTCGTGATTTAGATATAATATCCAATATGTTTGATGTAGAAGTTGGTCTGACGATTACCTGTTATTATGACGAAGCAAGGAAGATCTTTGAACCTAGAGCATCTCCGATTAATGCAAGAATTGAGGCTCTTCAAAATTTTAGTGATATAGGGATTAGCACCTATGCTTTTTTGGGACCACTTTTACCTTATCTTTCTGAGGAAAGATTGGACCTACTTCTCAATAACTTGGCTGATAAAGTGGGAAGGGTAATTGTTGATAGATTAAATATTAAGGCTGGAAACTGGAAAACCATAAAGCTTGCGTTAAAAGATAACTACCCGAATCTGCTTGATTTATTTCAAGAAGCTTGTGGGGTTGAGTCCAAATATTACAGTATGCTTGGAAACGTTTTGAGAAGAGAACTTGATAAAAGGGCAATTGAATACGATATGCTGTTCTAGTTAAGATTAGTAATTAATAAAAAAAGAATTTAGAAACTGTAAAAGATGGTTATTCTTTCTGAGGATAGTCTAGCTCAGCATGAGCTGCGGATAAGCGAGCGATAGGCACTCTATATGGACTACAACTTACATAGTCCAATCCGATTATGTGGCAGAATTCTATACTGCTGGGATCTCCACCATGCTCACCACAGATACCTACCTCAAGATCGGGTCTTGTTGTCCTACCCTTCTCAACACCCATCTTCATGAGTTCTCCTACTCCCTCACGATCGATGACCTGGAATGGATTAGCGGGCAGCAACCCACGGTCGACGAAGTTCAGTAGGAATTTTCCTTCTGCGTCGTCTCTGCTGATACCGAAGGTCATCTGGGTTAAGTCATTAGTACCAAAGCTGAAGAACTCCGCTGATTCCGCTATCTCATCAGCTGTGATGGCGGCCCTTGGGATCTCTATCATTGTACCAATCTTGTAATCCAGCTCAATATCTGCTCCATCGAGAACCTCTTCGGCGACTTTCTGGAGTTTATCCTTCTCTGCCTGCATCTCATTTATGTGACTTGTTAGTGGGATCATGACCTCTGGGTGTACATCAACGCCTCTTTGCGCTACGTTTACGGCTGCCTCTATTATTGCCTGTACCTGCATCTCGGTTAGTCCAGGGTACATTAAGCCTGCACGACATCCACGCAGACCTAGCATTGGGTTTACCTCCCAGAGGCTCTCAACAACACTTAGGATTTTTTCTTTTTCCTCCAATTTCTCGGGGTCTCTTCCGGTTGCTCTTAGCTCAGTTACTTCCTGGAGTAGCTCTTCCCTAGGTGGGAGGAACTCGTGCATTGGAGGATCGATTAATCTTATTATTACAGGATATCCGTCCATTGCTTCGAATATTCCCTCAAAGTCCAGTCTCTGGAAGGGTAATAATGCTTCTAAAGCTTCTCTGTAATCTTTGACAGCCTCATTAGAATCTACCTGCGTCTTCTTTTCCTCGTACTCCATCTTAAAGGACTCATCCTCTGGATAAGTTTGCATTCTAGTTTCAAGTGCTTCCAGTTCTCTGAGCATAGGTGCAGCCACATCGCTTCTTAGGATCATTGTTACGACGTTCTCACGCCTGCTTATCTCCTCGCCTTCCTGGTCGAAAAACATGTGCTCAGTTCTAGTAAGGCCAATACCCTTCGCACCGAATTCACGTGCTCTTCTTGCATCCTCAGGATTATCAGCATTAGTTAGTACTCCGAGGCGTTTAATCTCATCCGCCCACTCTAAGGCGGTTATCAGTTCTTTTTCCTCTTCGAATGCCGGGTCGATTTTCGCTACCTGTCCAAGATATACTTTTCCTGTAGCCCCATCAATGCTGATATAGTCCCCTTCTTTTATTGTATATCCGTTAACAGTGAAGAGGTTTCTATTGTTATCTATCCTGATTGCCTCACATCCAGCTACACAAGGCTTACCCCATCCTCTGGCGACTACCGCTGCGTGACTTGTTCCACCCCCATGCTGGGTCAAAAAGCCTTGAGAGACATACATACCATTTACATCGTCAGGCGTCGTCTCAGGTCGAACTAGTATAACGTCTTCCCCGGCTTTTCCCATCTCCTCTGCTCGATCTGCATCGAATACAGCCTTACCGACTGCAGCACCTGGGCTCGCATTGAGACCAGCGGCTAACTCTGTCGCTTCATCAATAGCATCTGGATCAAATTGAGGGTGAAGTAACTGATCTACGTCTTCTGGGCGTATTCTTTTCAATGCTGTTTCTTTGTCGATTAATCCCTCTTTCTTCATATCAACAGCTATCTTAATTGCCGAGCGTGCTGTTCTCTTACCTGTTCTCGTTTGTAGTATCCACAGTTTTCCCTGCTCTATCGTGAACTCCATATCCTGCATGTCTTTGTAATGCTGTTCAACGGTCTCAGATATCTCCTCAAGTTCAGTATATATTTCAGAATGTTCATTTTGTAAATCTTGTAGGTGTATTGGGGTTCTGATTCCAGCTACTACGTCTTCGCCCTGAGCGTTAAATAGTAACTCACCATAGAGACCTTTGCTTCCGTCTGATGGACTTCTTGTGAAAAGTACTCCACTTCCGCTATCCCATCCCATATTCCCAAAGACCATTGTCTGTACATTGCATGCGGTTCCCATATCATTCGGAATCCCCTCGTACTTCCTGTAATTTATGGCACGGGGAATATTCCAACTATTGAAGACCGCTGAAATGGCTCTCTCAAGTTGGACAAGTGGGTCTTGAGGGAAATCCTCACCTAAGAGCTCCTTGTAGAGCTTTTTCATGCCCTTAACAGTCTCCTTTAAACCCTCAACGCTTACATCAGTGTCCGCTGTTACACCTTCCTTCTCTTTCACCTCGTTTAGAATTTCCTCAAAGTCGTGT
>WJIV01000261.1 GCA_014730055.1 Candidatus Bathyarchaeota archaeon
ATGAACCACGATATAGTCTCCATCGACAATGAGAGCATTGGTTCCTACGAATATCTAATTAAAGAAGAGACTGAGTACACCCAGCTTATTTCAGGAGATATTAGAAACCTTAAATTATTAGAAAAATCATTGGAAGGCTGCGATGCAGTTGCCCACTTGGCGGCTCTTCCAGGACTAGTTCTATGCAAGAACAAACCCGAGGAAGCGGTCTCTGTAAACATATTTGGTTCATATAATGTATTATCAGCTGCGAGAAACCTGGGAATTAACAGGGTTGTTTTCTGTTCAAGTGCGGCGGTTTATGGAGAACCCAGTAAGCTTCCAGTTACAGAAGATCATGAGCTAAATCCACTAAACTTGTATGGCGTAACGAAACTGGCTGGCGAGAAAATTATGAAAGCCTTCCACCTCAATGAGAATATTGATACAGTAAATCTTAGGTTCGGTAATATCTACGGTGTTGGGCTATATACCCGATGGGACACGGTCATACCGAAATTTGTCAAACAAGCTCTCAACGGAGAGCCATTAACGATATATGGGGATGGAACGGCTAGTAGGGATTTCGTCCACGTAGAAGATATCACTAATGCGATTATACTAGGAGTGACAAGCAAAAACGTCGGTGGAGAAGATTTTAACGTTGGTGGAGAAACACTGACTATTAATCAAATTGCAAAAATTGTTGAGAGAGAAGTAGAGAAAAAAGTAGGGATTAATGTAAAAACTAAGAATACAATCCCCCGAGAGGGTGAGACTAAGGAATTTAGCTATGACCTTTCTCATATAAGTGATAAACTTGGTTTTAACAACAAGTGGAAAGTAGAAGAAGGGATAAGACAACTAATAAAATACTGGATAGAAACAGAACAGTGAAAATATGTCTCCAGTGGGCTCTAAATATGGCTCCTCTCTAATTGTTACAGCCGTGATTCCTGCCTATTTTGAGGAGAATACAATTGAAAGTGTTGTTATGACGACTATGCAATATGTAGACAAGGTTATAGTTATTGATGATGGAAGCTCGGATAATACGTATGATGTAGCAAAGGAGGCTGGAGCCCGTGTCTTAAGACATCAAGAAAATAAAGGGGTTTTAGAGGCAATTAAGACTGGTTTCGCTGAAGCGGATGGAGATATAATAGTCACACTGGATGCAGACGGTCAGCACAATCCGGCTGAGATCCCTGCATTAATTAAACCCATAATCGATGACGAGGCCGATATAGTAATTGGTGTTCGCCAAAATTTTCCATACTTTAGTGAAAAAGTCCTGACTATGTTGACTAATTTAAAGGTCGAAATTGATGACGCTAGCTCAGGTTTCCGTGCCATAAAGAAGGAATTTGTCCAAAAAATGCATCTTCATGGTTCTTGTTTGTGTGGGACCTTTATACTTGAAGGCTTTAGGAGAAATGCCAGAATTAAGGGTGTTCAAATTACAGTTAGAGATAGAGAGGACAAGAGAAGAATTCAAACTAAGCACTTCAAACAGTTCTTCATTGTAATGTGGGATTTGATACGTTTTACAAAAATTAATTAGGCTTAGCGTACCGATACATAGAAGAAAATTGTGATAATATGAAGGGAGTAACAGTATGGTTTACTGGTCTGCCTTGTAGTGGTAAAACAACTATAGCTGATGAATTAGCAGATATCCTAACGAAAAAAGGATTGAATGTAGAACGATTGGATGGTGACATCGTAAGAAAAGATCTGACTAATGATCTGGGATTCAGTAAAAAAGATCGTGATGAGAACATTCGAAGAGTGACTTTTGTAGCAAAACTGCTGACCAGAAATAACGTTATTGTGCTAGCTACGTTTGTTTCCCCCTATTCTAAAAGAAGGAAAAAGACGCGAATAGAGATTGGCGAATTTCTCGAGGTTTATGTCAAATGCCCTGTTGAGGAATGTATTAAGAGGGACGTGAAAGGTATGTACGAGAAGGCTTTGAGGGGGGAGGTTACAGGATTTACTGGAGTTGATGATCCTTATGAGGAACCAATAAACCCTGATCTAGTTCTAGAGACCCATAAAGAGAGCGTAGAAGAATCTGTGAATAAGGTTTTGTCACTAATGGAAGGGAATGGTTACTTGTAACCTATAAAAAATTTTTGAGAAAAAAATCTTGAAAATTTCAGTCTACAACGATCATAGTTAAGGTTGATCTTACGTGATTCAGACGTCTTATCTTAGTCGTTATCACGTCTTTAAGCTGCTGCATAGTTTCAGCCTCAAGTCTAACAACGAAGTCGTATACGCCGTAAACTCCGTAAACATCCTTTACTTCGGATATTTCATTTAGCTCTTCCTCAACAGCTGTTCCTTCGCCCAGATCTGTATTTATGAGTACGAAAGCAATGCTCAATCCTTACACCCAATTGAAAAGATAAGTAACAATTATTAACATTTTCCAAGGAATAAATTGATAAAACATTATTCTATATATTAAAAAGTACTTTTTTTTATATTTTTGCTTTATTTAGAAAAGATATCCTTCGACATTTGACGAAAGTTTATTCGTCAAAATATTTAATATGCCCTAACACTGAAGCGATCTTGTAACATTGTCCCTGAAAAGTAAGGTAGCGATTATTGGAACTGGAATGACGAGATTCCATCATAAGGAACATGATGATAAACAAAGTAGAGAATTATTTGTAGAAGCTTCTATAGAAGCTGCTGAGTCGGTGGATAACGGATTCAACTTTAGTGAACTTGATGCACTATACTTGGGTTATTTTTCAAGTGATATGTTTGAGAAACAGGCTCATACATCAGCTTTAATGGCTGACTGGCTTGGGATCAACCCTAAACCAACAGCAAGAATAGAGACTGCATGTGCTAGTAGTGGTGTCGCAATAAATATGGGAGTCATGGGAATAGCTTCGGGTCTATACGACGTTATACTTGTCGGAGGCGTTGAAAAGATGAGGACTCTCAATACAGGGGAGGTAACAGACACATTGGCTATGGCAGCTGACGCAAACTATGAGGTTGGTTCTGGATTTACTTTTCCCGGATTATATGCAGCTATGGCCTCCGCACATTTCAAAGAATATGGATCAAGCTGGGAAGAACTAGCTCATATAGCTATTAAAAACCATGACAATGGCTCATTAAATTCCAAGGCGCAATATCAAGACACTATTATGGACATAGCTAAAAAACTAGGTGAAAGAAAGGGTATGAGTTTCAGTGATGAATTAGATTTCTTGAATTCCTCACTGAACCCGATGATAGCTTCTCCATTAAAGTTGTTCGATTGCTGTCCTATAAGTGATGGAGCCGCAGTTGTTATTTTATCTTCTATGGAAAAAGCTAAAGAATTTACTAATTCCCCTGTTCAGATACTAGGGTTAGGACAAGCGTCTGATACAATGGCGCTACATGATAGGGAGGATTTAACTTCCTTAAAAGCAACTAAAATCGCTTCTAGAAAAGCATATGACATGGCAGGGATTAATCCTGAAAAGATAAGTTTCGCATGTGTTCATGACTGCTTTACGAATGCAGAGATGATAGCAACTGAGGACCTAGGATTCTTCAAAAAAGGTAAGGGGGGTAAAGCAGCTGTTGAAGGCAGGACAAGTTTGAATGGTGATATACCTATCAATACTGACGGAGGTTTAAAAGCAAAAGGGCATCCGGTTGGTGCGACAGGAGCAGCGATGGTCTATGAGGTATTTAAACAATTAAGAGGAGAAGCAGGGAAGCATCAATTGGATAATCCAGAGATAGGTTTAACACATAACGTGGGAGCTGCTGGAGCTACTGTAAGTGTTCAACTTTATGGGAGGACATAAAATGAGTGAATTTACTGTAAGGCATTTCAAAGATTTGTTGCATCATGAGACTTTACAGGGATCAAAATGTGATAATTGTGGTAACCTAATGCTTCCTCCGAGAATCATCTGTAATAAATGTGGAAACATGAAGCTGAGGCCACACGATTATGAAAAGCAGGGAAAAATTAGGGCTTTATCTAAAATCTATGTACCTCTAACAAAGTTCCAAGAAAAATGCCCTTATACTGTTGGTATTGTCGAACTTGTTGAGGGGCCCATGATAAGTGGTTTAATATTGGAAGACCGAAAAGTTGAGGTGGGCTCTAAGGTAGAAGCTGTCTTTATAAAAGAGGAGGAAAGGTCAACTCTAGCATTTAGGCCTATTTAGTTATTCTCCCTTAAATTCAGGTTTCCTTTTCTCATTGAAGGCTTTTATACCCTCAACGAGGTCCTCATAATTCCAAAGACTTGCGAACAATTCTTTTTCCAAATCTAAGACATCTCCTAATATAGGATCAACATTTGATATTCTTTTGATATTAGCTATGCTCTTTGGTGGTCCTTCTACCAACTTTTTAACGAATTCGGAAACCTTTTTCTCAAAGACCTCATCTGGATAGACCTCAGTCAATAATCCTGAAGCCTTAGCTTCCTCAGCCTTTATCCTTCTCCCCGTAATTAACATGTCTTTTGCTAGGGTGGGACCAACTAATTTTGTAAGCATATAAGATCCACCCCATCCAGGGATAAGGCCCAAGTTAACCTCGGGTTGACTGAACTGGGATTTTTCTGAGGCAAGCCTAAAGTCACAGTATAGTATTAGTTCATTTCCACCACCCAGGCAATATCCATCAATCGCAGCTACAACGGGTTTAGGGATTTCCAAGATCTTCTTAAAAACTCTATGTCCGGTCTCAGGTATCTTCAAGGCATCAGAGTAGTCCATATCAAGAAAACCACTAATATCCGCTCCTGCACTGAAAGCCCTACCACCTGTACCCTTTAATACTATACATCGGATCTCATTATCTTTCCAAGCACTATCAAAGGCATCCTCAATTTTTTCCATCATATCAATTGTTAGACTGTTTAGTTTACTGGGCCGATTAATTGTAATAGTCAATACTTTTTCTTTCGTCTCAGTTAATATTGGCTCAACTGGGCCCAAACCTTTCTCTTTCATCTCAAAGGGACCCTCCGGGAGATTTGCTCCAAGTCTCAAAGCCGTGTCTACATCCTCTTTTCCAGCTATACCCTCTGAGACCACTTTTTCAGCCTCTTCTACGAAGGGTTCAAGTAAGAGCGTAACATCGAAGCCCTTTGATTGTTCCTCGGTGACTTTTGGTCTTTCATCATAGTTGTAAAACCCCTCACCGGTCTTTCTACCAAGCTTATTTTCCTCATATAATTTTTTAATATGCTTATCTGGGGAGTATTCATCGCCCATTTTTTCTTCAAAGACCCTCAGGATATGATAAACCGTATCTATGCCTATTAGATCACTGAGCATAAAAGGGCCTAATGGCATACCGGCTTTGTGTTGCATTGCTGCGTCTATCTGTTCTTTTGAGTAATCATTAAGTAGTTTTGAAGCCTCGTTTAGATAGTAAATCAGAATTCTATTTACTATAAACCCTGGTGAATCTTTTTTAACCCAGACTGGGGTCTTACCCATTGCTTCAGCAACGTTCATCACCTTTTTAACGGTCTTATTATTGGTCATATCGCCTTGATTAATCTCCACCAGCTTCATGATTGCTGGAGGGTTGAAGAAATGCATTCCAACAAACCTTTCAGGATTAGATACAACACTGGAGATCTCGCTTATGCTAAGACTGCTCGTATTTGTTGCCAGAATTGCATCTCTTGGAGCTATTGAGTCAACCTCACTCCAAACCTCCTTCTTAAGCTCCAGCTTTTCAGGTATTGCTTCTATGATTAGATCCGCGTCACTAACAGCATCATCAAGATCTACAGTATAACTAATGCGATGAATGGTTTCCTCCATATCTCCCTTCTTGAGTCTTCCCCGTTCTA
This sequence comes from Candidatus Bathyarchaeota archaeon, assembly GCA_014730055.1. Next base: position 5,829 of record WJIV01000261.1, read on the forward strand.
CCAGTTTACCAAGGCTACCCTCTATACCTTTTCTCCCACTATCAAGATACTCTTCTGAGATATCCCTAAGAGAAACCTGGTACCCTGCCATTGCAGCTAACTGGGCTATTCCATGCCCCATTATTCCAGCGCCCAGTACCGCTACTTTTTCAATTTCCTCGTATTTCATCCTCTTTCAACTGGTTTTACATCATCTGAGATTATAACGTTTTTTGGGAGAAAAACTAAATTACCAGAACACTAAAATTGGCGCAGGGAAATATATGAAGCAGATCGTTTTACTTAAAGTCATCCCTGATTTACCTGAGATCAAAATTGATAGGGAGACTAGGAAGCCAATTTTCGAAGGTGTGAAGCATAAGATTAGTGAGGTGGATAAAAGAGCTTTAGAGGCAGCAATAAGACTGAAGGAGAAGGTTGGAGGAGAGGTTCTAGCTCTTTCTATGGGAGATGATAAAACCCGAACAGCGCTCTTAGAGGCTCTTGCAATGGGAGCGGACAAGATTTACATTATCAATGATCCTAAACTACAGGATCTGGATCCTAACGCTACAAGCATCGTCCTTCAAAAGGGAATAGAAGCCATAGGTGACTTCGATCTGATTCTAACTGGCGAGATGAGTCTTGATAAGATGAATAGTCAGATAGGTCCGCGTATAGCCGAGTTACTGGATCTAGATCAAGTTACGTACACAAAAAACTTAGAACATGATGGAGAACTTAGAGCGGTAAGAGAACTAGAGTACGTAGATGAGGTTGTAAGGGTACGACTACCTGCTCTAATTAGTGTAGTAAGAGAGATAAATGAGCCTAGGATCCCAGGACTAATGCAAATAATGAAAGCTAAAAAGAAGGCACAAATAACCTGGGAAGCAAAGGATCTTGATATTGATCCATTGGAGATTAAAAAACAGTCTTATGTTGAAGTCTTGAACCTGGCTGCTCCAGAAATTGATAGGAAGCAAGTTGTAATTGAAGCAGACACATTGGAAGAAGCAGTACTCAAGCTTGTTAATAATCTTAGAGAAGAGGGGGTAATATAATGAGTATACTTATTTTTTCGGATGATTTAGATTTGTCTTTACAGTTAATCAGTAAAGCCCGTGAACTTGTTCTTGAAGATGATCAAAAGGTCTATGCAATCGGGAAAAATAATCCTGAGGACTATTTCAGTCAAGGGGCAGACTTTGTTCTCAAGGTCGACGTAGATGAATTTAACCTTATAGAGACTAGGGATATTCTAAAGGAAGCAATAGAGAAATCACAAGCAGATTTAGTGATATTAGGTGCTACTAGATTTGGTAAAGAACTAGCTCCCAGAGTAGCAGCAAGTCTTGGTGTTGGCTGTATGTCTGAGTGTATTGATATTTTCATGGAAGAAGGTAAGGTAACAGTGCAGAGGTTCACGTATGGTGGTTCAATAATATCCCGAGAGCATTGTACAAGTATACCAAGTTTGATTACTGTTCCACCAAACACATTTGAAAAACACGAAGCATCCGATAGAAAGGGACAATTAATAGAATTAAGCTATAAACCATCTGGGACCGAAACTGAAGTTATAGAGCGACGGGATAAAGCTAAGAGTGAAGTTGACTTAGAGAACGCTGACATAATTATATCAGCTGGGCGTGGTTTCAGGGATAAAGAAGATTTAAAGATTCTAGAAAAACTATCTGAGGTATTGGGTGCACAGATTGGATGTAGCAGACCAATTAGCGCAGATCTAGGCTGGATGGATGATTGGGTTGGAATAAGTGGACGTAAAGTTAAACCATCACTGTATATAGCTTGTGGAATTAGTGGAACCATACAGCATATAGCAGGTATTCGAGACAGCAAGATTATTGTCTCAATAAACAAAGAAGAGGGAGCAGGTATACATAGAATTAGCGATTACAGCATTGTGGGAGATATCTATGAAGTCCTTCCAGCTTTATTGAGGGCATTGAATAAAGAAGTTTAATTTTTTATCTACCAAAACTTTTCCTAATATGAAATGAATGAGGAAAAATTACAAGTCGTGAAAAAGGCAGCCGAGATTATCGTTAATTCAAGTTATCTGACATGCCTCACTGGAGCTGGGATCAGTGTTGAAAGTGGTATCCGCCCTTTCAGAGGACCGGGCGGACTGTGGACTGAAAAAGGAGAACCATCTATGGATGGCTATCAAAGATTCTTAGACAACCCCGAAGCATACTGGGAGAGAAGGATGCGTAAAGACAGTGAGTTTGCTTCGACAATCCTCAACGCTAAACCTAATCCTGGACATTTTGCTTTGGCTGAATTGGAAAAAATCGGTGTTCTCAAGAGTTTGATCACACAGAATATCGACAATCTTCATTATGAGGCAGGTAATAAGAACGTACTAGAGATCCATGGAAATATGCTTTATCTGAGGTGTATTAAATGTGGTGAGAAATGGAATATAAATGAATTTTATGTTGAGGATATACCACCAACGTGTCCGGAGTGCAGCGGTATAGTAAAGAGCGATACAGTTATGTTCGGAGAGCCAATACCCCGAGAAGTCTTAAGGAAGTGTTTTGAAGAGGCTGAAAAAAGCGATTGTATGATAGTTGCAGGAACCTCAGCTACTGTAGCACCTGCATCAAGTCTACCTTTCATTATTAAAAGAAACGATGGCTATCTGGTAGAGGCAAATATTCGTCAAAGTGAGATTAGTGACTTGTGCGATGTTAACATATTGGCACCATCAGGTAAATCACTTCCCATTCTAGTTATGGAGATAAAGAGTCTACTTTAGCTTACTTCTTGTCCAGTCAGATACCTCTTTACAGTTTGCAAACCATACATCACCCTTATCCTTCATTTCTGTTAACAGTTTATCCAGCATCTTGAGTCGAGATATTCTCCCAATGCACTGTGGATGGAATGTCAAACCAAAATATCTGCCTAACTCGTGTATTCCTTCAAATTCCGGTTTCCAGATATCATAGACCTGATTGATTGTCATTCGATGCGTTTCAAAGTGAGGCCAATCATCAAGAAGCCATTCGACAGGTAGCTCTACTAAACCAGTGTCTTTACCCCTCCATTTAAGCATGTATGGCATGTCAGAGTCCATAAAGTTGGAATCATACTCGAATCCAAGTTCCCGGATAAGACCTAGAGTACGATCGCTAATTAACCAGTAGGGAGCTCTGAATCCCACAGGTTTTACACCTATCCTCTCGAAACTGTTGAGGCTTTTTTCAAAGACCCCCCTTTCAGACTCCCAGGAGATCTCAGCAAGCCTCTCATGTAGATATCCATGAGCAGCCATCTCATGCCCTCTTGAGACAATTTCTGAGCAGCTATCAGTAAAAACATCAACCGTCCAGCCTGGTGTGAAGAAAGTAGCCTTGATCTCATGTTTATCCAATAGATCAAGTATCCGTTCAATAGCAACATTTGGAGCGAATCTTCCCCTACTCTGTGCGACGATATCCAAAGGTTCCCTCCTGATTAGTGCACTATTAGAGTCATAGTCGAAGCTGATATTTACGCAACATTTGTAGCCTTCTGGCCAGTATTCTAAATCAACCATAATACTACTAAGAAATATCGATATAATAAATTACATATCCCCGTTAACCTTATGTCTTACCCCACATAATCGAGCACTATGTTATTCAACTCCCGTAGATCCCCCGTGTATGGAGCGAATGGTATGGTTGCAAGCAGCCAACCTTTGGCATCCATGACGGGTATAGAGATTCTAAAAGAGGGGGGCAATGCTGCAGACGCAGCTGTTGCCACTGCTGCTGCCCTTAACATGACAGAGCCCACAAGTACTGGAATAGGAGGAGATTGTTTCTGTTTATTCTTCGACGCATCTATAAAAAAGGTGAAAGGCCTAAACGGTAGTGGAAGAGCTCCCTCAGGTTTAACTCTGGAATACCTAGAATCCATAGGAATAACTGATAACCTCCCCCCATTCAGTGTTCATACCGTAACTGTCCCAGGAGCAGCTGCGGGTTGGGTAGATACTATTGAGAGATTTGGAACCATGACACTGGAAGAAGTCCTGACTCCTGCAATTGAATTGGGAGAAAAAGGATTTCCAGTCAGCCCTATAACTGCTCATGCATGGGAACGTGGAATACCACAGTTAAAGAATGGCCCCCATTATGAAGAGCTTCTAATTGAAGGCCGAGCGCCAAGAGCCGGAGAGATTATGAAGAACATAAACCTTTCAAAGACTTTTAGAGAGTTAGCGGAGCACGGAAAATCTGGCTTCTATGAGGGAAAGATAGCGGAGGAGATTGTCAGAGTTCTCTCTGAAATGGGAGGTAAAATGACTCTCGAAGATCTAAAGAAGCATAATAGCATATTTCCGGATCCAATTAAAACTAACTATAAGGGGCTAGACGTGTATGAGATTCCGCCAAATGGGCAAGGTATCACTGCTCTTCTAGCTCTAAACATCGTAGAAGAGTACGATTTTACCGGAATCGAACACGGATCATCGATGCACCTTCATATTCTTATAGAGGCGATGAGACTTGCATTCTCCGATACAAGATGGTTTGTTGCGGATCCAGAAGTTGTTGAGGTACCAATAAAGCAGCTTCTAAGTAAGGATTATGCAGCGGATAGAAGAAAATTGCTGGACAAGGAGAGAGCGAGCATTGATGTATTAAGGGGTAGCCCAACAGCAGGTTCAGACACCGTGTACTTTTGTGTTGTAGATGGAATGGGAAATGCTTGTAGCTTTATCAATAGCAATTATCGCGGGTTTGGTACAGGGATCATACCAGAGGGAACCGGGTTCACACTACAGAATAGAGGAGCTAATTTTAGTCTGGATCCTGAGCACCCCAATAGGTTGCAGCCAAATAAAAGACCATATCATACGATTATACCCGGAATGGTCTTAGAGGATGGTGAACTTTTTGCTCCTTTTGGTGTGATGGGGGGATTTATGCAGCCACAGGGACACTTACAGGTGATAGTAAATATGATTGATTATGGTATGGATCCACAGCAGGCTCTCGATGCCCCACGGTTTTGTATTCTTGATGGAACAAGTGGGGGTAAGGTATATCTTGAAAAACCTATAGGTATTGATGCAATTAGTAAACTTGCTGCAATGGGACATAATGTCGTTCCAGTATATGGATCAAGAAGAATAGTTTTCGGTAAAGGTCAGATCATTAACAGAAATCCCAATACAGGGGTTCTTACTGCTGGTTCTGATCCGAGATCAGACGGCTGTGCAATTGGTTGGTAGAGACAATAAAAAACTCACCCTATTTTTTGAATGATCGGAAAGAGTCTTTAAGATGTACAGTGTATCCAATGTCAATATGTCTGGATTCGCGAAGGCAATCGATATTTTAGAAGGAAAATATGAGGACGGGGAAGAGGTTCAAGTTCGCGGGTGGATATACACTAGTAGAAGTAGTGGTGGAATTCAATTCTTAGAACTTAGAGATGGAGATGGCGTGGTCCAGTGTACGCTTAATAGACGAATCATTGACGATGAAGCATTTGATTATATAGAGAAGTTGCCTATCGAGACCGCCCTAGAACTTACGGGAAAGGTTAGAGAAGATGAGAGAGCCCCTGGTGGTTGGGAGATTAGGGTTACTAATATTGGTGAGGTCTACGAGGCACAGAGAGATTATCCAATTGTGAAAAAGGAGCAAGGCACTGAGTTCCTTATGGATAACAGACATCTATATGTGAGAGAGCCCTATCTGCAAAATATATTTCAGATTAGAGCCAATTTCATGGAAGCTGCACGTGAATTTTTCAAGGAAAACGAATATACGGAAACTCAGAGCCCAATGTTTATGACAGCTAGCGTTGAGGGGGGTTCGACCTTGTTCAATGTTGAGTATTTTGAGAAGGAAGGCGTATACCTCAGTCAAAGTTGGCAACTTTATGCAGAAGCCATGATATGTAGTTTAGGTAAAATTTACACCATTGCCCCTAGTTTTAGGGCCGAACCGCATAGGACAAGAAGGCATCTATCCGAGTTCTGGCATCTCGAAGTTGAGGAGCCGTGGACTGACTTGGAGGGTATAATGGGTGTGGGGGATCGATTAGTAAGTTATATATCTAATGTCCTAGGACAGAAAATGACTGACAAAGTAAAGAGAGCAGGTGGTGACCCAGAATACCTAGCGAATTTAGAGCCCCCTTTCCCTAAGATATCTTATGATGAGGCAGTTGAGATTGTTCAGGATGCTGGTGTTGAGATGTACTGGGGGGATGACTTTGGGTGGCAGCAGGAGGAGCCTTTAACACAGGAGTTCGAGAAACCTTTCTGGGTTGTTGGGTTCCCAAGCGGAATAAAGCCATTTTACCATATGCCTGATCCTGATAGGTCAGATGTTACGCTTAGTGCTGATTTACTTGCACCAGATGGATATGGTGAGATCATAGGTGGTGGGCAGAGGGTCCATAACTATGAACAGCTTTATCAGAGGACACTGGATGATGGACTCGATCCATCAAACTATGAATGGTATATGGATCTTCGTAAATGGGGTACAGTTCCCCACAGTGGGTTTGGTCTAGGTATTGAAAGAGTGATCATGTGGATGCTCAAGCTAGAGCATATACGTGATACTATACCATTCCCAAGGGATATGCGAAGAGTCTATCCCTAATCTCAACTTATTTTAATCGCCCCTCTTGAAGTTCAATTATGTATTGGCTTAGGGTAAGTATAGGAGATAGCGATCACAGGCTTCATAGGTATGACTGCCCGCACATTGTACCAGAGGAATCAGAAGATATCGGAGTAGGAGAATTGAAGGAGGATGGGGGATGGCTAAAATTTGATTCGGCGGGTGAAGCCATGAAGTATATTAAAGATGAACGCCTACCCGGAACCATAGACATGTGCAACTTCTGTAAACCACTAGATGACCTTAGAACTGAACCCATGGCCACACTGAAGGTTGAACAGGCAGAATCAAATACAGACCAAAACTCTAAAGTGATAAAAATAACTGATACCAAGTCTATATGGAAAAGATTATCCAAAAGATTTCTCGGTGAAAAGTAATTCTATTCGATCGATCTATTTATCATCCAATAAGCAATTGGCATTTGCCATATAGTTAAAAAGATCAGGGACACAAGTTCTTTTACACCATTCACTGGCCCCCCTATTATCCATATGAGGATGCTTCCTGCTCCGGAAATAAATCCAATTATCGCTCTCTTTTTTAGTTTGAAATCCAGTAAGTTTAGGCTATAAGTGAACATAGATAATGGTATCAATGTAAATAATGTCACTGAAAAGTAATAATGCCAAGGAGTCACATTGATCGTCACTAAACTTAAGGACACAACTATAATACTTGTTACTAGATACATTATACTACCAAGAATACCTTTAAGGTCCTTTTTTCCCATCTCCCATAAACCTGTACTGAAGAGCATCATTAATGCCCCAGACATTAGAAGTCCGCTGTTAAAGAGAACAGCCCCAAACCCTCCTGTGCCTAACTCACTCAGTGTCTGAGTGGTAATATCGTATCCAGGTGTGAAGTATATACTCAAGTAGAGCATTAATAAACCGAGAATAGGGGAAAGGATGCCAAAATATCCCATTATACGGATAATTTTCGTATTCATGAAGAAAACATGTGTTTGCCTACCTATAAGCTAAGTGAAATTGTCATTAAACTGCTTAAGATAACCAGTCTTTATCAAAGTCTTGACTAAACCGACCCCCAGAATACTAATAGCTATTAGGCTACTGAGTGTAATGCTTACAATCATAGCTAACCAGACTGGTAAATATTGACTTAATACATTTGGGGGAGGGAAAAATAACCAAAGATAACCCCCAACAATAGAACCAATTATAAATGAACCAACCACAGAGGCGACTATTAGATTGTCCTTATACTTATAGATGATATAGGAAGAAATTAGATTCGCAATAGATCCGAGTATAATGTCAATAGGGCTTAGGAACCAGTAGAAATTACCTACAAGAGTACCTAATGAAACACCTATAATTACAGGTACTCCGAAAACTGCAGAAAATGGGATTAAAGCGTCAGCTAGTCTAAGCTGGACTGGTCCAAAACTAATTGGGGCAAATATAATAACCATAGTCGCATAAAGAGCAGCGAATACTGCTGCTAACGTTAACTCTCTTGTATTCATTCCAATATCCTCCTTACTCCGGGATTTATTCAGCGGAACGGGTAGGAGGTCCCACTCACCCGCCATCACTCAAAGGCAGCTACTATTTTAAAAAGATAATTATACGAACAAAGAAAACATTCTTTGTCAATATTAATGAACTACAGACTATTAATTAAATTTAAGAAATGCTTTTTTTAGTAGGTTAGTTTATGGGTTTCACCTTTCCCATTCGTGCCTAACCTCTTACCTACAACTGAGTTGAATTATCTTACTCCTAATCTCGAAGACTCTACGCTCTATAACTTTCTCGAATTCCTCCATCTCCTCAAGTTTTATTGGCTCTTCATTGTGCATCTTATAGTTAACAAAAAAACTGAAAGCCTCGGAATAAATTTTACCGAACATAGCACTCTCAGCTGACTTTATCATCCCCAACTCTTCAAATTTTTTAAATGTGTTATAACTGAGTTCGAGTCTATTTTCACAAAGTTCATCATCAATTGCATGTTCGATTACACCACGAGCCATAGCTTCCATTGGAATCAAAAATTATCTCAACTATTAGATTAAAAATAATTGAGGAAGTGTAAGACATACATTAAAAACAGGTGAATTTTAACTAAGTTTATTAGAGAACTATATTATGAAGCCCAATTACATTTTTTAGAAGTAAAAAGGGGTTTACTTTCTATAATCTATATTGAAATCAACTATAAGTGAGGACATGAGATATCTAGGAGTATGCAATTTGTTTCAAGATATGACTATCATGTCCATGATTCTTTTAGTAGAGATGCTCCCGAGGCTTCACTGGAAAGTATTATAGAGATAGGTGAGAAAAAGGGTTTAGAGGAAATTTGTTTCACCTCACATCTAATAGTAGAAGGCCCCGATAAAAAGCTGGGACTGCAAACAAATGAAATAGAAACTTATATTGAGAATATCCTAAAAAATGATGATGATACGATAATAAAACTTAGGATAGGATTTGAGGTAGATTATTTCCCTGAAAAGGAAAGGTATATTGAAAAATTGCTTGAGGAATACTCCGTTGATTTTATACTGGGAAGTACCCATTATATCAATGGTATTGATATTGGTTCAAGAATAGGTGCTAAAAAATTCTTCAAAGACCGACAATTAAGTGAGGCTATAGATGAATATTTCACAACTTGGTCCCAAGCTATCTATAGCGGTCTATTTGATGTGATGGCTCATCCCGATTACTGGAAAAAGTTTTTGATTGATGAAAATAAGGGTCAGATAAACTGGAAAAACTATGGGGATGAGGTTTATTCCGCAATATTTGCTCTAGCAGACAATGATATCGGATTTGAGGTTAATACATCAGCAGTAAGGGCTGGTTGGGATAGCTTTTATCCATTAAAGGAGTTCCTAAGGCACGCTAAAGAATATGGTGTTGAGAAGGTTACAATTGGGAGTGATACTCATTCGCCCGAAAATTTAGGACATGAATTACCTAATGCGGTGAAACAGTTAGAAGAAGCGGGATTTCAGTTTATCAGTGTTTTTAGTAAAAGAAAAGATGGTAAGATACCAATTGATCAAGTTACAAAAGAATTTAATGCGGATTTACTTAATACTATATGATATTTTTGGTAGAAGAGCTAGAGAGAATTATTGAAGATTTTGACCTTGTTTCCTATCACACCGGGGTTAACACAGCTTTTGCTGAAGTCGTTGGTGCAGGTTGTAAGAAACTGGCCTTAAGTTCCCCTTACGAGCCTTGGTTGGCCAAAAAAATGATGGAACCTACAAAATACTCAGTAGAAAAATATGGGGTAACACTAGAAGTTGAAGACGACTTGATTAGGACACTTTTATTTCCTAAAACTATTGCTGAAGGAAAAACTGTTTTTCTTATTGCTCAGAACGATATGATATTAAATGACTATCATAAATTGAAGGAGCTTAAGATGGAGAGCGATAAAAAAGGCAATCCAGAAAAGCTGGAAAATGTTATTGCATTAAGATTTGGAGAGCTGTTGAGTTATAGCCCGGATAAAATAAGAGAGTTAATTTATAAAAATAGCTAAGATGGCGGTGGGCGGACACCAAGGGTTAGATCTATTTCCGTCGTGGCACCATCTCTGATTACTGTCAAGGACAAAATATCTCCTGGGTGTTTCTCTCTCGATACGTAGAATATTAAATCGTAAAAAGTTTTCATTGTCTTCCCATCAGCACCTATTATGACATCTCCACCAACACCCACTTGTTGACCATCAATAACTACTGTGCTATCTGCACCTTGAAGACCTGCTTCCTCTGCTGGTCCTCCATCTACGACATCGACAACAAGAGTTCCTCCTGTGTTTGGGTCCAAACTCATCTCTCTTGCAATTGCCGGTGTTAGATCTCTTCCCTGAATACCTATCCATGGATGCTCATAAGAACCAGTATCAATTAGGCTATCAATCTCCCTCTTTATGGTGTTGCTAGGTATAGCGAAGCCTATTCCGCTAAATTGTCCTGTCTGACTCAATATCCATGTGTTCATACCAATCACCTCACCTTTAGCATTAAGAAGAGGCCCTCCGCTATTTCCGGGGTTTATTGCGGCATCAGTTTGAATTACATCGACTACCACATAATTCCCTTGAACACTTGACTGCCTTCCTAAAGCGCTGATAATACCAGCAGTCATTGTGTTCGCTAGACCGAATGGATTACCAATTGCAACTGCAGTCTCCCCAACAAGTAGTTCTGATGAATCTCCTAAAACCAAGGGATAAAGGATATCATCTGGTACATCAATCTGAATAACAGCCATATCACTATAAGGATCAGTTCCCACCAACTCAGCTTCAACTATAGTACCATCAATGAAAGTAACCTCGATTGTTTCTGCTTCATCTACAACATGGTTATTCGTTATTATTCGCCCTTCTCTGTCGTAAATAAAACCACTACCTGTCCCGCCCCCACTTGGTGTGGTTACAGATATTAATACTACACTTCTTCTTGTTTGGTTGTATAACTGAGTAAGAATTATATTTTTAGTATTATTAGTTACTTTTCCTAATTTTAGTTGGTCTTGGAGGCTTTCTATTTCTGATTGAGCACTAGAGAGCTGAAATCGCAAGTTTTCGAGTTGGGTTTTCATCTCATTGATTTCATCAGTCGACACGGGATTACGGTCTATGAAGAAAGTGACGTAGGAAAGAACCCCTACGTTCAATATCATAAAGATGATAACGATTACCCATAGAGAATTATCCCTCTTATTGTTATTTTTCCTCGAACCATAAAACCAAGAATCGCTCAAATTAACATCTCCTTAACCATTATGGCAATTTTATGTATTAAACCTTGAATACTTTATATAATATTGCTTTATTGAAATGAAAAGTGTTTATAAAACCTATCACGCAGTTTTTTATGAACTACCTCAAGGACTTCTGGAGGTGCTACCCTGAAAGTAGGAAACTCACTATCACCTTGAGGAGTACGCGAAATAGAACCTTCTTTCCACATCGTGACAGCTTCAACCATCAATGTTCCAGCCATAACTAGGGTTTTCCAGCATAAAGTCTCATAGGAGTCACCTGGAATTACAGTTATTTCTCTTTTACCTACGATGTCCCCCGTATCAATATTTGGATCTATAAAGTGGCAGGTTGAACCAATTGGAATGTCAAAATATACTGACCACGCTGGACTTGCAGATCCCCTAACCTCTGGTAATAAACCTGGATGGGAATTTAACATACCATCTTGTGGAATCTTTAGTACCTCTTTTCTAAGAATTCGTGTTCCTCCTAGAACACCCAGATCAGGTTCCAAATTTTCTAGGATCATCATACACTCCTCATCATTATGATTTTTCACTGAAATTCTCGGTATATTAATATCTTTTAGTAATTCTGTAAAGCTTGGAGCAACTCTATACCCATTAATTCGTTTAAGAAATTTAACTCGTTCTTCATCAGCTATAGGCCCTGTTTCCTCAATTATTGCCTTCGGCGTGTGCCCCGCCTTTAATAGCTGCATGAGCATCTCTCTACCATATGGATGCTCTTCCAGCACGAGAAAAACAAATTCTTTACTTGGCATGACCTAGAAATAGTTTGATGAGTTAAAGAGGTTTTACTACATTAGTGAAAATTTTAAGCTCTCACCACAGTCACAGAGCCTTTTCTCAGGAAACTCTGGGAGAGCTGTCATTATTAGTTTTTTAAAGTTTTCACTGTTTTTTTCCATGGTCTCTATTACTTCTTGAGCAGAAACAGGTTTCTCTGCCCAAACATCGTAATCAGTTACCATTGCTATACTCACATAACAAAGCTGTGCTTCTCTAGCTAGTATCACCTCAGGGTAAAGTGTCATTCCTATTATATCGCACCCCCACTGCCTGAATAGTTTTGATTCTGCTCTGGTACTGAATCTAGGACCTTCTATGCATATATAAGTACCAGATGGATGCACTTTTAGTTCTAACTTTCTAGCATGTTCCACAAAGTATTCATGTATTTGAGGACAAATCGGATCTGCTGCTGAAATGTGGCATAATTGTCCGCCCTCGTAGAATGTATCTAATCGTTTTTTTGTCCGATCAATAAACTGATCAGTCATAACAAAGTCTCCTGGTTTATAGTCCTCTCTAAGACTTCCAACTGCGCTGCTGGCTATTATCCTCTTTACTCCAATTTTTCTTAGTGCCCAAATATTAGCCTGATTGGGGATTTTATGTGGCGGGATTTGGTGAGAAGGCCCATGCCGACTAAGGAAAGCGATGTTCTTTCCTTCATAAGTTCCTACAGTAATAAGGCTTGAGGTTGCTCCGAAGGGTGTACTTATTTTGACATCTTTGGGTTCCTCTAAAATGTCAGGATCATAAACTCCTGTACCTCCAATTATTCCTATCTCTGCTAAGATATCGCTCATGTATCTGAATAGATCTATATACGTTATATGTGTCACCCAAATAAACTGGCATAATCTTTAAGATATGGCATGAATCTCTGTGCGTCGATTAAGATGGAGAGAGATAAATACGCATTAATATTATTGACAACCATTTGTATAACATATTTTGTCGAGAATTTTCTCCGCAGTGCAGCAGGTGCCTTAACTCCAATTCTAATAACCGAATTATCGATAAGTCATGGGAAAATGGGTCTACTTATATCTGCTTTCTTTTTCGTTTACGGAATAATGCAGGTTCCCAGCGGGATCTTGAGCGATGCACTAGGGGCAAGAAAAACAATAATCGTGTTTACTGCCCTGACCGTTGTAGGGGTTTTCATTTTCTGGATAAGTCACAGCTATAATCTATTAGCTGTAGCTCAATTGATGATTGGGATTGGTTGCAGTGTTTTCTATATTAATGCTGTGAAACTTGTCTCCACTTGGTTTCCAACTGATAGAAAAGCTACAGCAATAGGGATACTGAGTGCAGCAAGTGGTCTGGGCAATTTTGTTGCATATATGGGGTTTCCACTAGCGGTAGAAAGATTTGGTGATTGGCGGACACTGTATCTAGTCATGAGCTTGATTCTAGTTGTGAACTGGGTCATGAACTTTTTTGTTTTAAAAGAAAAGGAAGAAATTGTCGTGGCTGGACCTCATTTGAGCGGAAGCTCAATTTTTCGTAATCTAATTGATACGATTACAGATAGAAGATTACTTCCATTTATAGCCGGTTATATGTTAGCTAGTTTCTCATGGGTATTTTTAAACTGGTTACCACAGTTCCTAATTGACGTAAAGGGTTTTGACTATATTACAGCAGGACAAGTGGCTAGTGCTGGAAGTATTGCAGGAATTCCGGGATGCATCGTTATAGCTGCAATATCTGACAAGTTAAAGAAAAGAAAAACGCCAATCGTAATATTCTCTAGTATATACACGATGTTACTTTTCATATTCTTATGGATGCCTAGCAGCCTACCCAATCTTGTTTTTCTAGTAATGGGGTTTTCACTAACATTCATGGTCAGTTTTTGGGTGCTTTTTTTCAGCATGATACCAGAAACCTTACCTCCAGAAAAGGCGGGTGTAGGACTTGGTTTAGTTAATGGTTTAGGAACAATTGGGTTTTCCTTTATTGCACCTCTGTATGGAGGTTTAGTAGATGCTACAGGGAAATATTATGCTTCTAATTCTCTCCTACTAGGAGGAGCTATACTTATGACCATAATTTTCACAGTTTTTCTTAAGGAAAGTTATGGTGGTCTGAGTAAGAACTCCCATGTTGAGTTGAATCAGTAGATATAATTTACTTTAAAAAGTATCAGGTAATATTTGCCTAAATGTCTACTGAGTCAATTATAAAGAAACTTCCAAAAGTTGAGCAACATATTCATATAGTAGGATCTATTAATCCCGAAACCTTTCTTTGGTTAATTGAGCAAAGTGACAGAAATCTACCATATAGTAGCATAGAGGAACTCAAAGAATTCTACAGATATGAGGATTTTTTACATTTTATTGATATTTATAGCACAGTAAATGACACAATTGATGATGAAAGATATTATGAGCGGATCACATACGAGATGCTTGAAAATTGTTCTTTATGTAATGTTAAACATGTAGAAGCGATCTTCTCTGCCTATGATCACATTCGAAGGGGGCTTGACTATAGTAAGATGCTAGAAAATATTAATCGAGGGATAAGAAAAGCAAAAAATGATTACGGTATCTCTTGTAGCATTAGAGTTGATCTTGTAAGAAACTACGGACCAGAAGTTGGGATGAAGGTACTTGATCTTATAGAGGAAAAAGCTGAAAATATTGTAGCCATAGACACGGGGGGAAGTGAATTCGGTTATCCACCAGGGCCATATGAAGCATGCTATGAGAGGGCAAGAGATTTGGGTTTACATACAGTTGCTCACCAGGGGGAAGCTGCGGGAGTTGACTACGTATGGGAATGTTTGAGAACGCTTAAACCCGAAAGGATAGGACATGGAGTTGCTGCTTCGAAAGATATAGAACTTATGAAAGAGATTTCACTTAGGGAAATCTCCATTGAGACTTGTCCAATTAGTAATGTTTGTACAGGTGCTGTATCAAGTTTGAAAAACCACCCTATAAAAGAGTTCATTGCAAATGGGATTAAGGTATCTGTAAATACAGATGATCCTCCTATGTTCGGGACGAATATGAACAATGAGTATGTTCAACTTCATAAGAAACTTGGTTTCACTGTCCAAGATCTATTTAAGATAAGCCTTGACTCATTAGAGACATCGTTCATTCCAGAAAAAGTCAAACAAGATATGAATCGTGAGTTCATTCAGGAATTTAATTCTCTAATCTCATTATTTAAGGGAAAGATTATTAGAGAAGCGTCATTGTAAGTGGATTAACTTTAAGTATTGTTAGAGGTTCCTTAATGAATCAGAGGTGTTATAAACTCAATAAAAACGAAAGCCACAAGTATCCAGTTGAAGAGAAAGTTTTGGTAACTTGTGGGTTACCCTACGCAAACGGACCCTTACACATAGCTCATCTTAGAACATATGTGCCTGGGGATATATTCGTTAGATTTCTACGTAAACTTGGACAAGATGTGGTATTTGTATGTGGAAGCGATACCCATGGTACACCAATTACAGTAAAAGCCGAGGAAATGGGCATCACACCCAGAGAGGTAGTGGAAATATATCACAAACACTATATAGATATATTTCCAGAACTTGGTATAAATTTCGATAACTACGGTAGCACAGATCACCCATTAAACCATCACAGGACTCAGCAGATCGCTAAGGAGTTAATGAAAAACGGTTACATATATCCCAAAGTTGTAACATTACCCTATTGTCCATCATGTGATCGTTTCCTCCCGGATCGATATCTTGAGGGAAAATGTCCTCACTGTGGGGTAACAGCAAGAGGTGACGAATGCGACCAAGGTTGTAATAGATACTTGGAACCTGGTGAATTGCAAGACCCCCATTGTAAGATATGTGGAACCCCGGCTGAATTTAAGGAAACAAACCAATATTTCTTGAAACTCACTGCTTTTGAGGATTTTCTAAGAGAATTCTTAGAAAAACTTGATGGAACTGATATCGCTAAGAACTATGCAAAGCAATGGCTTGAAGGTGGATTAAAGGACTGGAACATAACTAGGAACATAGACTGGGGTATAAAATTCCCTGGTTCTAAAGATCTTGTCTTGTATGTTTGGTTCGACGCACCTATCGGATATATACAGTCTACAGAGGAATGGGCTGAGCGGACGGGAGGAGACTGGGAACATTATTGGAAAGGCCCTGGTAAACTAATTCATTTTATTGGCCCAGGTATAGTATATCATCATTGTCTCTTCTGGCCATCCATGCTACATGGTTCAGATTATAGCGTACCTGATGTGATCGTGGCTTCTGGTACTATGAAGGTAGAAGGACACGTATTCAGTAAGAGCAGAGGATATGTGATATGGGTATATGATGATTACCTTGTCAATGATCTCGATCCTGATGTTCTTAGGTATTATATTGCTAGTTATACTGGTCAACAAAGAGATCTAGACTTTAGCTGGGAAACTTATGGAGAGAAGGTCAATAAAGAACTTGTGGGAAGTCTTGGGAACTTTATATACCGAAGTATGCTATTCGCTTATAGAAATTATAAAGAACTGCCGAAAGGAAACGTAGAACCTGAGGTAAGAGATCAGGTAGAGAGGGCTCTAGACGTAATTAGGGATGGGGTGGATGAATATGAGTTTAAGAAGGTAAGTGATGCCATATTAGGATTGGCAGACTTTGGTAATAAGTACATCCAGAAAAATGAACCCTGGAAGATAGATAAGACTGACCCTGAAAGAGCGAGAGATATAATCCATAATGTAGTGTGGCTAACAAAAGCTTTAGCTGTATTCGTTGAGCCTATAATGCCAAATAAATCAAAAGAGATCTGGAATCAGCTCGGGAACCCTAGCGAGAACGTCCCTCTTTATGAGGCTTTGGCACCGCTGGAGGCAGGTAGGAAGATCGAGAAACCTGAACCTCTTTTTGACCAGATCCCTGAAGAGGAGATCGCTGCTTTAACCGAGGCTATGGTAAGAAGGATCTATAGTGCTAAAGGGTAGTGTATATCCTGAGGTTAAAGTTGGACCTTCATATCCATTCCATTTACTCTAAAGACTCTTCCAATACAATAGAAGTAATTTTTGATAGAATTCGTAAACTGGGTTTAGATGGATTTGCTCTTGCAGATCATGATACAATTGAAGGTATTCCTAGAGCACTTTCAAAAAAAGATGATATCATATTTATACCTGCTTTAGAAATATCTGCTAAGGGAGCCCATATTCTCGCGCTTGATCCAGTAGAAATTATACCAGCAGGTTTAGGAATAGTTGAGACAGTTGAACTTATACAGGAACAGGGCTCAGTTGCTCTTCTTGCTCACCCTTATGGTTTTCCTCGTAGCTGGGTGAAACCGGAAACTGTAGAGAATGCAGGCTTTGACGCCATCGAGGTAGCTAATAGCGCACAATTTCCATACAAGCTCATTTTAGAAAAAAATCTTAAATTGGCTGAAAAGTTGGGACTCCCTCAAACCGGAGGCAGTGATAGTCATATTCCATCGACGATCGGTAATGCATATACTATAATAGAGTCTTCTTCTAGAGAAATTAACGACATACTAGATGCAATAATTGAGGGAAAGACAACATGGTATGGTACCTCTATTAGTATTATTCAACGAATAAAGAAATATCTGCCTAAAAGATGAAATATTGAAGTTGATAAATTTATCTTATTTCCAAGAGGACTCAATGTCAAAGAGATCTATTCCTAGATCAATTTTAACATCAGAGTTGGAATAAGGCTCCATATTATATAACCCGGAATCTTTCAAAATACCACCCTCAGCTTTTTCTTTTTTAGTAACTTTTAACATTCTAATGAAATTGAATAATGCGCCATCTAAGGATTTTAAGCCCTTATTGATCTTTTCCTCTACTACTACCACTTTCGTTTTTCTCCCCCGAGATCGCCGAATTCTATTGCATCTCACACCATTGTTTTGTCTCATTTAGGTGTGTGTATCGGCATTGTATGAGAATGTGAGACATTTCTATTAACATCTGTGAATGGATTAACATTCTATTTTGCTTTTTACTTGTTAACTTAACCCCATATATTGAGAGTAATTTACAACTCTCTCATTTGATGAGAGTAACCACATATTTTGGATAACAACCCAAATCGGATATAAGATACAATAGAGGGTTAATTAACATGTTTTTTATCTTAAATTTTAACAGTTTTAAATTAATGGTGAAGGGTATCAGGCAAGGGTTTAATTTATAAAAATTAAGTATCTTCTATCTTAAAAAAGATCATTATTAGTTCATTATATTTCAAACCGTTTAATTGTTACCAATCAGGAATTGTATAGACTCTAATGACCAGCATAAATGTAACCAGTTACGGATGTAGCGCTAACACAGCAGATGCCGAGATCATAAAGGGAATTTTAAAGAGAAAAGGATTCTCAATTATAGATTCTCCTCTAAAAAGCGACTTGAATATAATTCTAACATGTGTCGTCAAAACCCCTACAGAACACAAGATGAATAAACGAATAAAGAGACTTTACAAACTTGAGCACCCCTTAATCATCGCTGGTTGCATGCCAAAAGCTATGAAAAAGCAAGTTGAGGATATCGCCCCAAAGGCATCTGTTGTAGGACCAGATGACATACTAAAAATTGTTGAAGCTGTTAACCTAACATTGAATGGTATTCGAGTAGATTTTACTGAAGGAACTCCAGCGGAACGCACTTGTTTACCCAGAATTAGAGAAAATAAACTAGTCCACATTCAGCCAATATGTACAGGATGCCTAGGAGACTGCAATTATTGCATAGTAAAATATGCACGAGGCAGACTATTTTCGTTTCAACCAGAAGAGATCATTAGGGACATCGAACAAGCTATAGTGGATGGTTGCCGAGAGGTCTGGGTAACAGCTGAAGATACAGCGGCTTATAATTTCAATGGAGTTAAACTTCCTCAACTATTGAGAAGGATCACAGATATTCCTAGCAATTTTAGGATAAGAGTCGGAATGATGACCCCAAATCAGCTTTTGGAAATTAAAGAGGAACTGATAGAAGCATACAAAAATAAGAAGATTTTCAATTTTGTCCACATTCCAATTCAGTCTGGAAATAACAGAATATTAAGAAAAATGAACAGAAAATATACGGTGGAAAATTTCAAAGGAATTGTTAGTGATCTGAGAGAAACATTCCCCCTAATAGGCATATCAACCGACATAATTTGTGGTTTCCCTAGTGAAACTATGGAAGAATTCAATGACTCAATTGAGTTAATTAAATGGCTAAAACCTGATGTTCTAAACATAAGTAGATTCTGGGCTAGACCAGGTACAAAAGCAACTGAGATGAAAGGTAGACTGCATGGAAGAGAAACTAAGGAACGCTCTCGCATGTTAACGAGGTTATGGGATCAAATGTCAGTCGAGGTAGGTAAGAAGTGGATTGGGTGGGAGGGAGAGATACTTCTGGATGAAAAAGGCTGGGAAAAAACCCTAGTGGGTCGAAATTATGCATACAAGGCCATTGGAGTGGAGTCAAATGCTAGATTAGGTCAATTCATTAATGTTAGAGCTACAGATTCGGGTGCTGGTTATCTTAAGGCTGAGATCGTATGATTTAATTTCTATTTAATCATCTTTTATCTGTGAATGTTATGAGGATAGCAATAGCTTCATTTAGTCATGAAACGTGTACATTTTGCCCAAATCCAACCACTATTGATGATTTTGAGGCTGGTGGTGTATATTATGGTAAAGAGGTAATTGAGGAAGTACGAGGTATTCCTACATATATCAATGGCTATATTATGGCAGCTGAGAAGCATGACGATGTTGAACTTGTTGGGATATTGTCAGCCTCAAGAAGCAGAGGTGGTAGTAGCGGTAGCTGGCTTACAAATGATTGTTTTGATAAGTACAGTAACGGTATCGCTGATGGATTAAAGGAAAAAGGCCCATTAGATGGGGTACTTCTTGCGCTTCATGGAGCCATGGCAGTTGAAGGATATTTGAAACCAGAAGCAGAGTTAGTAAGGAGATGTAGAGATGCGGTTGGTCCTGATGTCCCTATAATGGTTACGTTAGATCTACATGCAAATGAGGATCATGAGTTAACTGAGGTTGCTGATGGTGTTTTCATATTAAAGACATATCCACATGTAGATAGTGAGAAGATCGGGTATACTGCTGCAACATGTCTGGTAAAAACTATTAATGGCGAATTTAAACCCACTATGGCAATAGAAAAACCTGGTGTAATTACCCCAAGTGTGTATCAAGGTACTGGCGAATCCCCCGCTAAAGAAATTATGGAAAGAGCGAGAATGTGGGAGGAGAAAGAAGAGGACTGCTATTGCGTCAGCGTTGCATTCGGATTCGCTTATGCTGATGTTCCAGATGTGGGCGCTACTGTAATAGCCGTGACCAATGATAACAAGGAACTTGCAGAGAAGATTGCCAAAGATGTCTCAGACTTAATCTGGAAACTTAGAGAACCTTTTGCAGGTAAGAAACTACCCAAAACAGAAGAAGCTGTAAGGCAGGCTATTGGCTTGGCTAAAGAGAAAAAGACACCAGTAATTATAGCTGATCATAGCGACCGGATGGGAGACAGCACTTGGGTTCTAAAAGAGTTAATTGACCAAGGAGCAAGAGATTTCTGTATAGCAACTATCTCAGATGAAGAGGCAATAAAAACGATAGAGAATAAGGCATTAAAGGGTGAAAAATTATCGGTGAGCGTGGGCGGACACTCGGGTCCATACGCAGGTGATCCAGTTACAATTGAAGGAGAGGTATCATACTTAGATGAATGCGAGTACATCCTAACAGGGCCTATGAGTAGAGGAGCAATACGTAATCTTGGTTTGACAGCAGTAATTAGCTTCGGAGATAATAATCATGTAATAATCACTCCTACATTACAT